>NZ_CP190246.1:2804211-3115790 GCF_039652435.2 Niabella insulisoli | reverse complement strand
TCGGGATGGCGACGGCCTTTGGGAAGGTTACGATGTTACTGAGGTGGCGTCGCCCGAGGGATGGAAGCGAAATCCCGCGCTGGTGCTCGATTTCTATAATATGAGAAGAAAGCAGGCGCTGGACGCCGCGCCTAATGCCGGGCATATCGGGCTGGCTGCCTTAGAACAATTTTTTGACGTAACAATTATTACCCAGAACATTGATAACCTGCATGAACGTGCAGGCTCCTCAAAGGTGCTTCATCTGCACGGCGAAATATTTAAAATGCGTAGCGAAAAATCTTACGCGCCTTGTTATGATATTCAAACGGATATAAAATTGGGCGATAAAGCGCCGGATGGCGGCCAGTTGCGGCCCGCTATTGTGTGGTTTGGCGAAGCCGTTCCGATGATTGAGCCTGCGGCGCAATTGGTGATGGAGGCAGACATCTTTGTGGTGGTGGGTACTTCGCTTGTAGTGTATCCCGCGGCCGGCCTGGTAGATTTGGTGCCGCCTCACCATCCTAAGTTTGTGGTGGATAAAAAGATACCCTACCTGAGAAGTATGCCCCATCTCACGCTTATTGAAAAACCTGCGGGCGAAGGCGTGCAAATACTAGCGGAGCAATTAAAACCATATCATTGACCGCCGGTCACCTTCCATATTTTTCATGAGGCGGCGGAGCCGGATATAGCAATGGGGGCCGCTTTAAAGCGCTATCGCGGTGGCGGTAGTTAAACATTGGCTTTTTATTTTTTAAGTCGAATAGTCCGTTGGCACTTTTTTTTAAGGGTTTGTCACGCCAGGCATTGGGTATTTGGTTCGGTAAGTTTTTTGCCTTATGTGCGCCTGGAATGGGCGTTGCTGGCGGATAGGGAAGGATACAGGGCATATGATCCTGTTTTAATTTTGCCACATAGCCCAGAGATGAATGGTACATCTGACTGGTGTCCAGCAAATCTCCTAAGTTTCGCGGCGCAGGCTGCATTTCAAGCTTCAGTCGGGGCGCTTGGGCCCAACATAAGGTGCCGGCAATGATAAGCGAAACGCAAATCAGTAATGATTTCATATACCTCTGTTTTGAGGCATGATGCAAAAAAAAAGCTGATTACACAGAACTGTTGAAGTTTTTTGTAATCAGCTTAAGATTCTTATTCAACAAGAATATATTTAATTCCAGCTGCGCGATTGGGGCAACTATCCCTTTCTCATTTTTTTGAACAGGTTGATCAGCGAATTGGTGCTGCTGTCGTGGCTGGTAACAGCTGCATCGCTTTCCAGCTCAGGCAATATTTTGTTGGCTAATTGCTTGCCGAGCTCCACACCCCATTGGTCGAAGCTGAAGATGTTGAATAGAATGCCCTGTACAAAAATCTTGTGTTCATAGAAAGCAATCAATTGCCCCAGGGTGAACGGCGTTATTTTTTTAATAAGGAAAGAATTGGTAGGCCGATTACCTTCAAACACTTTGAAAGGCGCCAGCTTGTTGATGGCGGCTTTGTCCATTCCCTGATGCTTCAATTCGGCTTTCACCTCAGCGAGGTTCTTTCCGTTCATCAACGCTTCGGTTTGTGCAAAAAAATTGCTGAGCAGTTTGGCGTGATGGTCGCCGATTGGGTTATGCGTTTGCGCCGGCGCGATAAAGTCGCAGGGTATCAGTTCTGTTCCTTGGTGGATTAATTGGTAAAAAGCGTGCTGGCCGTTGGTGCCCGGTTCGCCCCAAATAATCGGCCCCGTTTGGTAGGTGACTTTTTTGCCGTTTCTGTCGATGCTTTTGCCATTGCTTTCCATATTGCCTTGCTGAAAATAAGCGGCGAAGCGGTGCAGGTATTGGTCGTAGGGCAGGATGGCTTCCGATTGCGCCCCCAAAAATGTCGTATTCCAAAGGCCTACGAGCGCCATAATCACCGGAATGTTTTTTTCAAACTTTTTGTTTTTAAAATGTTCATCCGCATCATGGGCGCCTTTGAGCAGCGCTTCAAAATTATCATAACCGATAGTAAGCGCAATCGATAAGCCGATAGCGCTCCACAGTGAATAGCGGCCACCTACCCAGTCCCAGAACTCAAACATATTGTTGGGGTCAATGCCGAATTTTTTTACCGCGTCGCCGTTGGTGCTCAATGCTACAAAGTGTTTGGCGACATGCTTTTCATCTTTGGCCTTTCTCAGGAACCAGTCGCGCGCGGTGTGCGCGTTGGTCATGGTTTCCTGCGTGGTAAAGGTTTTGGAAGCAATCAAAAACAGCGTTGTTTCAGGATTGATTTTTTTTAAGGTTTCGGCGATATGGGTGCCGTCCACATTTGATACGAAGTGTGCTTCGATGCCTTTAACAGTGTAAGGTTTCAGCGCTTCGGTCACCATCAGCGGCCCAAGGTCGCTGCCGCCGATGCCGATGTTTACAATGGATTTAATTTTCTTACCGGTGTAGCCGACATGCTTGCCCGCGTGAACCGCTTCGCAAAATGCGCGCATCTTTTTTTGTACGGCTTTTACTTCAGGCATCACGTCTTTGCCGCCACTTTTAACCGGCTTGCCGCTGAAATTGCGCAATGCCACATGCAGCACGGATCTGTTTTCGGTCTGGTTAATAGCTGCACCGCCAAACATAGCCCTGATGCCTTTGGTCACTTCTGTTTGCGCGGCCAGTTGCAACAGTTGTTGCAGCGTATAATCGCTGATCAGGTTTTTTGAAAAATCAAAATAAATATCGCCGTGCTGTAGGGAGAAGGTTGCGGCGCGTTGATGATCTTCGGAGAAAAGCCGGCGCATACTCCATCCTTTGGCTTCTTCGGCATGTTTTAATAACTGTTTCCAGGCTTTGGTTTTGGTTGGGTTGATTGTTGGCAACATATAAATTCAAATTAAAAGAGATGATAATAAGAGGCACTAAGATAAGCGCAAATTAGCGAAAGGCTAAAAGCCGTGTCATTTCAGGTTTTTGATACTATGAATAGTTCTGTCAACCATTTCATCTGTGATATCCAAATGTAGTACCAGCCTGACTTTCTGCGGAGCAATGGCATAGGCGAGGATACGATCCGCTTCAAGTTGCGCCACAAGTTCGTGGGCGCTCAGCCCCTGTGTTTCAAAAATAATAATATTCGTTTCAACCGGTAATACCTGCTTTACATACGTTGATCCCTGCAATGCCTCAGCAATCGCTTTTGCGCGGATATGGTCCTGCTGTAGCCTTTGGATATTATTTTGCAAGGCAAAAATTCCTGCGGCCGCCAGATAGCCGGCCTGCCGCATGCCGCCCCCAAAAACTTTTCGGATCCGCCGCGCTTTTTTTATAAAATCTGCCGGGCCCAGCAAAAGGCTGCCCACCGGGCATCCGAGGCTTTTAGACAGGCATATCGAAATGCTGTCAAACAGGTTGCCATATTGTTGTGGCGTTTGTTGTTTTGCTATCAGGGCATTAAACAACCTGGCGCCATCGAGGTGAAAGGCCAGGTGATTCGCTGTGCAAGTTTCTTTTATTGCTTCAAGCGCGGTAATGTCATAACAACTGCCGCCGCCCCGGTTGCTGGTATTCTCAATGCATACGAGGCTGGTGCTGGCGCGATGCACATCATCCGGCTGGATGGCTTCCTGCACCTGCTCGGCACTGATACGGCCGCGATCGCCGGGTAATAATTTTACCGAGCACCCTGAATTAAACGCAATGCCGCCGCCCTCATATTGATAAATATGCGCATCTGCATCGCAAATAACCTCATCTCCCGGTTGGGTGTGGCACTTGATCGCAATCTGGTTGGTCATCGTGCCGCTGGGGCAAAACAAAGCCGCCGCTTTGCCAAACATACCCGCCGCCAATTGCTCCAGTTCATTGACAGTGGGGTCTTCTCCAAAAACATCATCGCCCACGCGCGCCTGTTGCATCGCTTCTAGCATGGCCGCTGATGGCCGGGTGACGGTGTCCGAACGAAAATCAATATAGGTATCCATAATTATCTTGCTGCTTCAAATTTAGCGCTCTGCCTGCATTTTCACGCAGATTGTATACTATCTTTGAGCGTCGGTTTTATTTTTAAATTGAAAGCAAATATTTATGCCATCATTCGATTTTGTAAGTAAGGTAGATGCGCAGGCGCTCGATAACGCTGTGAACGTAGTTTCAAAAGAAATTGCCAACCGTTTTGATTTTAAAGGGTCGCACCTGGTGATAGATCTGGATAAGAAAAATTATCTGTTGAAGGTAGAAACGGAAGATGATATGAAGATGAAGCAGCTGATCGACGTGTTGGTGAACCGCGCTCACAAACAGGGCATCGCCCCCGAAGCGTTTGATCTGAGCAAAGAAGGCAGCATGATCGGGAAAGCCTGGAAAAAAGAAATTTCTGTAAGAAATGGCCTGAAACAGGAAGATGCAAAAAAGATAGTGAAGCAGATTAAAGATGCCGGATTGAAGGTGCAGGCTTCCATCAACGACGATCTTGTGCGCGTAACCGGCAAAAAAATAGACGATTTGCAGGCGGTAATCCAGGCCTCTAAAAGTTGGGATTTAGACATCCCGCTACAGATCGAAAACATGAGAAGCTGATAATTTTCGCTTTTTACCAGTAATTCTCTTAACTTTGCACCTCTCTGAAGCAGGCCTTCAGGCTAAAATTAATTTATAACCGGTACGGCAAAATCCGTACAACCTTAAAAATCATAAAGTTATGAAGCAAGGTATCCATCCTGAAAATTACCGTTTCGTGGTTTTCAAAGACATGAGTAATGGTGATGCTTTTCTGGGCAAGTCGACTGCCAATTCCAAAGAAACCATCAAATGGGAAGATGGCAACGAGTATCCTGTAATTAAATTGGAGATTTCAAGCACTTCTCACCCTTTCTTTACCGGTAAAAATATGCTGGTTGACACTGCAGGACGTATCGACAAGTTCAAAAGGAAATACGCCAAAAAATAAGTTTCAACAAGAAATTGATAAGTTATTAAAACCTTGCTCCGGCAGGGTTTTTTTATTGATGACACTGCAGTTTTGTAAAAAAGCCGGTTCGTCCTTCTCCTAACTTGGTTTTCATCTTCACATCCTTTTGTCCTATCTTTCGCCGTAGTTATGAAGCAGCTTATATTTACGCAGTCCGGTTGCAATATTTGGCAATTATACCCGTTTTCATTAACGAGGCGGCTGCAGGATTTCAGGATTGGCGCGCTGACAAATCGTGAAAAATGGGAACGTAGCCTCGGATTAAAATCTTTTGATTTGAAGGGGGAAAGCCTTTTACCTGATCCGGGCCCTGTTATTTCTTGGGAAGAATTGGATGGCGCTGCGCAGGTGTATCTGGTTCGATGCGATTTACTGCCGTCCAGGGAATTAATCGCCCAGATTAAAGAATTAAAGCAGGGCGAGGCGCTGGTATCTGAGGACGAAATACCCCTGGTGCGGTTCATTACAAAAAAGTATATTGATAACAATGGCAAGCCCGCGCCGGCTAAAAGGCAGATAGTCGCTAAAGACGCCGCCAGGATGGAGTTTGCGCCATGGCTGTGTAGCCTGAATAAAAACGCGCTTTTATTCGATATTGATTTACTGGTTCAGCATAACGATTTTAGTGCGATTGAGCAATCGAACGGCGTGAGCAGGCCGCAGGATATTTTTATAGAGAAAGGCGCCGTGGTTAGGCATTGCTTTATCAATGCGGATGAAGGGCCGGTTTATATTGCAAAAGATGCATTGGTGATGGAGGGTACTTGCATTCGGGGCCCAGTCTTCATCGGGGAAAAGGCAACTGTAAAAATGGGCGCTAAAATTTATGGCGCCACAACGATCGGGCCTCATTGTGTGGTTGGCGGGGAAATTAAAAATTCCATATTTTTTGCTAACTCTAATAAAGCACATGACGGGTATTTGGGCGATTCGGTCATTGGCGAATGGTGTAATCTTGGAGCCGGCACCTCCTGTAGCAACATGAAAAATAATGTGGGCTATATTCATCACCATTTAGGCGATACGATGTTTATGTCGGGCAAAAAAAGCGGCGTGGTGATGGGCGATTTTAGCAGAACTGCCATCAACACATCGATAAATACGGGAACCATCGTGGGTGTGAGTGCGCATGTTTTTGGTAATGAACTTACGCCGAAATATATTCCCGCGTTTAGCTGGGGATTTGAGTCTTTTCGGGAAGCGGAATTTCCGGAACTATCTCAATTTCGTGTGACGGATGAGCCAGAAAAAATAATAAAAAAGTATAAGTTTGCCACTTACGACTTAGAAAAAGCATTACGCGATGCAGATGCCTGGAAACAATTGAAGGGAGCCGTATTAACAGCGTCAGAGAAACAAGTGCTGACAGATATTTATAATAAATTCAATAAACACAATAAAAAATGAGAAAACAAATTGCAGCAGCAAACTGGAAAATGAATTTGACTTACTTGGAAGGACAACAACTTTTGGGCGATATTTTGGAAAACGACCTGGGAAGCAAAGTGCACCACGAAGTGATATTCGCGGTTCCTTTCCCTTACCTCATTATGGCAAAGGAAAAGACGACTTCCCTGAAAAATTATTTCATTGCCGCTCAAAATTGCAGCAATAAAAAATCGGGCGCTTATACCGGCGAGGTGTCGGTAGATATGTTGGATTCGATCAATATCAAGCATTGCATCATCGGCCATAGCGAAAGAAGGGAATATTTTAAAGAAAGCAATCAGATGTTGGCAGAGAAACTCAACCTGTTGCTGGAAAAAAATATTACACCGATCTTCTGCTGCGGAGAGCCCTTAGACATCCGCGAAGCGAATACGCAAAACTCATTTGTTGAAACGCAGTTAAAAGAATCTTTGTTCCATTTATCTGCCGACGAAATCAAAAAAGTGGTCATCGCTTACGAGCCCATTTGGGCCATTGGAACCGGTAAAACAGCTTCGACCGAGCAGGCCCAGGAAATGCATGCACACCTGCGCTCTGTTTTGGCCAGCCAATACGGTGCGGAAGTAGCCGATGAAATTTCTATTTTATATGGAGGCAGTGTAAAAGCCAATAACGCAAAGGAAATTTTTGCATGCCCCGATGTAGATGGAGGTTTAGTGGGTGGCGCATCTTTAGTCGCGCTCGACTTTATTGAAATTATCAAAGCGCTGAAATAATCAGACAAACGTTTAGTAAAAAAAAGATGTAGCCAAAATATACGCTACATCTTTTTTTATGAGTAAGGTTGAAATCGTTGCTTTAGAATACCAATTGATTGAGATAGGCAGCGCCTTCTTTCACGCATTGGATGGGTTCTTTTTCATACGCTTCCTGCTCTAATATATAATGCTGCATGCCTAAGTTTTTGGCCTGTGCCAAAATCGATTTATAATCGATCGAGCCTTTGCCTACGATACAGCTTTGGTTTTCTTCGCCGGCTCTTACGCGCGCATCTTTTTTTCGGTCTTTGATATGGCATAGTTTAAAACGCCAGCGGTATTTTTTCATCCATTCCACCGGGTCTTCGCCCGCAGTTACCACCCAGTACATATCCATTTCAAAATCGACCAAAGCGGGATCCGCGTTCGTCATCATAATATCCTGCGGGAAAGCCCCATCCTGAAGTTTGAAAGAATAATCATGATTGTGATAAGCGAAGCGTAACCCGTTTTTACGGCAAATTTCGCCCGCCTTGTTAAAGCCTTCGGCTATTTTTTTATAATCATCGAGCCGGCGCTGTTTACCCACCCAGGGAGAGATTAAATAAGACATACCGATTTCGCCCGCCTCTGCCGCTTTCCGTTCAAAATCTTTGGTATAGTCGCAATGGCTGCTGGTGATTTTCATGCCGAGGCTGTCCATGTATTTTTTAAAGTCTGTGTTTTTCATGCCCCAGAACATGCCATCTTTGCCTTCGTAGCTTTCGATTTCTTTGTAACCGAAGCCCGCCAGTTGCTTTAAAATGCCTTTGGAATCTTTGGGCAGGTCGTCTCTTAAAGAGTAGAGTTGAATGCCCAGGTTCTTGATTGTCCCTTTATTAGCAGCCGCCCTGCCTCCGGCGCATGAAGTCAACATCATGCCCAAAGCCGCGCCGCTGCTTATCTTGAGAAAGTGTTTTCTGTCCATTTTGATACTTTTAATGTGGTGAAAGGTGATTTGTTAGCTAATACGTAATCGTTTTTGTAATCATGCTTCAGGGTTAAACATCGCAAACCCGCACGGCCGCTTCGAGCGCTTTAAACCTATCAGCATCGGTTTTTCCGGTAGGAATAAATTCCTGCGCCACATGCCCTTTAAACCCGGTATCGACAATAGCTTGCATGATCGCCGGGTAATAAAGCTCCTGCTGGTCGTTGAGTTCATGCCTGCCGGGTACGCCGGCGGTATGGTAATGTGCAATATACTGGTGGTTCGCTTTGATATTGGCGATGACGTTGCCTTCGTCAACCTGCATATGATAAATGTCATAAAGCAGTTTGAAGTTTTCACTGCCCAGCCTTTTGCAAAGTTCCACGCCCCAGGCCGTGTGGTCGCACATATAGTCTTTGTGATCAACTTTGCTGTTTAGCAATTCCATTACCAGCACCACACCATGTTTCTCGGCCAGTGGAAGTATTCTTTTCAGGCCCTCAACGCAGTTGTTGAGTCCCGTCTCATCATCCATGCCGCGCCGGTTGCCGCTGAAACAAATCAGATTTTTATAACCGGCTTTTGCCACCAGCGGGATGCCTTCTTCATAATCCTTCACCAGCGAATCGTGAAAGGCTTTGCCTGCAAACCCATCTACCAGGCTCACTTTGCCGGGAATATAACACATGCTGCAGGTGATGCCATGCTTTTGAATCGTAGGCCAGTCTTTGGGCCCTAACAGGTCAATAGCCGACAGGCCCATTTTTTTAACGACCGTACATAATTCTTCCAGGGGCACTTTGCCGAAGGTCCACTGGCAAACGCTGTGATTGATATTTCCTTTTAGTTTATCCATTTGTGTTTGATTGGCCGCCATGCTGCTTAATGGCGAAAGGCCTGCAGCCAGAGAGCCGGCGGCAAGCGTTTTGATCATGTTTCTTCTATTTTGCATCTACTGTTTTTGTTTTATCGTTTTTAAAAACCACGGCGAATAGAAAGCAAACCACCGCCGCAATGCCCGCGGGTACCAGCCACACATTATGCCAGTAACTGTCTGAATTTTGAACCGATTTATAATGCTCCGTTACAAAACCGGCGATCCAAAACCCGATTAATTGTCCGACGCCGTAAGTGGCCAAAGTAATTAATCCCTGTGCAGAACTTTTATATTTTTCGCCGGCTTTTCCATCCGTATAAATCTGGCCGGCAACAAAAAAGAAATCATAACAAATGCCATGCAGCGCAATGCCAATGATCAGCATAAACGCCAATTCGCCGGCGTTGCCATAAGCAAATAAAAGGTAGCGGATGGCCCAGGCCAGCATGCCGACAAGAATCGTGTTCTTAAATCCAAATCTCCTGAAAAAAACCGGCAATAGCAAAAGAAAAAATACCTCAGACATTTGTCCAATCGTCATTTTTCCCGTTGGATTTTCTAGTCCAATGCCTGTGAGAAAAGGGTTGGCATTTTGATAATAAAACGCCAGCGGGATACAGATGAGGATGGATGAGATAAAAAAGATCAGGAAGTTTTTGTTTTTTAAAAGCTGTAGCGCATCGAGTCCCAAAATTTGAGTTAAGGACGCCCCGCCGCCCGCTTTTTTCGGAGGCGTTTTGGGAAGCGTAAAACTGAGCAGCCCCAAAACCAGTGATGCTGCCGATGCCATTAAGAATGTATTTCTTAAGCTATCTGTTGAGGTATTGTTTTGCTCATTATCCCAATGAAAAACGTAGCTGATGGTAAGCCCGGCTATGATCCAGCCAATGGTGCCGAAAATACGGATTGAAGGAAATTGCTTCTCCGGGTTTTGTATTTGCCGGAAGGACACCGAATTCACCAGCGCCAGCGTTGGCATATAAGCGATCATATAACCTAAGGCGTAGGGATAAAATGAACCAGCGGTTTCTGATTGATACATCATATACATTAAAACAGCGCCGATGAGGTGTAGCACGCCCAGAATTTTTTCTGCGTTGAAAAACCTGTCTGCGATGAGGCCAATGATAAACGGGGCGATAATGGCGCCCCAGGACTGGCTGGAAAATATATTGGCCGTTTCGAGGCCGTTAGCGTTGAGGTTGGTGCCCAAATAGGTGCCAAGTGTTACAAACCACGCCCCCCAGATGAAAAACTCCAGAAACATCATGGAGGAAAGTTGAAGTCGAATAGATGGTTTCATGTTTTATATTCGATTGATTAAATAGTTGCCCGTTGTCTTTGGCGCATATATAAATTAAGGCCAATAAATGCTGCGATTAAAATAACAGGAATAATCAGGGTTGTGTTGATGATTTCCGGCCCGGCAGCTTTGTTGGCTTCAGCCAGGGCCAGCTTCATATCGGGTGTAGCTTCGGCTGAATTATACAGTTTCAGATCAGCGCCGGCAGGTAGTTTTTCAGCAATCACGCGATCGTAAAATCCACCCATAAACATCATGTAAACAGATACGGCGAACATGCCGGCGCCACCCATAAGGTTCAGCCCCACGGCCCCGGTTTTGGGTAAATATTCTGCAACAAACCCCAGCATCGTGGGCCAGAAATAACAAACACCTGCACCAAATATGAGTGCGCCGATAAATATCGTATTGCCGCTCGAATTGCCTAAAAGATAGAGGCCAACCGTGGCTACAATGGCCGACATGAGCAACACACCCTGAGGTGCAAGTTTCTCCACAATAGGGCCGGCGAAGGCACGGCCGATCACCATAACGCCGGTTGAAACGGTTAATACCAGCAGGGCATTATCTGTCACATTTCTTAACAAAATATCGATCCACTGGCCGGTAAACAATTCGGTAATAGCGGTGCCAAACATACAGATCAGCATAAAGATAAACAGCGGTTTGCCCAGCGACCGATACATTTCTGCGGTCGAAACGCCGCTTGCTACGCGCTCTGTAACGGGAAAGTCTCTTTTTGAAAAAAGAAAGCCATAGATAAAGGCAGGAATTAACATCATCGCCATCTGCATTTGCCAGCCAATCGCGGCTTTATTAAAGAAATAAACAATGAGCGTTCCTAAAACAATGCCGCCAGGAAACCAAAGATGGAAATGGTTGAGCTTTGTCGTTTTGTTTTCAGGAAAAAGCGCGGTAACCAGCGGATTGCAGGCTGCTTCCACGGTGCCGTTCGCAATGCCTATTAACAGGGTTGAAAAAAATAAATTCCAGAATGGGTTGCCAAATGCGCCTGCAAAAATGGTCAGCAGAATGCCTAACAAATGAAAGATAAAAGCAAACAGCAGCAATTTTTTCATGCCGATGATATCTACCACAAAACCGCCTAAAACCACTGCCAACGGGAAGCCCCAAAACGCTGTGGCGGCAATCGTACCCAGCTCTGCGTTGTCGAGGCCAAAGTCGGTGCCCAACTGGTTCAGGATACCGGCCCTGATGCCGAATGATAAGGAAGTGACCAATAAAGCCAGACAGCTTGCCACAAAAAGTTGAGACCTGTTAATTGTTTTCATACTTGCATCGCAATTTTATAATGGAAATGATTTATGGATAAATGTAGTAATTATATAGATAAAAAATAGGTTGGTAGCAGATTTTATTAATTCATGAAAAACAAAAAGGCTCCTATAAAGAGCCTGATTGTGTATATAGTAATATATATCGAAATTATAATTTTGCCATTTCCGGTTTTTGTGCGGCCGGCGTGGCGGTACTGCGTGCAATGGCAGCTTTTACAAAATGAACAAAAATAGGCTGTGGATTTTCAACCGTACTTTTCAATTCGGGGTGGTATTGCGCGCCTACGAAGAAAGGGTGCCCTTTTAATTCAATAAATTCAACCAGTCCGCTATCAGGGTTTTTCCCACTCGCGATCATACCTGCCTTTTCAAATGCTTCGAGATATTTATTATTAAACTCCCAGCGGTGGCGATGCCTTTCGGTAATGGTCTCCGATCCGTAAATTTCATAAGCGAGGCTGTCGGGCCGGATAGCGCAGGTATAAGATCCCAGTCTCATGGTGCCGCCTTTCTCAGTAACCAGTTTTTGTTCTTCCATTAAATCAATAATAGGTTCTGTAGCGTTCTCGTCCATCTCCGTAGAGTTGGCAGCTGTAATGCCCAGTACGTTTCTGGCAAATTCAATTGCTGCCATCTGCATGCCCAGGCAAATACCGAAGAATGGCAGTCCGTTTTCACGCGCATATTTTACGGCGGTTATTTTTCCCTCGATACCCCGCAGCCCAAACCCCGGCGCTACCAACAATCCTTCGAGGCCTGCCAGTTTCTCTTCTACGTTTTCATCGGTTATATATTCGCTGTGCACATTTACAATTTGCACCTGGCATTCGTTCACCGCGCCGGCATGCACAAAGGCTTCCAGTATCGATTTGTACGCATCCTGCAGCTCCAGGTATTTTCCGATCAATCCAATGCGGACCACTGTTTTAGGGTATTTTAGCTTGTCAAGAAAAGTACGCCATTTAGACAGTTCGGGTTCGTTATATCCCGTAATATTCATTTTCTTAAGACAGGTTACGTCGAGCTTTTCACGAAGCATTGCCAAAGGCACTTCATAAATCGTAGACTGATCGGCGGCTTCGATAACGGCTTCCTGTTTTACATTACAGAACAATGCAATTTTTCTCTTCAGCTCTGGCGTCAGCGGCCGTTCGGTTCTGCAAACAATAATGTCGGGACTAACGCCTTCCTGGCTCAGCATCCTGACGCTGTGCTGCGTCGGTTTTGTTTTTAGTTCTTTGGCGGCTTTCAGGTAGGGGATATAAGTTAGATGAATGACCACCGTATTTTCTTCCGGCAGTTCCCATTGCAACTGGCGAATGGCTTCAACAAAAGGCAGGCTTTCAATATCGCCGATGGTACCGCCGATTTCGGTAATAACAATATCATAGTCGCCGGTGTTGCCCAGCTCCATCATGCGGCGTTTGATTTCGTTGGTAATATGGGGCACCACCTGAACGGTTTTCCCTAAATAAGCGCCCTCGCGTTCTTTGTTGATTACGGTTTGATAAATGCGGCCTGTTGTCACATTGTTTGCCTGGGAAGTGAAAATATTTAAAAACCTTTCATAATGCCCCAGGTCAAGGTCGGTTTCAGCGCCGTCTTCTGTGACGTAACATTCTCCATGCTCGTAGGGATTTAAAGTTCCCGGGTCAATATTAATATAAGGGTCAAATTTCTGAATGGTCACTCTAAAACCGCGCGCCTGCAACAGCTTCGCCAGCGACGCCGCGATAATACCTTTTCCCAAAGAGGAAGTTACACCACCCGTAACAAAAATATACTTGGCCATACCAAAAATGATTTAAGCAGCATGAGTTCAAAGGACGCCCCACGGGAATCCAATGCCATGCAAACAATAATTATAACTTAAAAATACTAAATGAAAAAACTCAAAGCGACCGACAGAAAATAACCGACGAGGAAAATTTTTGAGGTCGCACAAAGGTATTAATTTTCGCCGGATAAATGAAAGACCAGTTTCTATTTTTATCAACCGATGATGCAAATCATGATCTTTCACTGATGCGGCGGGCCTTACAGGGTTAGATGACAAAAATTCCTTTCCTTTGTAATCTTTAACGCTGAGTGACACATCGTTAAAATTTTAGAATAAGTATAAAACGCTTTGCATGATTTTTAAGTTGATCCCGATAAGGTTTGCCGTCTTTTTTTGTTGCCTGATGAATGTGTTTAATGTTACCGGCCAGGAATATCAGGCGCCGGCGCAGCCGCAGGAGGTCAAACCGCTTTTTATCGGCGAAACTATTGCAGATAAAAAATTACCCGATGCCAACGGCGCGTTGGTCGATTTGGGACAGGCTTTTAAAAACCGGCCGACCATCCTTGTATTTTACCGGGGCGGCTGGTGCCCTTATTGCCAGGTGCAATTGGCGGGTTTACAGAAAGCATTTGCCTCGCTCGACTCAATCGGTTATCAGGTTTTTGCCGTGAGCACCGATAGCCCTAAAAATATGTCAGAAACAATTAAGAAAAGAAAACTGTCTTATACGCTGCTTTCCGATGCCGATTTGGCGCTGGCGGAGCATTTAGGGATTGCTTTTGTGGCGCCCAAAAATTATCATTCATTTTTAACAGAGGCATCCGGTGGAAAAAACACCAGGAATCTGCTACCGGTGCCCGCGGTTTATATACTTAATAAAAAGGGCGAAATCAAATTTCAACACATTGATCCCGATTTCAAAGTAAGAATGGGCCCCGAGCTGATTTTATCGGTTGCGAAAGCCTATTGGCCGGAAGTGCAATAGCGTCTTTCGGGGCGATCGTTTGCGGCCTATTTTTTTGGGTATATTTTATTCTGAACCATTTTGTTGACAGGTTGAAAAATTATATAACAGACTCAGCAAAGGATGCGATCCTGGGGATAAGCCTTTCAGGAAAGATTGCTTATGCCAATATTGCGGCATTGGGACTTTTTCAGCCCGAGAACAAAAATGAACTTTTACTAGGGCGGCCGTTTCACACGGTGTTGTCTCCCGAACATCACGAAGCGTTTGAAATGATTATGGAGCGCCTGACCTTCGCCGAAGCGATCGAGCCCGTAAAAACTGAGATCGTTTTATCCAATCGTTCCAGAAAATTTGCCTTTATTCAATACGCCACCATTCTTGATGAACACGAAAGGATTGTTGGTTTCTCAGCCGTGTTGAGGCCCGTGAGCCAAACGTATAAACTGGCGAGTAAGGCGCAGGCCCTGCTCGAGACGGCGCCAGACGCAATGGTGATCGTCAATAAATTGGGCCAGATTATCCTCGCCAACGCGCAAACCGAAAAATTATTTGGATATACCAGAGATGAACTGTTAGGACAGTATGTAGAGATGCTGATGCCGACACCTTTTTCGACCCATCATCAGGGCCACCGCGACAGCTATTTTAGAAACCCTACGAGCCGCAATATGGGAAAAGGCTTAGAACTGTTTGGCCGGCGTAAAGACGGTTCCACTTTTCAGGCCGAAATTTCCTTAAGCCCTTTAAAAACGGAGGAAGGGACGTTTGCGTCTGCTGCTATTCGTGATATTACCGAAAGAAAACGCGCGGAACATATGTTTCGAGGTCTTTTGGAAAGCGCACCCGACGCCATGGTGATTGTAAGCCGGGATGGCCTGATCCAACTGGTAAACACGCAGGTGGAGAATATTTTTGGATATGAGAAAAAAGAATTGGTAGGTAAACCGGTAGAACTATTGATTCCCGAACGGTTTCGGGGAAATCATAAAGGGCATCGCGACCATTTTTTTTCTAATCCGAAAGTGAGGCCGATGGGTGCTAATCTCGAATTGAAGGGGTTGAGAAAAGGCGGCGCAGAGTTTCCGATCGAAATATCATTAAGTCCGCTGGAAACCGACGAAGGCGTGCTTGTAAGCGCTGCGATCAGGGATATAACCGATCGCGTCGAAGCCCGCAACGTGTTAACTGTAAAAAATCATGAGCTTGAAAATAAAAACCGCGAGCTGGAACAGTTTGCCTATATCGCGTCGCACGATTTGCAAGAGCCCTTAAGAACGGTAATGAGTTTTGTGGAACTGCTGGAAGAAGATTATGGCAGCCATTTCGACGAGCAAGGCAGCCAATATTTAAGTTTTATCAGGGAATCGACAGAAAGAATGAGCCGGCTTATCAAAGCGCTATTGGATTATTCACTTATTGGAAAGAATAGCGAACTTTCAGAAGTAGACTGCAATCTCATTGTGTCGTCGGTGATTAAAGACCTGGCGGCTAAAATTAAAGAATCAGGAGCGGCTTTTGATATTGGTGCATTACCGGTAGTGAAGGCCTACCGTACCGAATTGAGACTATTGTTTCAAAACCTGATTGCCAATGCACTTAAATTTAACGAGCCGGGCAGGCCGCCGATTGTGGCGGTCGAATGCGTTGAGGAAGAAGGGTTTTGGCGCTTCGCGGTAAAAGACAATGGCATTGGCGTGAAGCAGGAATACGAGGATAAAATTTTCCGGATTTTTCAACGCCTGCATGCCCGCAGTAGCTACGAAGGCACGGGCATCGGGCTGGCGCATTGCAAGAAAATTGTAGATTTGCACGAAGGCACTATAGATGTCCATCCCAACGAACCTTATGGAAGTATTTTTACATTTACCATCTTTAAAACGCTATGAATACCGCAATTAAATTGAACTGCGTAGTACTGATCGATGATAACAAGGCAGCTAATTTTATTAACACAGTCATTTTAAATAAACTCGACTGTGCCAAACATATTAGAAGTTTTGAAAGTGCGGAAGAAGCGTTCGACTACCTGACGAAAAAGGAGGATGGTTATATGCATCCCGATCTTATTTTCCTCGACATCAATATGCCCAAAATGGATGGGTGGGAGTTTGTAGAGAAGTTGTCTAATGATTCCAAAACATCCGATCTTCACGTGCCGATTATCATCCTGACTTCCTCTTCCAATCCTGCGGATTTAAACAAAGCCCAACTGTTGCCGGAAATAAAAGAATTGATCAACAAGCCCCTCAAACGCGAGACGGTATTAGCGATACTCGAGAAGTATTTTAGCAATTAATCTTTGGCAATTTTCTTATAACTCGTAATCACGCCACGTATCAGCGAGGAACTAAACCCGCGGTGTTCCATTTCGTTCAGCCCAACAATAGTGCACCCTTTTGGAGTGGTCACCTTATCAATCTCCTGCTCAGGATGGCTGCTATTAGACAGCAGTAGTTCCGCCGCTCCTTTCACGGTTTGCGCCGCAATGAGGCTGGCGGTTTTAGCGTCAAAACCAATTTCGATGCCACCCTGGATATTGGCCCTCACATATCGAAGCGCGAAAGCCGTGCCGCAGGCGCCCAGCACCGTGGCGGCATCCATAAGTTTATCATCGATGACGCAAACTTTTCCAACCGTATTAAACATTTTGGTTACAAACTGAACCTGTTTGTCCGTGGCGTTTTCATAGCTGATGCAGGTCATACTTTCCTGGATGGCCACAGCCGTGTTGGGCATGGCGCGAAAAACAGGCAGTTCCGCTTTGGCCATTTCTTTGAGATCGCTGACCGTGACGCCGGTGATAACGGAAATCAGCATATGCTTTTTAGTCAGCGCGGGCGCAATCGTTTTCATGATGCCTTCGATCTGGAAGGGTTTTACTGCCAACAGAATAGTTTCATTAGCCGCTACTGCCTTCAAATTGTCGTCTGTAATCTTTACGGTTTTCGGAAGATCACCTTTTAATGTCGAGATATTTCGTTTGGTGATGGTGATATCAGAAGGGTTGGAGAAGTCGCTTTTAATCAAACCCTGAGCAATGGCAGTTCCCAAATTGCCGCCGCCGATGATCGCTATTTTTTGAGCCACTGTTTTTGTTTTAAAGATGTCGAAATGAAACCAGCCGCCTGCCTATCGAAGCATTGAAGCTGCGTGCGCATTTTATAAAGTACCCAATGCTTCCGCGGCGTTTTCCCTGCTTAAATATTTTTCGATGGCGGTGTCGTAAGTATGCTGCCATTTTTCAATATCACCCCAGTTTTCACCGTCTATATTCACAATACTGTTCGTTACTGCGCCGATTTTTGCAAAAGGAGCATCGCCCAACGCTGCTTCAAATGCATGCACCTGATCTGCTGCTACGGTAACCACCACGCGGCTTTGCCCTTCGCCAAAGAAAAATGCGTCTTTCCGAACGCCGGCAATATGCGAAACACTGAAGCCCAGCTCGTTTACAAAGCCGCTTTCACAAAGCGTTACAAACAACCCGCCTTCACTGATATCATGCGCCGACCGGATCAGCTTTTGGCCAATGAGAGAAGCTACCAGGTTTTGTAAGGCAAACTCTTCTTCCAAATCGAAGTAAGGCGCCGGCGATTTGGTCACGCCATGAATATGATATAAATATTCTGATGAATTGATATCGTCGGTTTGCCGGCCCAGCACATAAATAACATCCCCTTCCTGTTTAAAGCCCAGGGTCATTTTATTATCGATATTTTCCAACAGACCTACCATGCCAATGGTAGGAGTGGGGTTGATGGGGCCATCGGGGTTTTGGTTATAAAAACTTACGTTACCGCCGGTCACCGGTGTATCAAATTTGCGACAGGCGTCGCCCATTCCTTTTACGGCATTTACAAACTGGTAGTAAAGTTCTGGGATGTACGGATTGCCAAAATTGAGGCAATTGGTCACGCCGAGCGGCTGTCCGCCACTGCAAACAATATTCCGGGCCGCTTCGCTCACCGCAATCATAGCGCCTTTATAAGGGTCGGCATATACATAACGGCTATTGCAATCCGTTGTCACAGCAAGGCCTTTGTTAGTTCCTTTCACACTGACGATAGCTGCGTCCGAAGGGGCGTTGGTGGAAGTATTCACCGTGCCTACCATGCTGTCATATTGGTTGAAGATCCATCTTTTCGAAGCGATGGAAGGCAGCGAAACCAGTTTTTCTGCAACCGCTTTTAAATCGCCCGGCTGCTTGACGGATGAAATGTCAAAAGCGTTCAGCTCTGCCAGATAAGCGGGTTCTTTATAAGCTCTTTCATATTGGGGAGCGCCGCCGCCTAATACCAGTTCTTCAGCCGGAATGGAGGCTTCCAGTTCGCCATTCATATAAAAATCAAGCAACCCATCGTTGGTTACATGACCGATCACCGAGCAGGGCAGGTCCCATTTTTCAAAAACTGCTTCCACTTCTTTTTCGCGTCCTTTTTCAGCTACCAGCAACATGCGCTCCTGGCTTTCGCTAAGCAGCAGTTCCCAGGCTTTCATGTTTTGCTGGCGCGTGGGCACTTTTTCCAAATCGATTTTCATGCCCACGCCGCCTTTTGCGCTCATTTCTGCGGTGGAACAAATAATGCCCGCCGCGCCCATGTCCTGCATGCCTACCACGGCGCCGGTTTTGATTACTTCAAGGCAGGCTTCCAATAGCTTTTTTTCCTGGAAGGGATCGCCTACCTGAACGGCGGGCAGTTCCTGCACACTATCTGAAGTAATATCTGCAGAAGCAAATGAAGCGCCGCCTATACCGTCTTTGCCGGTGGCGCTGCCTACAAACATCACCGGGTTGCCCTCGCCCTCGGCTGTAGCCGAAACGGTCTCACCTATTTTTACAATACCAACGCTCATGGCGTTGACCAGTGGGTTGGTATGATAACAGTTGTCAAAATATATTTCCCCGCCCACGGTAGGCACGCCGAAGCAGTTGCCGTAGTGGCCGATGCCATGCACCACGCCCGCTAATAAATGTTGTGTTTTCGGTTCTTCAAGCCGGCCAAAACGCAGCGAGTTCAGAGCGGCGATAGGGCGCGCCCCCATGGTAAAAATATCACGGTGGATACCGCCTACGCCGGTTGCAGCACCCTGAAAAGGCTCCAACGCCGACGGGTGGTTGTGCGATTCGATTTTAAACACGACGCCCAGGCCATCGCCGATATCCATCAAGCCCGCATTTTCTTCACCAGCGGCAACCAGCATTTTACCGCCTTCGCGCGGCAGGGTTTTCAACCATTTAATGGAATTTTTATAACTACAATGCTCGCTCCACATAGCGGAGAAAGCACAGAGCTCGTTGAAATTGGGCATCCTGCCCAGCTTTTTTTGTATTAACTCAAACTCTTCGGCTGTTAATCTTAGTTGCTCTGCGGTTTTTACTGTTATTTCCATGAATTATTGCTTAAAGCGTAGCGCTAAAAAGGTATATAATTTAGACTGGGTTCCCTTTTAGCTTTAAAAGCAGCAAATCTACAAACTCCTTATAAAAGAACGATTCATTATTTTAAATTATCAGAAATAAGAAATGCGGGAATGATGAAGCCGTGAAAATTGGGTTAAAATATTTATTAATATGTTTATTTTAGCTATTTTTGGTTAAATGAATGTTTATTTTTGTAATAATTACAAATATTTTTAATAAAACCATTAATAAATAATATATTTGCGCACAATTAAAACAAACTTATCACGATGTCTTTAAGAATTTCTGCACTTTCAAACATCCCTGCTACGACAGATGAGTTGGGGAAAATAACGCCAAAAATCACCACGGTGTTTGGCTCTCATGTATTTAACCTTAAAACTGCGAGGGAATATTTAAGTGATGACGCTTATAAAAGCATCGTTGCTTCGATCAAATCCGGCCAAAAAATCGACAGAAACGTAGCGGCTAATATTGCCAATGGCATGCGCGCCTGGGCGGAAAGCAAGGGTGTAACACATTTTACACACTGGTTTCAGCCTTTAACCGGCACGACGGCAGAAAAGCACGATTCTTTCTTTACTTTAAAAAGTGACGGTACGCCCATTGAAGAGTTTGACGGCGCTGCTTTAATTCAGCAGGAGCCTGACGCGTCTTCTTTCCCTAACGGAGGTTTGCGCGCTACTTTTGAAGCCAGGGGTTATACCGGTTGGGATCCTTCATCTCCTCCCTTTATTATCGAAATCGGTCATGGCCGTACGCTTTGTATCCCTACAATTTTTATTTCTTACACAGGTGAGTCTTTAGATTATAAAGCGCCTTTATTAAAATCAATCGATGCTTTAAATAAAGCAGCTGTTGATGTTTGTAATTTCTTTGACAGAAATGTTACGCGCGTAACACCAACTTTGGGTTGGGAGCAGGAATATTTCGTGGTGGACGACGGTTTATTTAAAGCAAGGCCCGACCTTATCATGTGCGGCCGCACTTTATACGGACATAATTCTGCTAAAAATCAGCAGCTGGAAGACCACTATTTCGGATCCATTCCGGAAAGAGTTTACGCTTTTATGCGCGATTTTGAAAACGAGTGTTATAAATTAGGTATTCCTTTAAGAACGCGCCACAACGAGGTAGCGCCGGCTCAGTTTGAGTGTGCGCCTATTTTTGAAGAAGCCAACCTGGCGGTAGATCACAATACCTTATTGATGGATGTGATGACGCGTATTGCGTTGAGGCATGGCCTGCGCGTATTGCTTCATGAAAAGCCTTTTGCGGGCATCAACGGAAGCGGTAAGCATAACAACTGGAGTATCGCCACAGATACCGGCGTTAATCTTTTAGCACCCGGCAAAACCCCCAAAACCAATTTGATGTTCCTTACTTTCTTTGTAAACACCATCAAAGCGGTTCATGATTATGCTGATGTTTTAAGAGCGTCGATTGCTTCTGCTCCCAACGACCACAGGCTGGGTGCCAATGAAGCGCCTCCTGCCATCATCTCTGTGTTTATCGGTGAGTACTTAACCAAAGTGCTGAACGATATCAAACAAAGGGTAAACGATGATATGGACGAGCAGGATGAAAGCATGCTGAAGCTTGATATCCACAAAAACATACCGGATCTTTTATTAGATAATACCGATCGTAACCGTACCTCGCCTTTCGCTTTCACCGGCAATAAGTTTGAGTTCAGAGCGGTAGGTTCTACTGCCAACTGTGCGAGCCCAATGACGGTGCTGAACACGATCATGGCGCAGACGCTTAAAAACTTCAAATCAGAAGTAGACGGATTGATCGAAAAAGGTGAGAAAAAAGAGATTGCGATCATGCAGGTGATCAACGACTATATTGTAAGCAGCGAAAAAATCCTGTTTGAAGGTGATGGCTATAGCGAAGCATGGGAAAAAGAAGCAGAGAAAAGAGGATTGCCCAACCTGAAAACAACGCCTTTGGCGCTGGATGCGATGGTGAACGAGAAAAATACCGATTTGTTTGTAAAAAATGGTATCTATAGCAATTCTGAACTTCATGCTAGGCACGAAATCGAGCTTGAAAAATACATTAAGAAGGTACAGATCGAAGGCCGCATCATGGGTGAGATGGCTACCAGTATGATCCTTCCTCCGGCGATCCGCTATCAGAATCTGCTGGCAAAAAATATCAAAGGATTGAAAGAAGCCGGTTTGAGCGAAGAAGCTTACGCCAATCAAAAGCAAATTCTTGATAAAATATCAGAGCATATCAATAAAGCGAGCGACCTCGTGGAGCAAATGATCGAAGCCAGGAAGAAAGCCAATGCCATCGAAAATACACGCGAGAAAGCGATCGCTTACGAAGCAGATGTTAAAGCTAAATTCTTTGATCAGATCCGCTACCACGCCGACAAACTGGAGCTGTTGGTGGATGACAAAGAATGGTACCTGCCCAAATACCGCGAACTATTATTCTTACGCTAAGCGTACGATATATTATTTTATACAGGCTGCTCTTTCGGGCAGCCTTTTTTAGTGGGATACGTACTCTTTCAGATAGCTGAAAGAAGGGCATAAAGAGCCATTGGCGGCAATGGTAGCGCGTTGCAGTGTTGGGCCGCGATCTGGCTTCAGCAGCTCGTCTAATACGAACTTGATGAGTTGCTCGCCGAAGTAGCGGCTGGCGTCTCGTGGTAGTTCGTTGGGCAGGTTTCCGACCGCCACGATATCGATCGAGCCGGGCTCATAGGGCGCCGTCACCTTAAGCGTGCCGCGGTCTACACCATAAACCGGCGTTTCGATGCTGCCACTGGTCAGGTTGATGGGTACTGAGCCTTCTTTATCGTCAGAAATATCGGAGATGGTTTGAATAATAAAATCATCCGCTGCAATATCGGTGGATTGAAAAAGGCGTGGAATGGGAGGTTCCCAATAAATGCCATTGAGCAAAATATCGGTTTGAGAAGCGTAGGGCAGAAACCTGCATTGGTATTGGTGGGGATGGGCGTGAAAGTCGGCCCGGCTGTAGCCGCCCGTAGCCTGATGGGCATACAGGTCGCGCCCCTTGAGTTGCGTATAAACAGGGTAGGCGAACCGGCGGGTGAGGTATTCGTCGGGTTCTACTTCATGGAGCCCCATCAGGTTCATGATTTCAGTAAGTCCGTGGGCCACACGGCCACTGCCGGTAAGGGCCACTTTAATATTGGGCAGCCGCAAACCGAAATAGGTATGGATCAGTTCTTTAAAACTTTTTTGGCGATACACCCTTTCGAGCTCAAAGAGGCCGGTGCGCGCGCCATAGGCCATCATACCGTTGTGAGCGCCGACGATGCCGGCAAAAAAACCGAAGCCGATCATGCGCTGGCCGTCGTCGTGTTCGAGGCATTCGTAGTCGATTAGCGTAATTTTTTTGTCGAGGATAGCCTGTAGCAGCGCTTTGTTGTGGGGTTGTTTTTTTTTAGTATGCGAGAAAAAAAGGTAGGTTTTTTCAGGGATCAGCTGCTCCTTCGGCACTTCTTTGATGCCTAGGAGCATGTCGCACGCGCTTAAATCATCGGTGAGGGTGGCGCCGGCGCGCTCATACTCGAAGTCTTTATAGCAGCGCGTTGCGGAAGGCTGCACCAGAATGGCCAGTTGGGGCCGGTGATGGAGCAGCCACCGGCACTGGTGGGGCGTGAGTGCGACCCGGTTGTCGGTGGGTATTTTTTCTTCTTTTATGATACCGATTGTAATCATCTACCTTTGCGTTTGACTGTTTTCTAAGTTACCTTAAATATTTTAGAATGGGCCGGCTCGGAAAAATCATGGTGTTAATTTTAAAGTGGTTGCGGCCAAAGAAAAAATGCTGCAAATAGCGGGGCAATGGGCCAAGCCGCGCGATGCGTAATATTTCTTAAGAATAAAACAGAATGATTTGATGTATTTGCCCAAAAAATCGTAATATTGCAGCCGCTTGGAAACAAGCCCAGATGGCGGAATTGGTAGACGCGCTAGACTCAAAATCTGGTTTCAGCAATGGAGTGCAGGTTCGATTCCTGTTCTGGGCACACAACCACCTTTTTTAGGTGGTTTTTTTATGTCTGAAAGTTCCGTAAATGCGATACAAAGTGAAATAAAGCGCAGCGCCTTGCAGGCTATCTGTATCAGAGGTGTTTTCAGCATTAACGAAAAGCAACTGAACGAGTACATAGAGCAGTAAACCACTCCATTAAAGATATCGTGTTCTTCGGATTTTACTGTCTGATCGCCAAATACTTAAAATATGCAGGTTGTATAAAGCATACTTTTTTGACCGTTTCGTTTATTTCGTTTAACTTTGATTGCAAAGTCCTATTACTAATAATAAAATCATGGAGAACTTAGAAAAAATCAGCAAGGCTGAGCAAAAAGTAGCTTTTGAGTCCTATGATGCTTTAGTCTCTGTTATCGAACAATTAAAATCTAGTGACCCCGAAATCGAGATAGAAGAAACCGGGGAAAAGATAAAAATACCTATTAAGGCATTGAAATTCTTAGGGGAAATGCTAAAAGCGATGAGCAAGGGTAAACTTATTTCTTTAGTGCCTGTTGCAACAGAAGTAACTACACAACAAGCAGCAGAAATGTTAGGATGTTCGCGGCCTCATCTAGTTAAACTTTTGGAAGACGGTGTGATCAACTTTACTAAAGTCGGAAAGCACAGGCGGATTAGATATGAAGATGTTCGACATTACAGGAAGAAGATGAAAGAACAGCAAAAGCGCCATATCGTAGATATTATGAACTTTGACGAAGAAGCGGGTTTGTATGATTCATAGCGTCAGGTTTATTGCGGTATTAGACACTAACGTAATTTATCCGGTCGAGATAAGGGATTTGTTGTTTTAGTTTGCATACTATGATCTGTATACGCCGAAATGGAAGGAACATGCATTTGATGAGTGGCGTGATGTTATGGTTCGTAAAGGAGTTAATCGTGATGAAGCTACAAAGCGCGTCGATAAAGCTAATTGGGCTTTTCCTGATGCCCGTGTTACAAAGTACAGTGGTTTAATAGAAGGATTAACTTTACCTGATCCGGATGATCGTCATGTTTTGGCAGCTGCAATTAAGTGTAATGCAAATGTTATTGTAACGAATAATCTTAAAGACTTTCCGGCAGATTACTTACAGTCTTTTGGGATTGACGTTAAATCGGCAGATGACTTTCTCACCGACATCATTGACTTAAACCAAAAAAGAGCTATTAAAGCGTTTAAGGAATTAGTGTTAAATAGGAAAAGCCCTGCCATGGATGAATATGCGGTTTTAGACAGGTTAAGAAGAATAGGCTTACCTGATACCGCAAATTACATTCACGCTCTTATTTAGCGTAGCCTTTCGATTCACGCTGGCTCCCCTTAAATTATATTCATATCAGTAGTCATTCCGTTTGCTTTTGGGTGTATATCCCAATCGGGAGATAAGTGCTACCATGTCCGCTTTTTCGCTTCACGGAAGATCATTGCTATCGACATAGAATAGAAATTAAGTTAGCAAATATTACATGATCGATTAGCACCATGCAGATGCCAACAGCTTTCTCTATCTGATTAAAGCATAACAAGTATCTTTTGCAAGATGTTGTCGAAATAAAATGAATGAACATTGGACCTCTATTTTTTAGAAGGCCATTTTATTTAAGGAATTCTTATCATATATAATATTTGATTCTTCACGCCTTTTGGCACAAGCTATCTAAAACCGAAGCACAAAAACTAAATGATATGTTTGTTATTTCAGTCAAAATAGGTAATTTTGTACGGAATAACATTCATTTTTTATGAAGAAGAAAAAGCAAATTGTTTTTCCTAAATATAATCAACTGTTAGAGCAAATGGGTGAGCATATTAAACTCGCACGAAAACGACGCAAGTTGACTACTATCCAGGTTGCAGAACGTGCAGATATAGCCAGGTCTACATTATATCTGATTGAAAAAGGTGATGCAAGTGTAGCTTTCGGAGCCTATTTTAATGTACTTAGAGTCTTAGGATTGCAGGAGGATATATTAAAAATAGCCGCTGATGATAATTTCGGAAGGAAACTACAGGACCTGGATTTATTGAAATAAAAAGATGACCCAAAACAAATTCGATATATACGTTTATGCTCATTGGAAAGGAATGCCAGAACCTAAATCTGTCGGTGTACTCTCTGCACACTTTGCAAAGGGAAGGAAAGCATTTAGTTTTGAATATGATAAAACATGGATGAAATCAGCAACTATTGGACCCTGATATTCAATTCTTTTCCGGAACCCAATTTCCGGATAATAAAGAAAATTTTGGAATCTTCTTAGACAGCATGCCGGACACATGGGGCCGTACACTGATGAAAAGGCGTGTGAGCCAACAGGCCAGAGAACGAAACGAAAAAGTTCGAAATTTATATGACATAGATTTCCTATTGGGTGTTTATGACGAATGCCGTATGGGTGCGCTTCGTTTTAAAACCACTCCCGACGGGCCTTTTCTTGACAATAACAGTGAAATGCCCACCCCTCCTTGGTCTTCTATTCGCGAATTGCAGCATGCTGCCTATAGCTTAGAGAATGATGAAGAGAATGACGAAGTAAAAAAATGGCTGGCTATATTAATAGCTCCGGGTTCCTCATTGGGAGGTGCAAGGCCTAAAGCTAATATACTGGACGAAGAAAAGGAACTATGGATCGCAAAATTTCCTTCTAAAAATGACACGATTGATAAAGGTGCCTGGGAATACCTGGCTTATGAGTTGGCCATAAATGCAGGAATTACCATGAGTCCATGCAGGATAGAAAAAATAGCAGGCAAACATCATACATTTTTCACCAAGCGGTTTGACAGAGAGCAAGGCGAACGCATCCATTTCGCGTCCGCTATGACAATGACAGGTAATAATGAAGACACTATACGTGATACACCTGCGAGCTATCTCGATATTGCAGAGTTTATCAGCAATTACGGAGTAAACATTGAAGAAAATTTACACCAGTTATGGAGAAGGATTATTTTTAATATTGCGATTTCTAATACCGATGACCACTTAAGAAATCATGGGTTTATTTTAACGGATGATGGATGGATCTTGTCACCAGCTTACGATTTAAACCCATCTATTGATAAAAACGGCTTAGCATTAAATATCTATATGGACGGCAATGCACTGGATTTTGAAATAGCCAAAACTGTTGGCGGTTTTTTCAGGCTTGATCAAAAACAAATGAATCAAATTATTGCCGAGGTGTTAGATAGCGTTAATACATGGGATAAGGTTGCAGGTAGGATAGGTATTACAAGAAAAGAACAGTATCTAATGAGTGGGGCATTTAAAATATAAGCAATGTATATATTGTAACATGAGCGCCGATAAAAAACTACTTCTTTACAGCCAAAAGTGAATGGCCAGGCTGCTTCTTTATCTACGCGTTACTTAAGGTTCAACCTGCTAAATTTGGCATAATTCATTTCCGGGGAAAATGAAAGACGGGCTAATATTGCATAGATTTGTAGCCTTAAATTTTTTAAGGTGAGTAAAATTTTAGTTGTAGATGATGAAGAAAAAATAAGAACCTTACTTTCCAAAATTATCAGTTTGGAGGGTTTTGACGTGTTGCAGGCAGGTGATGTGAAAAGCTGTTTAAAAAAAATGGAGGCGTCTGAAATCGACGTTATTATTTGTGATGTGAAGCTGCCTGATGGAAGTGGAGTTGAAACAGCTAAAATCATCAAAGAAAAGTATCCGGCCACAGAAATTATTCTACTCACCGCCTACGGCAATATCCCCGACGGAGTGCAGGCCATAAAAAATGGTGCCTTTGACTACATTACCAAGGGCGATGATAATAATAAAATCATTCCACTACTTTACAAAGCAACCGAAAAGGTCATGCTTGCAAAACGAGTGTTGCAATTAGAAAAGCAGTTAGGCAACAAACTTTCTTTTGATAACATTCTTGGCAAATCAAAAATCATCAAGGCAGCCATTGAAGCTGCGAAAAAAGTGGCGGTAACCGAGGCCACTGTTTTGCTTACAGGTGAAACAGGCACCGGTAAAGAAGTATTTGCCCAGGCTATTCATAATGCCAGCAACCGGAGCCGGCAAAGTTTTATTGCTGTAAACTGTTCTGCCTTCAGTAAAGAATTATTGGAAAACGAACTATTTGGGCACCGGGCCGGAGCATTCACAGGGGCGATAAAAGATACCAAAGGCATTTTTGAAGAAGCCGACAACGGTTCTGTTTTTTTAGACGAAATAGGTGAAATGCCCCTGGACTTGCAGGCAAAGCTGTTGCGGGTTTTAGAAATCGGCGAGTTTTTGAAAGTCGGCGATAGCAAAACAACAAAGACCAATGTGCGCATTATTGCTGCTACCAACAGGGATTTACAGAAAGAAGTGGCAGCAGGGAATTTTCGGGAAGATTTGTTTTACCGCGTTGCCGTTTTTCAGATTGTGCTGCCCCCGTTGAGAGAACGAATTATTGACATTGAGGAATTTGCCCTGCATTTTCTGCGCATGTTTAGCAATAAAACCAACAAAAAAATTACAGGCATTTCCGAGGCTTATCTTGAAGCTCTGAAACAGCATTCGTGGAAAGGAAATGTCCGGGAACTGAAAAACGTTATCGAGCGTAGCGTGATTCTCACTGAAGGCAAAGAACTTATCAACGAGAGCCTGCCAGTGGTGTTGCAGCAAGGATATGTTGATCACACAAATAAAAAAACCTTATCTGCTTTCGACCTTGCCAGTGCAGAGAAAAAGCATATTCAAAAAGTTATCAACTACACAAATGGTAATAAAACGGAGGCTGCAAAGCTATTGAACATAGCCCTTACTACCCTTTACCGAAAGCTGGACGATTACAAGATAAAATAACCTGCTCACCACCACTAACTACCTGCGATATCTCAGGAGATGGGACACGAACCGTCCCTCTAAAATGCAAAAAGCAGGCGCATCTTGAAATCACAACAGGCCCCTTTCGCCACCCTTACAATTAAAGTCACCCTTTCAAAATGATAGGATTTACCCTTTCATTTTGATAGGATTTTTCATTTCCGCTTTTTCGTGACATTTCTATAATCGTCAATAAGCCAATAGTTTATAATTAGGTCATGAGATGCTGGAACAGGGATTGTATCACTACTGGCAAATAACATTTTTTGTGCAATGGAGATAAATACTGCTTGGGTATTAAACGTGGCTTTCACTGGCAGCCACGCACAGTAATAAAATCAATATTGGCAATTATGTATAAATCCATAAACGAATCAACTATGACAATCCTTTTAACAGGCACCGGTATAGTGCTTTTTGCACTCTTTTATTCATCACTTAAATTTTTTGAGAAGATATGACCGCATTATTCATTATCGCAATCGGGGTATTCAGCTATATGTGTTATGTACTCGTAAAACCGGAGAAATTTTAGAACAATGAACAAGTTAAAATTTACAGTTCATTATAAAGCAATTCTGCCAGCATTTTTCTACCGCTGGTTCAAGCTATATTTTTTTATTAATCCATGTGCGCGATAAACAACAATCGATATTAACATGAATCCAGAAATTTTCGGCATTATCCTGATGTATGCAACGGTGGTAATGCTTGCGGTACCGCTCGGGCGTTACATAGGCAAAATATTCAGCAATGAAAAAACGTTGTTGGACGGGGTATTCAATCCCCTCGATACACTCTTTTACAAATTAATCGGCGTTGACCCGGCCAGGGAGATGAATTGGAAGCAGCACCTTGCCACGTTGCTCATGATGAATCTTGTTTGGTTTTTATGGTCAATGTTTGTGCTCACCAATATGGGTTGGCTGCCTTTAAACCCCGACAATAATCCGTCCATGCCGGGCGACCTGGCCTTCAACACCGCTGTGAGCTTCATAACCAATACCAACCTTCAACACTATTCGGGCGAAACAGGGTTATCCTATTTTGGACAACTTACGTTAATGCTATGGCAGTTCATTAGCGCAGGTTGCGGCATGGCGATAGCAGCTGTGGTATTTATTGCCATGAAAGAAAGAACCACCGGCAAATTAGGAAATTTCTATTTCCTGTTTGTTCGTTCTTGCACAAGAATCCTTTTTCCTATCGCTTTGGTGGTTGCTTCGTTATTGGCCTTTAATGGTACACCCATGACGCTGGAGGGCAAAGATACCATGACCAGCTTGCAGGGTGACACCGTACAGGTAAGCCGGGGGCCGGTTGCGGCATTTGTCGCTATTAAGCAACTGGGGACAAACGGCGGTGGCTTTTTTGGCCCCAATTCGACACATCCGTTTGAAAACCCCACTTATTTCACCAATATAATAGAAACTGTGTCGATTTTCTTAATCCCAATAGCAATGGTATTTGCACTAGGCTATGTGTTGAAAAGAAGGAAGCTGGCGTGCACAATCTTTGGAGTCATGACGATCGGCTTTTTGTTTTTACTAATACCCACAATCATCCATGAAATGAACGGTAATCCTGCCATCGCAAAAATAGGCATTGCGCAACCTATGGGCAGTATGGAGGGAAAGGAAGTGAGGTTTGGTTCGGCCGCATCAGCTTATTGGGCTATCAATACTACTGTTACGAGCAATGGTTCTGTAAACGCGATGCACGACAGCCTTACCCCGCTTTCAGGGATGACCACTTTATTGGGAATGATGATCAACTGCTTTTATGGAGGTGTGGGTGTAGGATTTCTGAATTTCTACATATTCATCATTCTGGCAGTATTCATTAGCGGCTTAATGGTGGGCAGAACGCCCGAGTTTTTGGGTAGGAAAATAGAAGCCAGGGAAATGAAAATAGCAATGATCATTGCATTGCTGCACCCTTTCCTGATCCTTTCGGGCACAGCCATAGCCAGCTATTTATATGTGCAGGATCCCGAAGCCTGTGCCGGATGGCTCAACAATCCAGGGTATCACGGATTCAGCGAAATGCTGTATGAATTCACCTCGTCAAGTGCCAATAATGGAAGCGGCTTTGAAGGCCTGGGCGATAACACGCCATTCTGGAACATTGCCTGCGGCTTCGTAATGTTAATGGCAAGATATTTACCTATCATCGGGCCGGTAGCCATTGCAGGCAACCTCGCGGCCAAGAAATACATTCCCGAAAGTGCAGGTACTTTAAAGACAGATACGGCGACTTTCGGATTAATGGTGTTTGCCGTGATTGCTATAGTAGCTGCAATGGCCTTCTTTCCTGCTTTGGTATTAGGCCCGATTTCAGAATATTTTTCAATTAATTAATTAGACTAGTATGATTCCAAATTCAAATACTAAACTTTTTCAGCCGGCTTTGATAAAAGAAGCGCTGAAGCAAGCATTCGTCAAACTAAGCCCTGCGAAAATGTTCCGTAATCCTGTGATGTTCACAGTATGGATAGGCACGTTGGTAATGGCAGGTGTATGTATATGGATTGCCGCCGGGGAGCAAACCCAGGGAAGCCTTTTATATAATGCGATAGTAACTATAGTTCTTTTCAAAACATTGCTGTTTGCCAATTTTGCAGAAGCTATTGCCGAAGCAAGGGGCAAGGCCCAGACAGACAGCCTGCGTAAGACAAGGGAAGAAACGCCGGCCAAATGGATACAAGCCGTGGGAGCTATGTATGTGAACGAGATAAAAATTGTTCCGTCATCACAACTTAAAAAAGGCGATATTTTTCTTTGTGAAGCAGGCGATATTATTCCGTCAGATGGAGAAATTATAGAAGGCCTGGCAACTATTGATGAAAGCGCCATTACGGGTGAGAGTGCGCCCGTCATCCGGGAAGCAGGCGGCGATAAAAGCAGTGTAACAGGCGGTACAAAAGTATTGTCTGATAAAATAAAAGTGAAAGTTACCACCGAAGCGGGCGAAAGTTTTTTAGACAAGATGATTACATTGGTAGAAGGCGCAAGCCGTCAGAAAACACCTAATGAAATTGCATTGACCATTTTACTGGCGGGCTTCACACTGGTTTTTATTATTGTTACGGTTACCTTAAAACCCTTTGGAGATTATGCGCAGACGCCTATTACCGTAGCCGCATTTATTTCCCTATTTGTTTGTTTAATCCCTACTACCATTGGCGGGCTGCTTTCTGCCATCGGAATTGCAGGGATGGACAGGGCATTGCGGGCAAATGTGGTTACTAAAAGCGGCAGAGCGGTTGAAACCGCAGGAGATATAGATGTATTGCTGCTGGATAAAACAGGAACGATCACTATTGGCAACCGAAAAGCGACCCATTTCTACCCCGCCCATGGCGTGAATGAAAAGCATTTTATAAAAGCCGTCGTTTTAAGTTCAATGGCAGATGAAACCCCAGAGGGAAAATCTATTATAGAATTAGCGGGCGTTGACCCGCTGAGCTACCATATACAAAATCCGCAGTTCATAAAATTTACGGCCGAATCAAGAAGTTCGGGAATTGACTATGAGCAGGTGAAAATCAGGAAAGGAGCTACTGATGCTATCCGCAATCTCGTAGAGAAAGCAGGCAATACCTTTCCAATGGAAACGGCTGAACAGGTAAAGGAAATATCAAGCAATGGCGGGACGCCCTTGGTTGTTTCTGAAAACGAAAAAGTACTGGGTGTGGTTGAGTTGCAGGATATCATCAAAACGGGCATCGGGGAACGTTTTGAACGGTTGCGCAAAATGGGCATTAAAACCGTAATGGTTACGGGCGATAATCCTCTGACTGCAAAATACATTGCCGAAAAAGCAGGTGTGGATGATTTTATTAGCGAAGCAAAGCCAGAAGATAAAATGCATTACATCCGTAAGGAACAAACAGCAGGCAGGCTGGTAGCGATGATGGGCGATGGTACGAACGATGCGCCTGCGTTGGCTCAGGCCGATGTAGGCGTGGCCATGAACAGTGGCACGCAGGCAGCCAAAGAAGCCGGCAACATGGTGGATTTGGACAACGATCCCACGAAGCTGATCGAAGTGGTGGAAATCGGAAAGCAGCTTTTAATGACAAGGGGCACTCTGACCACATTCAGTATTGCCAACGATGTTGCGAAATACTTTGCAATCGTCCCCGCCTTGTTCATTGCTTCAATCCCAGCTTTGCAGCGTTTGAACATTATGAACCTGCACTCACCTGAAAGTGCCATTCTTTCTGCGGTCATCTTCAATGCAATAATCATCCCGCTTTTAATTCCATTGGCGTTGAAAGGGGCAGCCTATAAACCGATTGGCGCAAGCGCCTTGCTAAGAAGAAACCTCTTCATCTATGGTTTGGGTGGTGTGCTTGTTCCCTTCATCGGGATAAAACTAATTGACATTTTGGTTTCCTTATTCATTTAAAAAAAGTGAGAGACAATGAAAGAAAATATACTTCCTGCGATAAGGCTTACAATCGTTTGCTTAATGTTTTTTTCAGGCGTGTACACTCTGATTATACTGGGCGTTGCCCAACTGGCGCCCAATAAAGGCAGGGGCGAGGTGGTTGTTGATAATGGCAAAATGTATTATACCTATATCGGGCAACGGTTCACGGATGATAAATACTTTTATTCCCGCCCCTCTGCGGTGAATTACAATGCAGCTGGTGCAGGCGGCAGCAACAAGGGGGCTTCCAACCCTGATTACTTAGCCGAAGTACAGGCAAGAGTGGATACTTTTTTAGTTCACAATCCGGGCGTGAAGAAAGCAGATGTGCCTTCTGATTTGGTAACGGCAAGTGGCAGCGGACTTGACCCGCATATTTCCGTAGAGGCTGCTAACACACAGGTAAGCCGTATTGCAAAAAGCCGGCGCATAGCCGAAGGCCATATTCAGCAGCTCATCCTTTCGCATACGGAGAAGCCATTGTTGGGATTGTTCGGAACAGCAAGAGTGAATGTCCTTACATTAAATATAGCATTAGACAATTTAAAATAGAAAGGGCGAAATGAACTTGTGCTATTTTTTTAGGTAACAGGGGAAGGCATACCAACTCTGGCCGTAAACAAAAATAATTATTAGACAGATGGAAAAGATAATAGCAGCATCATTGATGTTGTTTGTAACCGACGCATTTGCTCAACCAGACAGCGCTAAGCCGCCATTGACTTTTAGCGGATATATCGAAGGGTATTATTCTTATGATTTTGGTAACCCTACGGACCATAACCGCCCCGCTTTTGCTTATTCATTCAACAGGCATAACGAAGTAAATCTGAATTTGGGTTTTCTAAAGGCGACCTATCAAACGGATATTGTGAGGGCAAACCTCGCGTTGGCGACCGGAACTTATATGAATGCCAATTTAGCAGCCGAGCCGGGCGTATTGAAAAACATCTATGAGGCTAATGCGGGGGTGAAAATTTCAAAAACAAAAGATCTGTGGATAGAAGCAGGTGTCTTTGCCTCACATATCGGTTTTGAAAGTGCGGTAGGTAAAGACTGCTGGAATTTGACCCGAAGTATGTTGGCGGAAAATTCACCTTATTATGAAAGCGGTGCAAAAATTTCATACACTACGGGTAACGGCCATTGGTTTTTAAGTGGATTGATATTAAACGGATGGCAGCGCATACAACGTGTGGAAGGTAACAATACACCAGCATTTGGGCATCAGCTTACCTATACGCCCCACTCAAAAATCACTATCAACAGTAGTTCTTTTGTTGGCAGCGACAAGCCCGACAGCACAAGGCAAATGCGCTATTTTCATAACTTTTATGGGCAGTTTCAAATTCACGAAAAGCTGGCCCTGATCGCAGGTTTTGATATAGGTGCGGAGCAAAAAGCCAAAGGAAGCGGCGATTATAATACCTGGTATGCTTCGGTTGTTGGGGCAAAATATGCGCCAGTGAACAGAATAAGCATCGCCGCCAGAGGGGAATATTACAACGACATAAACGGTGTGATTATATCAACAGGGACATCAAATGGTTTTCAAACCTGGGGCTATTCAGTAAACGCCGATTACCTCATTAGAGAGAACGTTTTGTGGCGCATTGAAGGGCGCGGTTTTTCTTCAAAGGATAACATATTCCTTAAAGATGGCGATCCTATAAACAACAATATTTTTGTAACGACTTCATTGGCCGTATCATTTTAAGCATACATGCGACGTTTTATTTCACCTACTCCTTATTATTTTAATTTTACATCTAACAACTTTAGGAAACCGCGAACTGAAAGCCTGAGCAGGAAAGATTCATGCTTAATAAAGGAAAGCAATTATTTGGTTGGAGAAACTAATGACCTGTCAACCGTATGGGGGAAACAAGAAAATCAGCAGAAGAATTTCTCAACCTGATCAAAAAATCGAGGCGGGGAAAATTTAAGGTGTATATCGGTATGAGTGCTGGTGTGGGTAAAACTTACCGCATGTTGCAGGATGCGCATGCCCTGCTGAGAAGTGGTGTCGACGTAAAGATAGGGTATATTGAAACCCATAAGCGGGTGGAAACCCATTTGTTGCTGGAGGGCTTGCCAGTTGTGCCACTTCGAAGGCTTTTTTATAAAGGAAAGGAGTTGGAAGAGCTGGATGTTCAAATGGTTATAAATTTACGTCCGGAAGTGGTTATAATAGATGAACTGGCACATACCAATATCGAAGGCAGTAAAAATGAAAAACGCTGGCAGGATGTTCTGGAAATATTAGACGCGGGTATCAACGTGATTAGCGCCGTAAACATTCAGCATATCGAAAGCCTGAATGATGATATCCGCGAGATTACGGGTATAGAAGTAAGAGAGCGCATTCCGGACAGCATGCTGGCCCAGGCAGACGAGGTGGTTAATATCGACCTTACCGCTGATGAGCTAATTGCGAGGCTGTGGGAAGGAAAGATATATGAGCGGGCAAAAATTGACACGGCATTGAAGCATTTTTTCAAAAGTGAAAACATCCTACAATTAAGGGAACTGGCTTTAAAGGAAGTTGCTTCACAGGTAGAACGGAAAGTAGAAATAGAGGTTACCCCACTCAATCCCGTAAAGCGGGAACGGTTTTTAGCGTGTATTAGTTCTAATGAAAAAACGGCTAGGAACGTGATTCGAAAAACAGCACGGCTCGCCAATTATTACAACAGTAAATGGTATGTGATGTATGTGCAAACTCCCAAAGAAAATCCAGATAAAATTGCCTTAGACAAACAAAGGCACCTTATGAACAACTTCAAGTTAGCAACAGAGTTGGGAGCGGAAATCATCAAGGTAAAAGACAATAATATCCCTAAAGCCATTATCGGTCAATGCGGGGAGCGGAAGATTACGACTATCTGTATTGGTAAACCACATTTAAACTCAATACGTGTGATTTTGGCTACCAGGATGTTCAATGAACTATTAAAAAAGCTGTCGGCAAATGATATTGATCTTGTTATATTGAGCTAAAGAAAAAAGCGATGAAAATAAAAGCAAAACTTACGTTTGGGATTGGCCTTTTGTTTGCCATGATTGCGTTGCTTACTATCATCAGCGCCACTAATATTTACAAGCTATCGAATGAAGCGAAAAACATTTTGGCGGATAATTATAAGTCCATCGACTATTGCCGACTGATGATCAATGCTTTGAATAGTGGTATTTCCGATTCGTTGGCCCAAAACTCTTTTCGGGAGAATCTTCATAAACAACAGCTGAATGTAACCGAAACAGGCGAAAAAGAGTTGACGCTGAAAATCGCCTCAGATTATTTTATTTTGTTACAGTCTCCTCAGGATACGGGCCGGCTTAAGGACGTTCAGAAGAGTATTACTGATATCATGCTGCTCAATATGCAATCCATCCAACGCAAAAACGAGCTGGCTGGAGCAACAGCTGAAACCGCCATTTTTTGGATTACTGCATCCGGAACAATTTGTTTTCTAATAGCCTTTACGCTGTTAATCAACCTTCCTTCTAACATTGCCAATCCTATTAAAGAGCTTACCGCGAGTATAAAACAGATTGCCGCCCAGAATTATACGCAAAGAGTATATTTTGAGCAGCACGACGAGTTTGGTGAGTTGGCATCAGCATTCAACACAATGGCTCAAAAGTTAAAGGAGTATAGCAGCAGCAACCTGGCAAAACTAATGGTGGAAAAAAAACGGATAGAAACGCTTATCAATAACATGAGCAACCCCGTAATTGGCCTCGATGAGGAGCAGGTCGTGTTGTTCATGAATGATGTCGCCCTGAAAATAACGGGTGTACAAAAGGAAGAAGCCATTAGTAAGCCCATTCTCGAGCTTGCTCGGGAAAACGATTTAATAAAAACATTGGTACAGGATTTATCGGAAAGTCAACCTGATAAAATAAAATCCCCGCCTATAAAAATATATGCGGACCACAAGGAAAGCTATTTTGAAAAAGAAATTATCCCCATTAAGATTGTTCCGACAGGAGATAAGCAGGAGAAGCAAATTGGTAATGTCGTGCTGCTCAAAAACGTCACTCCTTACAAGGAAAAGGAATTTGCTAAAACCAATTTCATTGCCACCGTGTCCCATGAACTGAGGACGCCTATATCCTCCATAAAAATGAGCTTGCAGTTGCTGGAGCATGAACAGGTGGGCTTGCTAAATACAGAACAACAAAGCCTAGTGGAAAGCATTAAAGAAGATGCAGGAAGATTGTTAAAAATTACAGGAGAATTGCTGAATATGACCCAGGTAGAAAGCGGAACAATTCAGATAAATGTCTTGCCAGCAGATGTACACGACATTGTGGAATATGCTGTCAGTGCTACCAAATCAGCCGCCGAAGAAAAGCAAATCAAAGTTGAAATAAAAGCACCCGAGTATCTACCGAAAGTACTTGCCGACAGTGAGAAGACAGCTTGGGTTTTGACCAACCTGCTTTCTAATGCTGTTCGCTATTCTTACGATAATACAATAATATATATTGATATAATCGCAGAAAGCCATGAAGTGAAAGTTGCTGTAACTGATACAGGACAGGGGATTTCGTCACAATACATAGACAAAATATTTGATCGCTATTTCCGTATACCCGGCACAAAAAAGGAAGGTACCGGGTTAGGATTGAGCATCAGTAAAGAATTTATTGAAGCGCAAGGTGGTCGTATTGATGTTAAAAGTGATTTGGGTACGGGTAGTACATTTTCTTTTGCGCTAAATGTTGCGTAAAAACCAGAGGAAAATGGGCGCAGTTGCCATACTATAAGTGCTCCGCCACTTTCCCTCTTTTATTTTTGGCATAAGGTGTTTCTTAACTGAAACAATAGGGCAAAACTACAGCCGCCAACGGCCCTTTAGCGCAGTCGTTGGGGCTTTTTAGAAATTTTTAGCAAATGCGGAAATGCAGAGGCTCGAAAGTAGATGTGGTCAAAACGCGCTGCCGGTAAGGATTTGGGGCCATCGTGTAAATATTAGCCTACCTCATTGTGACAAAATTTTTTGTTACACTTTAAAAACGTAACAAAAAAAATGTTACAAATTTGTGACAGCGTTGAAATTTTTTTTCAAAAATGTAACAAACCAAAAGTACACGTTATTACCAGCATGAAGATCTTAACCTGTCTTTGTGAAAGCGATAAAAATATTCTATAGGAATTTACAAAGTCTCCGGCTCGCCGGGATTTCTCAGGCGGCTTCAAAAATCTGGCAACCGGTACGACTACATATCAAGAGGGTAGAAGAGCGCGGGTGTATATAGGAATGACGGGGAGGTTTCAGATTTGCTTTTTAAAACCTTCCCGTCCTATCTTTTAATGGTAATTAATCTGATACGGGCTACAAACTAATTCATCCAAATTATATTGTTGGGTTGGCTTTAAAGCCGCGCCTGTCTGCATCGCAGCGCTATTTCTTGTCGAGGCTGTAGCGGAGGGAAACGAGGCCCGTGTCATAAGTCTTACTTTCAAGCAAGGTCAGGCTAATGCTTCGATCGTATTTTCGAAACAGCGACTTGCCATCGCCCAATAAGATCGGGTGTACGGACATCCAAATTTCATCCACGAGGCCTTCTTTCATAAATGCATCAGTAAGGGCCGCACCACCATACAGCCAAATGTCTTTTCCTGGTTGAGCTTTAATCGATCGTGCGGCTTCGATACTGTCCTTCGAAATGAGCGTTGCACCCTCCCCTGCGGATTGAAGCGTCCTCGAGAATACGTATTCCTTCATTTTTTGCATTCCCGGTACCATTTCAACATGGTTGTCAACAGCGGACTGTTGTTTAATTTCGTAGCTTTTTCGCCCTATAAAAATGGCGTCAATTCTTGAGAAAAATTCCGCCAGGCCATAGTCCTGATCCGTAAAGCACCAGTCGTACTCCCCATGGGGTCCCTCAATGTAGCCGTCTAATGTAACAGCTAATCCTAAAATTAGTCTTCGCATAAATTTTCTTTTTTGATGCCTCAAAATTGCGTCATTGGCTGTTTAAAAAATTGTACAGAACGGACATCAGCATAAAATATGCGGAGCTGACGCCACTTCGCCCGGCGTATAGCCTGTGAATACTTTGTATTCGCGGTTAAAATGCGATTGATCATAATAACCGCTATCGTAGCCTATTTCGGTAAGGGAAACTGCCGGATATTTTTTTAAATGGGCCAGCGACCGGATAAATCTTGACACCCTTATATACGCTTGCGGCGAAAGACCCACGCATTGTTGAAAGCGTCGTGAAAGATGGCGCTGGCTGAGACCGGTAGCCGCTGTTAAGGCCTGCACGGTTATCGATCCATCACATAGGGCAATCTGGTTTAGGCAATAGGTTACTTGCCTGTCTTCCTTTTCTATAACCAGTTTTTGAAGCAGGTATTGTTGCAGCATAGCCACCCTGGCCTGATTGGTTGCAGCCATGGCTAACCGGTCTTCCAGTTCGGCCACCATACCCGGCCATAAATGCGACAAAGGCACAACCACATCAGATAATTCCTGCATTTTTGGTTTGAAAAAATAATGAGCCATTCCCGGTAAAAAGCAAACGGCCAGGCAGCCGGCGCCTTTTCGCATGCGCACGTCAACTGCCCGGCTCATCCTTGAGGTAACGATACTGTTGACATATAGCCTGTCCTCAATCAGTGCCACAGGGGGGCTTGTGTAACTTAAAAATAACTCTACACAAGCATCAGGCAGCACGCGAACCGGACGAAGGTCAGCGTCTTGGTCGCAGTCCATAGTACAGATCATGCTGATAAATGGCTGCAAACTCGGCAATATTTCATAAAGCTGTAGGTTCACCGTTCAAAATTAAGCGATAGCGTGAATTATCGATCCGGCAACGGGTAAACTACATCGATAAACATCAATGGTGCAACAATTGCTCGCCTAAAAATTAATTTTATATAGGGATCATTGCTGAAAATGTCATAGCCATCGATTTACTAGGTCCTCATTGAAGGCCTTAAAGAAGCTGCTCCCGGTAGCCTAAAACCACAGCGCTCTTAGGCCCTGGCTTATGGGTGCTTTTTTTGAATGGCGCTTTAAAATGATTTCGGGTTGAAACCCTATGCCCGAAAGTGGTTTTTACCGTCGGCTATGCTATGTCCGGCGCTTTTCTAACAAATCGGTTGTAGCATTTTGCTTCGGTTACAATTGAGCCTGTTACAATTTTCGTTGAAATTGTAATAACAATTGAAGCACTTAAGCCAGCATCGGGAGGCTCTTATTTACCTCAACATCCCCTAAATTAGGGATGGGCATTTTTGCCGGTTTCCATTTTTGCCCTTGAAGAAGATTTATCTTAGTAGTTCAATAAAATCTTCTCGCTATGCCTTCACCAAGTATCGATATCAGCGATATCAACCATCATTTATATCCTCAACGAACTTTTGATGTAGACCTCGATGTAGACGGCAGCCTGGATACAAATATGTCGGGCGGTTTTGACGCAAAGCATTCGGGCAGCCTGCAAACGATCATGAGCGGAGCATTGGCTACCGATAATAAACTCAAACTTACCGGCGATGCCAAAGAACCCGTCGCAACCGACAGCAAAATTGAAATCCTCAACCTGCCGCGATTCACCTTGCAGGACATCAAGGATATGCAGAAACTGCGGGTTCATATTCCCCACTATTCCAATATTTGTTTTAAGCTGATGGGCGTCGAACTGTTTAGCATTTGCATGAACGGCGAAGGGCAGGTTATTACCGAGCCTTATGTGCCCACGGCTGCTGAGCGCTGCGAAGATGATTGCTGCAGCCCCGATACCCGGCCATTCCCTGACAATAAAAATCCGCGCACCGCTCCGCCTCCTGAAAAATCCGCTGCTACATCGAATCAAAAAAAATAAAATTTTTTTATGCGCACCGTAACACCCACATCCCATTTTGATCAATTGCAGGTAGCGGATGAAGAAGTCATTCTCAATGGGCCTCCCTCCAACCTGAAAGGGCAGATTGTGCTGAACAACGATACTGACGAGCGGCTCCGTGTAAAAGCGCTTCCCATTCAGCCGCCTACCAAAGGGCTCACCTCAAGCGCCGGCGATCAGCCTTTCTTAAATATTCCGCTGCGAATCGGCTCGAAAGAAAAGCGGGCGACGACGGTTTTTCACCAGGTCAACCCGCATACGCCGCCCGGCATCTACGAAAGTATTTTACACGCCGGTGGTAAAAAAAGAAAACTAAAACTAGTCGTTCAGCCATCGGTAAAAATAGATATCCAGCCCCGGCAGTTAACTTTTCAGGGTACCGCGCCTCAAACCAAACACACGGCGTTGATAACCCTGAGCAACACAGGCAATATGCCGTTCCAGGTTCCGGAGGTTAAACATGTGACCACATTGGACATGGACTATCTGTGCAGGGCTAGTTCGCTGGCCATCAAAAGCAAGGCTGCCACCGACGGCTATGCCGCGTTTATGGATGAAGTCACGCGCCATGTGCACAGCAGCCTCACCGAGGCGCTTAAAGCAACCATTAAAGAAAGCGGTATGGTGCTACAGCCTGGTGAAGTGAAAGTGATACAGCTCAGCCTCGTGTTACCAAAGAATACCGATGGTTCCCGCGACTATGCAGGGGGTATCCGGATCTGGAACCAAGTCATCAGCTATAGCATCAAATCCTTCATAGAAAAATGAAAATTTTATGGAACGCAACAATACGGCAACCGGCAATTTGCAACAAATGATTACTGATAATTTTCAGCAGCTGACAGGGGCGTCGCTGGCGTCTTTTAAACCCCTGCTCGATACCATGCTGGACAACCTGACGGTGTTGAGCCGCCCTTTTGTAAATGAGGAAGGTGCCCCCAAGTTTACAATTCCTCAATTGAAGTTGGGGGCTTCGGATGATTGCTGTGCGCCTCAGGAAACATGTCCGCCCCATTGCATTGCCTCTATTACAACAAATGCTATGGCCGGCGAAAGAGTGATGGTGCCGTTTACCATAAAAAATAATTGTAGCGTTGTCAAAACTTACAGGGTTGGCGTGCGCGAATTGCAGGACAGGGATGGCCAGCTGGCTACAATGCAACCTTATCTCAACAAAAACTCGGTAGTGCTGCAGCCGGGCGCCAGTGAAAGGGTTGTCATGAGCATTGATCTGGCGAATGCCTCCGCAGGAAAAACCTATACGACAGAAATTGTAATAAGGGAAAAAGCCTATAATCAGAATATTTGCTTTACGCTTAACCTCGTGGACGATGGAGGCACAATCGTTTATCCGCAGGACGAAAAAAAATACAGCCGCCGCTGGCAAAGCTGGAAAAGCCATTTTTATTGTGAGCCTAAAAAAGCCGCTACCGTTGCCGGTAGGGAGGGGTAGTCTGCGGCACACCAACTTCAAAGAAGCGGCAGCAGCGTGCTGCTTCATATATTCATTTTAAAAATCAGCCGCATGAGCGAAACCAATACGCCTCTGCAAAAAGACATTGAAGACCTCGTGAACAAAACGATCGAGGCGAATAAAATATTTTTTAATGAAAGTGCCAGGCTACTGAAACAAATGGCTTCCGATCCCGGCAGCACAAAGACCATCCCTGTTTTCAACAATGATTTTTTATCTAAAGCGATGAATGCATATGCGAGTTTAAGTGTGCGGCATTTAAAAAATATGATCGACCTCGGCCTGTCTTTAACGCGCCAGGCCAGTAGTTCGACCGAACCGGATCAGCCGGAGGATACGGCGCCGGCTTTTATCCTGAAAGGCGCATGTGTTGCGGGCGCGGCTGTGCAGTTACAATTTGTTATTGACAATGATAAAAAAGAAATGGCCACCTGCGAACTGGTGCATACCGATTTTCTTTTGCAGCCCGGCGCCTCCGTGAAAGGGGCGTTTACAACAGTTTTTACACCCCGGTCTTTTGAGCTGCAGCCCGGTGGTTCGCAGGCTATCGTCATCGACATACAAACTGCCAAACGCTCAGTGCCGGGATTATACAGCAGTCGGGTGCAGGTAAAAGGGTTTGAGCCCGCTTTCTTCTCCATAGAACTTACCATCAATTGATTCATTTTCAAATATGCCCTTTAATAAAAACAAAACCGGGGAAAGCGATAGCCGCAAAAAGGCCAAGGATGATTTGTTTGAAAAATTAGATCCAAACAATATGATGTCGAATGCCCAGCGCGTGCTCAGTTCGGCGGTGAATGTGTTGGAAGAAGAAATTGCCGCCGGCATACTGGCGGCAAAAAAAATTGAAGGGGAAATTATCGACGTCGAGGATCTTCGGGAAGACCCGCAGGACCTGATGAACCGCATCCGGCGTGACATACACGAGGCAGTTGACCTGATCATGGACTCGGTAACGGCCATGGCCCGGCATTTTGGCTCCTTATCGGATACGGTGCTTAACAAAAAGTCTGAAGAAAAGCCAGCGCCGCAACAAGATAGCCCACAGGCTATTCCTGTAATCACCGCTTCAAAGCCTGTAAAAGCGGGCGACACAGCGGTACTTTACGTGACTTTGTCAAACGATCGACAGGCTGACCCGGTGATTATTGCTTTTCGCAAGGCAGCGCTCTGCGGCAAAGGAAAGTCGGTTATCGCGGCCAACGCTATCAATATGATGCCTTCACCGGTGCGCCTTTCTTCCGGAGAAGAAGCGGAGATGACTGTGCAGGTTAAGGTGCCAAAAACAGCAGTGCCCGGCGTGTACAGCGGTCTTTTCGTGGATGCCAACGATAGTGGCAACCGGTTGATTATTCATCTAGATGTCAACTAAAATGCGACAACCTATGTATGGAGACCTGATGAAATCGATGCTGGCCGAATATGGCGCTGTTACCTTGAAAGGAATCCGGCATTTTATACCGGATAAAGAACCCCGAAAATATTTGTACGATCTGGTGCTCGATTACCCGAACCGCGGTGGAAAGGGATTCCGGCCGGGCCTCTGCATAGCCGCCTGCAAAGCCTATGGTGGTACGCTTCAGCAGGTGCTGTATGCGGCTGTTACCTTAGAGTTGTTGCACAATGCCTTTTTGATACATGATGATATTGAAGATGAAAGTTTGTCGAGGCGCAACCGGCCAACGATGCACCAGTACACCAGCACAGCAATCGCGGTGAATGTGGGGGATGCGATGCAGGCGCTTGGCCTGTTTCCGCTTTTGAAGCATAAAAAAATTTTGGGGCCGGCGCTGAGCCTGAAAGTTTTTGAAGAAGTGCAGCACATGGTCGAAGTATCGGCAGAGGGGCAGGCCATAGAACTGGGCTGGCGCCAGGATAATATTTGTGATTTGAAAGACGAGGATTATTTAAGAATGATACTTAAAAAAACCTGCTGGTACACCTGCATTCATCCCATTCGTATCGGAGCCATAATTGGCAGCAACGGCAAAGTGAAGCCAGAACTTTTTAACCGGCTGGGATATTTTATGGGTACTGCTTTTCAAATACAGGACGATCTTTTGAACCTGTTGGCAGAAGAAAAGAAATACGGAAAGGAGATAGGCGGCGATATCGTGGAAGGTAAAAGAACACTGATGTTGATCCGGCTGCTGCAACTATGCAGCAAATCGGAAAAGGCGATGATAGGCCACCATCTTTCAATTCCCATAAAAGAAAGGAACGCCCAAACGGCAACGGACATACTTCGGCTGATGCATCGATACGATTGCCTCGATTATTCAAAAAATATATCCAAGTATATGGCTGGCGCTGCCTTAAAAGAGTTCTATACCATTTTTTCAAGACTGCCGGACTCTAAAGACAAATCCTTTCTGGAAAGTATTATTCTTTATATGATCAACCGCGATTATTAATGATAACCATCCGGAACAAATATGAATATGACTGTGAGGTACTGATCGTTGGCGGCGGGCCGGCCGGGAGCGGGCTGGCTTTTCATTTGGCGAAGGTGGGTGTGTCGGTAATCGTGGTAGAAAGTGCAACCTTTCCGCGCGACAAGGTTTGCGGCGATGGCGTAAGCCCTATAGCGCTGGCAGAACTGCATGCGATGGGCATCACTAAAACCGAATCATTTAAAAAAGCGAATGAAATAAAGCGCGTCGGGTTGTTTCTGAATGAAGAACAGGTGGTCGTTGATCTTTCAAAGCCCGATCATTTGCCGTTGCACGCGAGGATTATTCCCCGCCTTGAGCTCGACAGCTGGATTTATGAAGCGGCCCGCGCGGCAGGCGCCCGGTTCCTGCAGGCCACCAGGTTTTGTAAATACGAAATCAAACCCGGCGTTGTAACAACGTGGGTGAAACAAAAAGAAGGGATCCGTGCAATCACCTCAAAACTGATGGTCGGCGCCGATGGCAGTAATTCGGCTGTCGCCCGCCAAATGCATGGCGCCAAAAGCCACGAGCATTTTCAGCTATTGGGGTTGCGCGCTTATTTTGAAAACGTAAACGGCCCCCAGGATCGTGTTGATATTTATTTTGCGGAAGAAAGTTTTCCCGGAATTTACTGGATGTTTCCAAAAGGGAGAAGCGGGGCTAATATTGGGATGGCCATGGTTTCGGCTACGCTTCCTCAAAGCCCGAAACATGTAAGGGAATTGTTGCAACAACATCTGGAAAACAATAAACATATACAGGAGCGGATTGGGAAAGGCAGGTTGAACGGAAAGATTCTCGGCTGGCCCATTCATTTTTTTAATGCCTCGCTGCCTGTTAGCGGCCACCGTATTTTATTGACAGGGGATGCTGCAGGATTGATTAATCCTTTAAGCGGCGATGGGATCCAGTACGCCCTCTTAAGCGCCCGATGGGCAGCTCACACCATAGTGGACGCTTTGAAAGGCGATGACCTGTCGGCCGAAGCACTGTTGACCTACCGCAAAAAAATGGATCAGGAGCTTGCTTATGATTTTGCTTTTTCAAATTTCCTGGTTCAGTTTTCAAGGAATAAAAGCCTCTCTAAAGTATGGATGCAGATCATCAGGATTTTAATTGAACGTGCCAAAACAGACAGGGAGTATGCGGACACCATTGCCGGCATCTTTGAGGGAACCTATCCTTCCTTCAAGGCGCTGACCCCGGCCTTTATTCAAAAGTCTTTATGGCAGGGCGGCGCCACCGGGTTACAAGCTGTGATAGAAATGGCAGCAAATCCAATGGGTGCCGTTGACAAAGGACGGTCGCTATTTCAAGCGGCGCTTTCTGTTTTGGGCCAGGTAAAAGCGCATCCAGCCGAACAGCGGCAATGGGTGGCCGACGTCATCAAAAATGGAGTTGCGGTTGCGGATCATACCTTAAAACATATAGTTCGTGCAGCTGCCGATATAAAGAAAGGAGCGTAATGATAGCGCCATAGTCCCTGCCAAAAGTCCTTTGTCCTTCCATTGACGAGCGGGCATTTGAGTGGGAGTGTTCTTGCCAGAACCTGTTTATAATCAGGTTCTTGAATTGGCATGATATTAGGGTTTGCTTAAGCAAAAGCGATCCATGCAAGCCCGAAAAGTTATTGTTGTTGAAGACAATGATGATATTTACAATGTTATAACATTGATTTTAATATCGAAGTATTATCACCTGGTTGTATGTCCGACGGCTCATAGTTTTTATTCAGAAATGGGGAATGGAAAACCAGATTTGATTATCATGGATGTGATGCTGCCGGACGGCAACGGCATCGCCCTGTGCGCGGAAACCAAACAAAGCCCTCTTTTTAAAGACGTCCCCATTCTGCTCATGTCTGCCCATTTGGATCCTGCTATAGCCAAATCCAGCCAGGCCAATGCTTTTGTAAAAAAGCCTTTTGATATCGACGATTTCAAAATGAAGGTAGATGCGCTGCTCGATAAAAACTAATAAGAATTAAGCCGTCTAAAAAAAGCGCTTCGCACCAAATGGGTGTTCAGTCCCGATGGGCTGTTTATCAAATTACTTTAAATTAATCCGCGCTAAAACGGCAAAATGATCCGAAGCAAATCTTCCCTTCCAGGTTGGCGAAAGGGTGGCGTGGTCGCGCACTTCAATGGGGCCCCTCACAAAAATATAATCGATAGGGGTGTCTGCCGTTTCCTGTTTTTTAAAACCATTGAAAGTCCCTTCAGGGCCGTAATGTGGTGTTAAGGATACCAACCTACTATCCAAAAAATGATATGGGTTGTTTTTAGCAAGCAGCAGCCTGATGGGTTCGTCCTGCGGATGGGCGTTAAAATCACCGGTCAGCATTACGGGGCAATCTCCTGCTATAGCTGCGGCCTTTTGTAATAATAACCGTGCACTTTCACGCCGGGCTGTAGTGCCCACGTGGTCCAAATGCGTGTTAAACACAAAGAAAACTGAGCCGGTTAACCGGTCACGAAATTGGCCCCAGCTTGCGGTCCGCGTTAAGGCGGCATCCCATCCTTTGCTCGCCACGATGTCCGGCGTTTCGGAAAGCCAGAAGGTATTTGACTTCAGCAGCGCAACTCTTGTAGTGTCATAAAAAATGGCTGCATATTCTGCCTGGCTACCTCCATCCCGGCCCACGCCAATTGATTTGAAGTTTTTCAATCCGTTTTGCAGATCTTTCATTTGATGGTGCAGCGCTTCCTGAACGCCCAAAATATGCACTTGATGATATCTTATTTGCGACACTACCTTGTCTTTCCTATGAGGCCAGGCATTCATGCTATCAGCCGGGTTATCGTACCGTATATTAAAACTCATAACATGAAGCGGCTGGGCAGCAGCAGTTAAACTAAAACCCATTGCAATCAGCCAGCAGAAAAATCGGAACATTTAAATTTTTATTTAGTTTTATGTAAATATGTATGTACATTTGATTTTGTCTAAAATAGGTAATATATACTATTGCCGTTCATTTGGTCGCATTATTTTTCCTGAGGCGATGAATAAGTTTGGCTGGATCGCCCCCGTCAGGCAATTTTCACGTATAAACCCTCTAAATAGTAAAAGAATGAAGCATAACGGTCGCTTATTAATAATTAGCTGTTGCGTGATTATGTTGTCCATATTGCCGTGCCTGGCGCAGCATGTAAAAAAGCCCAATATTATTTTAATCGTTTCTGACGATCATGCCTACCAGGCGATCAGCGCCTATGGCAGCCAAATGAACAGCACGCCTCATATCGACCGTATTGGCAGGGAAGGAGCGATAATGGAAAGGGCTTATGTGACCAATTCGGTTTGCAGTCCGAGCCGCGCGGTGATTCTCACGGGAAAATATTCTCACAAAAACGGGTTGGTCGATAACGGGACTTTTTTTGACAGCACACAACAAACTTTTCCCAAGCTGTTGCAGGGTGCGGGTTATAAAACCGCCGTGATCGGTAAATGGCATTTATGGTCGGAGCCTACCGGGTTTGACTATTGGAATATCCTTCCGGCACAGGGAAATTATTATAATCCCGGTTTTATCAAATTAGGAAAGGATACGACTTATAAGGGGTATGTCACGGATGTGATCACCGATCTTTCCCTCCAGTGGATAGAGCAAAACAAAGCGGCGCCTTTTTGTCTGCTGCTTTTTAATAAAGCGCCCCATAGAAACTGGATGCCGCCCTTAAAATATTTGGATCGTTTCAACAATCAGCCATTCGCGCTGCCCGCCAACTTCGGCGACGATTACAAAAACCGGCTGGCCCTTCAACGTCAGCAAATCACTATTGCCCAATCGCTCGACATTCGCTACGATTCCAAAATACCCTGCGACACCTGTGCGGTTACTCCTGTCAACAAATGGGCGCCTGATGAATGGCGGCGCGAAATCGACCGGCTGTCCCCCGAAGAAAAAAGACTATGGGACGCCGCTTATGAAAAGGAGGCCCGGGCTTACCACCTGCTCAAAACGGACGAAGAGCGGGTGCGCTTTCAGTACCAGAGGTTTATGGAAGACTATTTGAGATGCGTGCAAAGTGTCGACGACAATGTAGGACGGGTGCTCGATTATGTGGATGAAAGCGGGCTGAAAGAAAATACGATCGTTATTTACATGTCTGATCAGGGTTTTTACTTAGGCGAACACGGGCTTTATGATAAAAGATTTATGTACGAGGAATCGTTTCGAACCCCGTTACTGATCCGCTATCCGGGAGAGGTTAAAAGCGGACAGCATAATCAGGATTTTACGTTGAATGTTGATATTGCCCCTACTTTACTCGACTGGGCGGGCATTGATATCCCGAAAGACGTGCAGGGAAACTCGATGAAAAATTTGCTGAAACACGGAAAGGACGACACCTGGCGGAAAGAAATTTATTACCATTATTATGAAAAATCTTTTGGGTTAACACCCCACTATGGCGTTAAAACTGACCGCTACAAATTGATTCATTTCTATGGCCCCATCGATTCATGGGAATTATACGATCTCAAAAAAGATGAAAATGAAATGCATAACCTGATCGATCAGCCGGCCCACGCCGGATTGGTAAACCAGCTCAAGCAACGAATCGTTTATTGGCAAAACTATTACCAGGATCCGGTAAAGCATTGATGGACAGGCTATGCCCGGCGGCTTTCATTGGTATAAATAAAAGCGTCGGCTTTATAATATCCCAGATTGTACTCAATGGGCCGGTCCCCCTGGTCAAACACAAACCTTTTTCTGAACAGCACCGGGCTACCGGCTTCAATTTCCAATTTGGAAGCGATAAATTTATCGGCTGATTTGGCGCTAATTTCTTCCTTTGAAAGTGTCGCAATCACCAGGTGGTCTTTTTCCAGAATATCGTATAGCGGCCGTTTAAAATCTTCCTCGCCCGTTAAGCCCACCCTCGGATGAAAATAGGAGATAAAGTAAACAAAGGGCTCTTCAGGGCGGCCGCGGAGGCGCTCGAGCTTTAATATTTTTTTGTCGGTGTTGACCTCAAAAAAGTTCGCTACTTCTTCCGGCGGCAACACCCAGCTCAGATGTAACTCAAAGTTTTTTATAGGAATGCCGCGTGCGTTCATTTCCTGCGAAAAGGAAAGCCAGTTATTCGACCTAGAACTAACTGATTTCATCGCCACCTTAGTGCCGATTCCTTTCTTACGAATCAGCAGCCCTTCGTAAACCAGCTTATTCAGTGCCTGCCGGATGGTGGTGCGGGAAATAGCCAGTTGCTTGGCCAAATCAACCTCGTTGGGCAGCAATTTTCCCCCGGCATATTCCGGGTCGGAAATCAAAGTCCTCAATAATTGTTCGGCCTGGATATGTAAAGGCACATGGCTCTTATGGTCGATGGTCAGTTTCATACACAAATGTAAATTTTTTTTGGCCGTTTGTTGATATGTATATATGTTTGTACATATTAAAACGGTACCAGCCCTTTGCCGCTTTTTTTAACCCTCTTTATAAAATCATAAAACGATGCCGCTATTGGACAACCTTATTAAAAAATTGCGCTTATGGGCTTTTAAACCTGCGTAGCGTATCCGGTTGTCACATCGCCTGTTTCTAAAATGATTGCCCCTAATAAAACGATTCTTGTTTATGAAATATAATTTACCCTCATATCCCTTCCTTTGGCCTGCTATAAAGCCATCTCGAAGGGATTTTAAAAAAGCCCCGCTGCGCGCCGCCATTGTGGCCGCGCTCTCGCATTGTGGCATTCTCCTACTTTTTCATTTGTTGAATTTTTCCGTGGTGTATGGTCAGCAGCGTAGCGCAACAGGAACCATTGTTAACGAAGCCGGAACCCCTCTGGCAGGTGTAACCATTACCGTGAAAGGCAGCCAGGCAGGCGCTTCCAGCGATGAGCAGGGAAGTTTCACAATTTCCGCGGCGCCCGGCCAGACCCTTGTCATAAGCGCTGTAGGCTACTTGCCGAAGGAGGTGGCAGCTACGGCCGAGCCGATGCATATTACGCTGACAGCGAGCGCCTCGGTTATGAACGAAGTGGTCATCGTAGGTTATGGTACACAAAAACGCGCTAACCTGACCAGCGCCGTCTCCTCAATCACCGGCGATCAAATCGTAACTACCAAAAATGAAAATATTCTCAATTCACTGACGGGAAAAGTACCAGGCCTGCGGGTAGTTCAAAACACCAGTGAACCCGGTGCCTTCAATACGTCTTTTGATATTCGGGGAATGGGTAACCCGTTAATTGTAATTGATGGAATCCCCAGGCCAGATATTGTGCGGATCGATCCCAACGACGTAGAAAGTTTGTCTGTTTTAAAAGATGCGTCTGCCTCGATTTATGGGGCAAGAGCTGCCAATGGCGTGATCCTCATCACCACCAAAAAAGGGAAGCGTGGTGCTATGGAATTAAATTACGTGGGAACTTACGGTATTCAGAAGCCAATCAGTTTTCCAAAGTCATCGAATGCTGTCGAGTATATGACGCTCGTTAACGAATTAAATATGCACAATGTCAATGGCGGCAGGAGCATTTATACAGACGAGCAAATTGAAGAATACCGCAACGGTACCAAAAAAAGTACTGATTGGCAGGACGCAACCATCAAGCGTAAGGCCAGCCAGGCACAACATAATTTGAGCGCGACAGGCGGAGGGGAGTTTGCCAGCTATTTCATTAGTCTTGGCTACACAGCCCAGGATGGGATTTTAAAATCAGACGATCTCTTCTATAAAAAATATAACCTTCGCTCCAATCTGAGTGCGCGGATTTCTAAAAGCCTCACCTTCGATCTGAATTTGTCTGCCATCATGGAACGGAAAGACCAGCCCATGCAGGCGGCTTACTGGGTTTTCAGGAGCATGTGGTACCAACCGCCGGTAAACCCCGTGTATGCCAACGACAATCCGGCTTATCTCAATTCGCTTCCCAACCCCTTACACCCCGTAGCCCAGTCTACATCGGATATTGCCGGGTACCAGGTGTATAACAATAAATGGTTTCAGTCGTCGGCTTCGCTCAACTACGACGTGCCTTTTGTAAAAGGCTTGAGCGTGACGGGGCGTTACAGTTTTGACTACACCTTGAACAATAACAAAATTTACAGCAAGACCTACAACACCTACAGCTACAACGCAGCTACTGATGTTTATAATGTTACCGGCACCCAGCAATCACCGTCCACGGTTCGCAGGGAGTTTTATGAATACCCCACCGTGTTGGGACAACTGACATTAAACTATAATAGAACCTTTTCGAATAGCCATCATGTGGGCGCTGTGTTGGTTTATGAACACAGTAAACGCAACGGTGATAATTTTTACGCACAACGGGAATTATCCATTCCTATCGACCAGTTGTTTGCTGGAAATAGCCTGAATCAGCAGGGCAATATGAGCGCTAATATTGCCAATGCTTTCGAGTATGAAAATGCAGCTTACGCCGGATATGCAACTTATGATTATAAGTCACGGTACTATGGAAAATTTTCATTCCGCTATGACGGTTCTTCTAAATTCGCACCCTCGCGCCAGTATGGATTTTTCCCCGGTTATGAAGTAGGGTGGCGCTTATCGCAGGAGCCCTTTTTTAAAAATGCAGAAGGGCTCGCTTTCATTGATGAACTTAAGTTCCGCGCGTCTTATGGTAAAATGGGAGATGATGGCGCGCTCAGATACCAGTTTGTTACCGGTTATAATTATCCGGCCAGTGGTTCGGCAACAGGCCAGCCGCCGGGCGCGGTCTTCGACGGCGTTTTTTATAATGCCGTACAGAGCACCGGGATCGCTAATCCCGGGATTTCCTGGTTTACCGCAACAACACTTGACTTGGGCATCGACCTCGAAGCATGGAATGGACTGTTAGGTATTACAGCCGATTATTTTAAAAGAGACAGAACGGGCCTGCTGGCCAACCGGTTGCTGACCGTTCCGGATGTAGTTGGCGCCAACCTGCCACAGGAAAACCTGAACGGGGACCGGCATGAAGGATTTGATTTTGAGGTACGCCACAACCATCACATCGGCGAATTTAAATACAATCTGCGCGGAACATTCGGTTATACCCGGATTTCAAACCGGTATATCGAAAGAGCCAGAGCCGGCAATTCGTACCTGAACTGGATGCAGAATAATACCAACCGTTATACGGGCGTTTACTTCGGCTACGGTGAAGATGGCCATTTCGAAAACTATGAAGAAATACAGAAAAGCCCCATTTATGTCAGCCGCTCGGTAACGGTAGGGGATTATCGTTACCTCGACTGGAACGGGGACGGACAAATTGGTGTGGATGATAGCCACCCGATTGCCAACACCGGCATGCCGCTTATTACTTATGGATTCAATTTGGGGGGAAGCTACAAAGGCGTCGATCTGAATATATTGTTAACAGGCGCGGCCCTGGTCAATGCTACTTACACCGAACAACTGGGAGGGCCGCTTTGGGCAAATGGCAATGCACTAACGATGTGGCTCGATCGCTGGCATCCGGTTGATCCCCATGCTGACCCTTACGATCCCAATACGGAATGGGTACCCGGGTATTATGCTTACACCGGCACCAACGCCTTTACCAATACGAGGCATAACCTGCACAACGCAGCTTATCTCCGGTTAAAAAGCGCTGAGATCGGATACACCATTCCCGAAAGCCAGATGCGCAAAATAGGTGTTAAGTCGCTTCGGGTATTTTTCACAGGATACAATCTTTTTACGCTTACCGGTTTAAAATATCTCGATCCAGAACACCCCTCGGCGGTGTCCGCTGTTGATCAGCAATTTGGATATGCGTATCCCATTGATCAAAAGTTCTTTTTTGGATTGAATATTAAACTTTAATCAGAAGAAAATGAAAAAAATACTATACCTGCTTTTAACAGGAAATCTTTTATTGCTCATCCCTTCCTGTAAGCCCAGCCTCGATATTCCGCCTACCAATATTATCAACGACGCCGATATTTTTTCCAATGCGGCGGGCATTACCGCATTTATGGCCAGGGTCTACAGCCAAATGCCCATAGAGGATTTTAAATGGAACCCTTCTACTGGCTTTAAGTCTTTCTTCAACGGGTCCACGGCTACTTTTACCGGGGAGGCTATTAGTCGGGACCAGGCCGGCGGAACAGAAGGGTTTAATTATTGGGCTGACGCCTATATACTCATTCGGGATTGCAATTATTTCCTGGAAACACTGGCTTCCTACGCTTCAAATTTCAGCGAAGCGCAGATGAATAACTGGCGGGGCGAAGTGCGGTTTATAAGGGCATTCACCTATTTTGCGCTGGTAAAACGCTATGGCGGCGTGCCCATCATCGATAAGTTGTTAACGGCGCCCGGCCAATCGATCGAGGAAGTGGCGGCCAATATTGAAAGCTTTAAAATTCCCCGGGCCGCAGAAGCCGACGTGTATGATTTTATTGCTTCCGATCTGGATTTTGCCTACAACAATCTGCCTGAGTCGAATCAAAAAGGACGTGCCAGTAAATATGCAGCAGCAGCCTTCAAATCGCGGGTGATGTTGTTTGCGGGCTGTGTGGCCAAATATAATGTCAACAACCTGACGAACGGGTCGGTTCAGGTATGCGGCATTCCTGCGGCAAAAGCTACCGGATATTTTAAAGCAAGCTACGATGCTGCTAATTTGCTAGACAATAAATTCAGTTTGTATAAAGCGGGTTGGTCCGCCACTGATCCGGAGGCGCAGGCTAATAATTTTGCGCAACTATTCCTGGATCCGGCGAGCGCAGAAAACATTTTTATAAGAATGTATAAATATCCCGACGCCGTTCACTGGTGGGATTATAACAACGTACCCCGGCAGCTATGGAATAATGGCGGCGCGGCTCAAACCAACCCCACTTTGAATTTTGTTGAAATGTTTGAAGGGTTACCCAAAAACTTGGATGGCAGTTTTAAGACTACCGACGATAACGGGAAATATTTGCTTTATGATGATTTGAACGCCCCCTTCTTGAATGCTGAGCCCCGATTGAAAGGGACGATTCTTTTTCCCGGTGATATATTTAAAGGCGTTACGATCGAGATGCGGAGAGGCATTTACACAGGCCCTGTTGCCGGTGGTATCGACAGGTTGTTGCCTTTAGGCTCAACGGCCGCTTACCCCACTACCAATTTTATAAGCCAGGCCGGGCCGGAAGTGACAACCGCTTTTGTAACGCTGCCTGACGGCAGCCGGATGAATGCTGCCGGGGCCAGCGGTTTTTATACCAATATCAATGGCGTAGCCAGTGGTATTTCAGGATTCTCGGTGAAAAAATATATTGTTCCCACCAAGCCTGCTTCGGAGCTGGCCAACAACCGTTCCGATCAAAGCTGGATTGAAATAAGATACGCAGAGGTGTTGTTAAACCGGGCAGAGGCAGCGTATGAATTGTTTAGCGCCGGGCAGGGAGCCGCTTATCAAACTCAGGCACTGGCGGATGTAAATGAAATCAGGGAGCGGGCCGGAGCAACGCTGGCTACTACAGCCGATCTTGCCACTATCGACCTTGTTCGAAAAGAACGAAGAAAAGAACTTGCCTTTGAAAATAAAACATGGTGGGATCTGAAAAGATGGAGGATCATCGATAAAGAACAAAACGGAACGCAATGGCGGATTTTGAACCCGATTTTTGCCCTTAACGCTTTGCAATATTTTTTTGATGATCGACCCGACGAACGAAACAGCCGGTTCACCTTTGATCCTCGATGGTATTACCAGCGCATTCCGGATGCCGTGATTGCCAAAAGCCCCAATATTGTTCAAAACCCAGGTTACTAACTAAAAAAAGGAAACGCGATGAAATATACAGCCTTAATCATAGCAGTATCGACGCTGCTGCTGTCCTGCTCCAAAATAGATAATTACGATGGCCCGACAGAAACCTTGCAGGGGCGCATCATCGATGCCGGAACCGGCGAAAATGTACAAAGCGAAGTGTCCGGCGACAATGGCAACGGCACCCGCATCAAGCTGCTTGAAACCAGTTGGAGTGATAATCCCACCCCGCTGTATGTGGCCACAAAGCAGGATGGCACTTATGCGCATACCAAAATTTTTAAAGCTACTTACAAAATGATTGCCGAAGGCGCGTTTGTGCCGATGGATCTGGCAGGAAATGACCAGAGCCAAACAATTGATGTTCAGGGAGGCGTCACTACAGTTGATTTTACGGTTGAACCCTTTCTTCGGATAGCGTGGGTGGGAGAACCCGTCGTGAATGCTAATGGCAGCGTAACCGTTCAGGTTAGGGTGAGCAGGGGCACGCAAAACAGCGCTTTTCAGCAAAATATCACCAACCTGGCGCTCTTCATTTCGCCCTACCAATATGTAGGCAATAATAATTTTGATAACAGGTATGCGAGGATAGTTTCTTACTCAGGAAGTGCAGGAAATAGTATGCTGGGAACAACCGTCACCATTACTTCAACTGGCGTGTTGCCTAAAAAAGATTGGTATCTTAGGGTGGGGGCGAGAATCGCCTATGGTACCAACCGGTACAATTATTCCACCATTAAAATGGTGACCATTCAGTAAAGGGCCGAGCTCTTTAAAGTAGTCGCCTGTTCATAAATTTTATAAAACAAAACAATAAAAAACATCAGCTTTAAGCTGGAGGTTGTTTGAAGGAAAAGCCAGCTTTCATTAAAAAATGCACTACAATGATTGAGATTTCGAATGATGAGGTTCCGGGAACAAAAACAAAAAAGGCCGGGTTTAGAAAGAGTTTGCAGGCAGTGTTACCCATACGGCTGCCCGAGACGCAGCAAGCGTCTCAAGTGTATAATATCTACCCCAGTTTTTCGCTCGGAAAGGGTAAGATTTTTCACGGCTATCAAACACTGGCGCAATGGATGGCCCATCATGACATCATCTTTATGGATGGGTTTAGCGGCGTTCTATGGCATGAAGTTCAGAGTGCGCTCGCAGTAGCATTTCACAAGCTGGGCAAAACCATACAATGGGTTAATACGGAAGATTTTTTAAAATCCCCGGAAGAAATTGAGACGATGGTTAGCACCTTTATGGGAGCCCGGGATTCAGTGTGGGGTACCAAAACGGATCTGCAACTCGTCGATTATTTTCATCAGGATCGCATGAACCAATTCCAAAAGGATGGCGATGCAGACTGTTTGATTGTATGGGGGCCCGGCGCAGCCTTATTCCCTGGCGATGGCCCGGTGATTTATTTAGACGTTCCAAAAAATGAAGTGCAATACCGGATGCGGGCGGGAGCTGTCCATAACCTGGGGATGGCTGCTGCCGATGCACCTGCGCATATGTACAAGCAATACTATTTTGTGGATTGGGTAGTGTTGGCAAAACATCGCGAAAACATAGATGGCCGTATTGCCATTCAGGCCGATGTTCAATGGCAAAAGCAGATCAACTGGATGCTGGGAGAGGAGCTGGCTGCAGGTTTAGACCGTCTCTCTGAAACCGTACTGAGGGTGCGGCCCTGGTTTGAAGCTGGCGCCTGGGGCGGACAATGGATGAAAGATCGCATACCTGGCCTTAATAAAGACGAAGTGAACTATGCCTGGTCCTTTGAACTAATCGTGCCGGAAAATGGATTGGTTTTTGAAAGCGACGGTTATTTGCTGGAAGTGCCTTTCGATCTTCTCATAAGTAAGCATTATAAGAAAATACTTGGCCGGCATGCTGACTTTTTTGGAAAGGAATTTCCCATCCGGTTTGACTTTCTGGATACCTGGGAAGGCGGCAATCTTTCCATTCAATGCCACCCTTCGCTCGGCTACATAAGGGAGCATTTTGGAGAGCATATTACCCAGGATGAAACCTATTATATATTGGATTGTAAGCCGGAAGCACAGGTTTATCTGGGTTTTCAGGAAGGCGTGGATCCCCAAAAGTTCCGACAGGTTTTGGAAGACAGTAAAGCCAACGGCACAGAAATTACGATCACAGATTATGTACAAACGCATACCGCACAAAAGCACGATCTCTTTTTAATCCCCAATGGCACCATCCACAGCGCCGGCGCTGACAACCTCGTGCTCGAGATTAGTTCTACGCCCTATATTTTCACTTTTAAAATGTATGACTGGTTAAGACTGGATCTGGACGGGACACCCCGCGCCATCAATATAGAACATGCATTTAAAAATTTAAATTTCGAAAGGCAGGGAAGCGCTGTCAAAAAACTGATCGCTCAACCGGTATTGATCGAACAAAGCGAGGGTGCTAAAGTCTGGCATTTGCCGACCCACGAAGATCATTTTTATGATGTTCACCGGCTGGAGTTTGAACATCAGGCGGAGGTAGCCACCGATGAAAGCTGCCATGTATTAATGCTGGTAGAAGGCGCCGCCTTAACGGTGCAGATAGGAGATGCTGAAGTCGCATTTCACTACGCGGAAACCTTTGTCATTCCTGCCGCAGTAAAAAAATATAAACTGATAAACCAGGGCGCTGGTACTGCGAAAGTAGTAAAAGCATTTATTAAAAAGACATTTGCCTATCTCCCCTAAGGCTCCATAAAATATAATTTCTTTTTGCCACAGTAATGAAGAAATACAACCTTTTACCAATCAAGAAAAGGCGCTTGCCGAACAAACATTCTAAGATGAAAAAAAATATACTTACGCTTTACTTTGTGTTAGCCGTTTTTGTTGCTTTTAGCCAAAACCGCCAGCCGGTGGATTATGCCGATCCCCTGCTCGGCACCTCGGAGTCGAGATGGATGCTGAACCCGGGCGCTACCATGCCCTTTGGAATGGTGCAGTTAGCGCCCGACAACCAGGGCGGTGTATGGAAATCAGGCTATGAATATACGATCAATAATATCGGCGGATTCAGCCATATCCACTCCTGGACCATGGCGGGTCTTTCCGTAATGCCTACCGTTAACGTACTGAATGTTCGCCGCGGCCCCGCCGACGGCCCGACAACAGGCTGGACGACAGGCTACCGGTCCAGAATTGTGAAGGAAACAGAAAAGGCCAGCCCGGGATATTATGGCGTGACGCTTATGAATGGCGATATCCGAACCGAAATTACCACCACCACCCGCACCGGCTTTTTTAAATTTACGTTTCCGAAGGAAGCGCATGCGCATATTTTAATGGATCTTGATATACCTTTTGAGAATACCGCAGAAGTATTGGATGCTAAATTTACCAAAGTGTCCGACACGGAAATTGAAGGGTATTCCCATCAAAAATGGAGCTGGAATGAGTACACCGTGCATTTTGTCATCCGCTTTAACAAACCGATGAAATCTTTTGGTGGATGGCAAAATAATTACCAGGTACAGGAAGGAGTGAAGGAAGTAAGTGGAAAGGGAAAGATGGGCGCATTTGCTGATTTCGACACCAAAGCAGGGGAACAGATTCTTATGCAGACAGCTATCTCCCTGGTAAGCATTGAAGGCGCTCGCAAAAACATGAATGCCGAACTTGCTGGTTTCGGCTGGAACTTTGAGGCCGTGCGAAAAAATGCACGCAGTGTTTGGAATAAACTGTTAAGCAAGGTGCAGGTAGAAGGGGGGACAGAGGCCAACAAAAGAAAGTTTTATTCCAATCTTTACCGGTCCTATGTGGCCAGAACAATTTGGAGCGATGTGGATGGAAAATATGTAGATGTAAATGAAAAAGTGCAGCAGGTCGATCCCGAGCATCCGGTATATGGCAGCGACGCTTTATGGAATACTTTCTGGAACCTGAATCAGCTCTGGCAATTGGTCAACCCTGACCTGGCCAGCAAATGGGTAAAATCGCTACTGGAAATTTACCGCACGGGCGGATGGCTGCCTAAGGGGCCTGCCGGCATAGAGTATTCCGGCATCATGGAAGCGTCTCATGAGATTGCTTTGATTGTAGGCGCTTACCAAAAGGGCATCCGGGATTTTGATACGCAACTGGCTTTGAAAGCCATGGTGCACCAGCAAACCACTCCGGGCATCGTAACGCCTGAAAACGGATTTGCCGGAAATAAATTTTTTGATTCCTACATGAAGTTGGGCTATGTGCCGCAAGAGGAAGGCCAGGTGTCGAATACGCTGGAATATGCTTATGATGACTGGTGTGTGGCGCAGTTTGCAAAAGCCCTGGGCAGGGAAGATCTTTATCAGCAGTTCCTTAAACGTGCGGGCAACTACAAAAACGTATTTGATCAGCAAACCGGTTATATCCGGATGAAACATAAGGATGGTTCCTGGGTGAAAGATTGGAGCCCCTATTGCTGCACCAGCTTCAGCGGGCCTGGCTATCTGGAAGGAAATGCCTGGCAATACAGCTTTTTTAACCCACACGATGTGCAGGGTATTTTAAACCTGATGGGTAGAAAGGAGTTTAATTCCCGTCTTAACGAAGGCTTTGAAAAATCGGTGAAATATAATTTCAACGCGGATGGCGATCTGTATGACCTGGTGCCAATCAATCATGGCAATCAGCCCAATATGCAGGCCGCCTGGTTATTTAATTATTCGGGCAAACCCTGGCTGACACAAAACTGGACGCGTGAAATTATGGATCGCTATTATGGCGAAACACCCTACCATGGCTGGCTGGGAGACGAAGATGAAGGACAGATGGGGGCATGGTTTGTTATGGCTGCCATGGGACTGTTTCAAACTAATGGCGGAACTGGCGTAAAACCTTATTATGAAATTGGAAGCCCCTTATTTGAAAAAATTACGATTCAGCTGGATCCGGCATATTATAAAGGGAAGACATTTACCATTATTGCCAAAGGCAGTTCCGCAACCAATCGATATATCCAATCGGCCCGGTTAGACGGCAAACCACTGGGACGGCCATGGTTTTATCATTCCGATTTGGTGGACGGCGGATCACTGGTCTTACAGATGGGGCCGAAGCCTAATATGAAATGGGGCAGTGCGCCGGCAGATGCACCACCTTCCATGTCGCCCATTCTTGAAAAATAACCTCCATCTTTTATTAAAGAAGTTTTTATACAATGCAACATATAGAGCAGAAAAGATCGGTGATGGCCATCACGCTGGTGGCTTCTTTGGGCGGGTTTTTGTTTGGGTTTGATATGGCCGTGGTTTCGGGCGTACTGCCCTTACTTCAGAAGCAGTTTAGTCTTTCTGCCTTTCAGCAGGGATGGTTTGTTTCTTCAGCCCTGGTGGGGTGTATTATAGGAGTGGCACTATCGGGCGAGCTTGCAGACCGGGTGGGGCGGAGAAAGCCCATGTTTATAGCAGCCGTTCTGTTTTTGCTGTCAGCGCTTGGATGTGCGTTCCTGCCCAGTTTAAACGGCGTTATCGCATCCAGGCTGATGGGTGGGGTTGGTATCGGATTAGCATCCAATATTGTACCGCTATACATTTCTGAAATCGCGCCGGCTAAGAGCAGGGGCCGGCTGATTACCTATTACCAGTTTGCACTTACATTGGGCATACTGGTGGCTTATCTCAGCAATGCGGCACTGCTGCATGTTTCTCTGTCTTCTTCAAATGATCATGCGACAGGATTTTTTTCGGGATTCATCACTACAGAAATCTGGCGGCTAATGCTTGGTTTAGGCGCTATCCCGGCCCTCGTGCTTTTATTGGGTTTATTTCGTGTGCCCGAAAGCCCGCGATGGCTGGTGCAACAAGGACGCACCGGTGAGGGGCAGCGTATACTAAGATCTCTTCAAAGAGATGCTGAAACAGCTGTCGTTCAAACCCCTGAACCCAAAGGTTCCTATAAAGAATTGTTTTCTCCCCGCTGGAGAAAAGCTTTGTGGATTGGCCTGCTGCTGCCTTTGTTTTCACAGTTTAGCGGTATCAATGCGATCATATATTATGGTCCGAGCATATTGAGTGATGCCGGCATTTCATTAAGCAACTCATTATTAAGCCAGGTGATTTTCGGCGCGGCTAATATGCTATTTACGCTAATTGCGATTTGGAAAGTAGATAGTTTAGGACGGCGGCCTTTGTATCTGTGGGGCACCGCCGGCGCGGCCATCAGCCTAACTTTGGTAGGCTTATACTTTAATGCCGGCTCCTCAAACAGCATCGGCATGCTGATCTGTGTGATTATTTTTCTTGCCTGTTTCGCGTTTTCTATCGGCCCGTTGAAATTTGTGGTAGCGGCTGAAATCTTTCCTAATAAAATACGCGGGCGCGCCATGGCGATAAGTATTATGGTGATGTGGATTGCGGACACTATCGTGGGGCAGCTTACGCCGCTTCTCCTGGGACGATTCGGCACGCCCGTTACTTTTTGGATTTTCGCCGCCTTCTGTGTTGTCGCTTTTATAACGGTTCACAAATTGTTGCCCGAAACCAAGGGTAAAACTTTAGAACAAATCGAAGACGAGTGGCGCCAACCTTCGGCAGGTAGCGGAGTTGCCGGCGCATTGCCGGAAAACTAAATCGATAAAAAGCATCAATGATATGATTCAGGAAAGCTGTATTGTGGGCGTAGATATCGGGGGCACCCATATCACTGCTGCCATCGTTGAAAGAACAACCGGGGCTGCTATTACTTCAAGTTTGCGCCGGTCCTCAATCACTGCCTCCGGCACAGCAGCTGAAATCATAGCCGCCTGGTCAACCTGTATCGGAGAAGTAACAGGGGCGAAGACGCTTAAGCGCCTTTGTATAGCGATGCCGGGCCCGTTTAAATATGAAGAAGGCATTTCGCTGATGCAGGGACAAAATAAATACGAAAGCCTTTTTGGTTTAAATATCAGGGAATTGCTGGCCCGGTCTTTAAACATATCTCCGGATCTTATTTACTTTGAAAATGATGCCGCCTGCTTTCTGCAGGGAGAATTATGGGCTACTCCTTTTTGGCATCAACCCCATAAAAAAACCTTAGGCATTACACTGGGCACCGGCCTGGGATCCGCGATCTGCGAAGATGGCAAAAGCTATAGCGCGGATAAGTGGTGCCATCCTTTCAACGACGGTATCGTGGAAGATTATCTCTGTAGCCGGTGGTTCGTGCAAAGATGGAAAAAGCTGGCAGACGCACCTCTGGATAGTGTCCGGCAACTGGCACAACTGGCAGGCCAGGGAAATGAATGGGCGCTTCAGGTTTTTGAGGAGTTTGGTGTCAATCTCGGCAACTTCCTTGCTGAGATGGTAGCAGCCGAATCAATTCATAGCGTTGTGATTGGTGGAAACATCGCCAAAGCACATTTACATTTTTTACCGTTTACTGAAGAAGTAGTCGGGCGGTTATATCCAACAACTTTAATTACGCCCGCCATCTTGGGTGAACAGGCATTTTTGTCGGGAGCCGTAAGTTCCTGGCTTTATGATGCCGAACATAATAATAAGCAAATTTTATGAGTAATTTTTGGAGCATATCTTGGGTGGTTTTTATATGTTGCCTGGCCAATCAAATCAACGCGCAACAGCAGGATTATACAAAATATGTAGATCCTAATATCGGCACAGCTCACTGCCGCTGGTTTCATTATACGCCTGGCGCTATGCCGTTCGGCATGGCTAAGCCGGCGCCTTCAACAAATGGCAGCTATGGCACCCAACATGGATGGGACGCGTCGGGTTATGATTATCGGCATACGTCGATTGAGGGTTTTGCCAACTTTCACGAGTTTCAGTTAGGAGGAATTTTGTTTACGGCCACCACCGGCCCACTGCAAACGACGCCCGGCAAACTTGAAAATCCCAACGGAGGGTATCGCTCCCGTTTCGATCGTGAAGATGAATACAGTACGGCCGGTTATTATTCTGTTTTTTTAAAAGATTATAAAGTGCGTGCGGAGCTTACGGCGACCAGGCGGGTTGCGTTCCATCGTTACACTTTTCCGCAAACATCGGAAGCGCATATCCTTTTTGATATTGGAAATATCTGGGGCGAGAGCGGGCCGGTTAAAGATGCGCGCGTTAATTTGACCGCCGATGGCCGCGTGGAAGGATGGGTGACCACTCTGCCGGTTTACGTTCAAAAATATCAACCGGGCGCTGAGGTGACCATGTATTTTACAGCCGAACTCAGTAAGCGCCCCACATCTTATGGCATTTTCAGGGGTGACGAAATTAAAAAAGGGCAAAGCGAATGTGCAGGCAAAGGGGCCGGGCTGTATCTCGATTTTAAGACCGCCGAGGGAGAGGCGATTACCATCAAAGCCGGCCTGTCGCTTACCTCTGTTGCTAATGCACGTTTAAATTTTGAAAAAGAAGCCACAGGATTAACGTTCGACCAGGCATGTGCCCAATCTAAAAAAACATGGAACGACTATTTGGGGCGTATTGATGTGAAAGGCGGAACAAAAGAAAATTATACGAAGTTTTACACCGGTCTTTATCACGCTTTGTTGGGCCGGGGTTTAGCCAGCGACGTCAATGGCGCCTATCCTAAAAACACAGGCGGGGTTGGCAGGATTCCGCTCGATGCCAAAGGGGTTCCGCTTTTTCAACATTATAATACCGATGCGGTTTGGGGAGCGTATTGGAATCTTACACAGCTCTGGACCATAGTTTATCCGGAGTATTATGCAGACTTTATCAAAAGCCAATTGTTGGTGTATAAAGACGCCGGTTGGCTCGGCGATGGTATTGTTAACAGCCGTTATGTCTCTGGCGTTGGAACCAATTTTGTCAGCCTTATTATGGCGAGCGCTTATCTGGCGGGGATCAAAGATTTTGACGTCAATACGGCCTATGCCGCCGCCAGGAAAAATGAATTGGTGAGTGAGGGGCGGCCGCATGGGGCCGGCAAAATGGATGTCGACCGGTTTTTAAAGTATGGTTATGTGAATCATTTGGATAGTGCGAAAGGCAGCGGCGAGTTGTGGCAATTTTCTGCTTCCCATACACTGGAATACGCTTTCAGTGCGTTTGCGATGTCAAACTGGGCGCAAGCGCTTGGGAAAACCGAAGACTATAAGCTATTCGGCAATTTGTCTAATGCCTGGGAGCAAATATGGGATCCTCGGTTAAAGCTGGTCAGGCCCAGGCTGGCGAACGGAGCGTTTATTGAAAATTTTGATCCTTCCCAGCCCTGGCGGGGCTTTCAGGAAGGGAATGCTTATCAGTATAGCTATTTTGTTCCGCATCAGCCGGAGAAGCTGGTAACAAAAATGGGAGAAAAGGAATTTAACAGGAGGCTCGACAGCACGTTCGCGCTCGCCGAAAAAGCCTACTTTGGCGGCGGAGCCGAAATTGACGCTTTTGCGGGCATCGCCGGCATTTACAATCACGGCAATCAGCCCAACCTTCATGTTTCCTGGCTATTTAATTATTCGGGCAAGCCCTCGCTTACGCAAAAATGGGTTCGGTCGATATGCGACAAATTTTATGGTACCGAAGGCATCCACGGGTATGGATTTGGCCAGGATGAAGACCAGGGGCAATTGGGCGCATGGTTTGTAATGGCTGCGATGGGCTTATTTGATGTAAAGGGTTTTACCGACAAAGAAACTTTGCTAGGCTTATCGGCGCCCTTATTTTCAGAAATAAACATTAGGCTTAACTCAAAATATTATCCCGGCCAAGTATTTCGCATAATTTCCAACCAAAATACGGCTTTGAATCCCTACATCCAATCTATACAACTCAATAAACAGGCGGTGCACCGTCCTTTTATCCCCTGGTCGTCCATCAAAAAGGGAGGTGAAATGCGATTGCAGATGGGGGTACACCCCAAAAACAGATATTGAGGGTTGGGAAAGAACGATTTGGATGCATTCCGTTTTAAAACCTATTTAAAATACTAATATTATTAACAAATTTGCGCTAAATAATTTAGTATTATATTTGTGTCGTGAATCTTTTACAAAAAGATATGATGGCGCAACTACGGCAGGAAATTTCCCGCATGCAGGGCCAGAAACCCATCAACGGGCAGCTGGAGGGAAAACTGCGTTTAGGGCCTGTCAATAATGCCTTTCCCCAAAAAATCTTTCCTCTCGGCGCCATACATGAATGGATCACTACCTCCGGCGCCACGGCAGCCGCTACGACGGGATTTATTGCGGCCATCCTTGGTGATCTCATGAGAGATAACGGGCCCTCTGTCTGGATCAGTCCGGACGGGCTGCTGTTTCCACCGGGTTTTTCCACCTTCGGGTTGCAACCCGATCGGATTCTTTTTGTGCAGGTAAAAAAAGAAAAGGATATCTGCTGGGCCATGGAAACCTGCCTGCAAATGGAGGGTTTGTCAGCGGTGGTCAGCGAGTTGCCTGCGCTTGATTTTAATATATCCCGCAGGCTACAGCTGGCGGTAGAGAAAAGCGGCGTAACAGGTTTTGTCATGCGCACCAATCGCAACCTGCACCCCACGGCCTGTGTCAGCCGGTGGCGAATCAGCGCTGCCCCGAGTTATCATGAACAATCATTGCCAGGCGTAACGCTTCCCTGCTGGAATGTGGAACTCCTTAAAATGCGGGGAGGCAGTACAGGCCGTTGGAAACTGTTATGGCAGGATGGCGGTTTTCAGGAGCCTGTTGTTGACCGGGTTGCCAACCCCTCCTTGCTCAGAAAAATTAGTTAGTATGCCCAGCCGGTTTGTATGTATATATTTCCCGCATTTAATGACGGAGTGGGTGATGCGCCGCCGCCAGGATTTAAAAGGCCAACCTTTTGTGCTGGCCGCTCTCGACCGTGGCCGGATGCGTATTACTGCTGTTTGCCCGGATGTACAACGCCAGGGTTTCCGGGTAGGAATGGCCGTAGCGGATGTGAGGGCTTTAATACCTCAGCTGCAGGTAGTAGCTGATTTGCCCGGCAGGGCAGCGAAACTGCTTACGGCTTTAGGGCATTGGGCTACTCGCTTCACACCTTGCGTTGCCACTCATATTCCGGACGGCTTGTGCTTAGACGCTACGGGTTGTACGCATTTATGGAAGGGGGAAACGAATTATCTGGAAGATATAAGGAAGGCATTAGCGTTGCTGGGTTATACAACACATATAGCCATTGCCGGAACCGTCGGCGCAGCCTGGGCGCTTGCGCGTTATGGGAAGCATCCGCTGTCAGTAATTGCTCCCGGTGAAGAAAAGCGGGCTTTAGGGCCCCTGCCTCCCGCAGCATTAAGGTTGGAGGCTGCCGTAGTCGACAGGCTGCAAAAGTTAGGATTATACACTATCGGCCATTTTATAGATATGGGCAGCGCTATCCTGCGCCGCAGGTTTGGCGCGGGTTTGCCCGAACGTATCGATCAGGCGCTGGGTATAAAGAACGAGCCGTTGCTACCCATGCAAGCCGTAACGCCTTTTCAGGAGCGCCTGCCTTGCCTGGAGCCAGTGACGACACGCTACGGCATTGAGATGGCTTTGCAGCAATTGATTGAGCTGCTTTGTAAGCGCCTCGCAAAAGAAGGTAAGGGCATAAGGAAAGCCATCTTTAAGGCATGGCGTATTGATCACAACCTGCAAGCGATTACCATTGGCACGCATCTGCCTTCGCAGCAACCGGCTCACTTAGTTAAACTTTTTGAGTTGAAAATAGATCAGCTCGAACCGGCGCTGGGCTTTGAGATGTTTGCTATCGAAGCGCCGCAGGTGGAAGATATTATTACTTTACAAAATGGTTTCTGGCACCAGAAAGGCCTTGGAAACAACCGCCTTGCCCAACTGCTTGATCAACTTACCGGAAAGTTAGGTCCGGGCATTGTGCATCGATACCTGCCGGATGAGCATTACTGGCCCGAGCGTTCTTTCAGGGAAGCGGCTTCGCTTCACGAACAGCCCGCTACAAGGTGGACCGATCGCCCCCGCCCCATACGCTTGCTTAACAATCCGGAACCCGTGCAGGTAGCAGCGCCGATACCCGATTACCCGCCGATGCACTTCCGCTATAAAGGCATATTGCATACCATCAAAAAAGCCGACGGCCCCGAACGTATCGAAGCAGAATGGTGGATCCGGGAAGGCGAACACAGAGATTATTACATCGTCGAAAATGAACATGGTGAGCGGTTCTGGCTGTTCCGGCTGGGGCACTACGACGGCACTAAGCCCCACCGTTGGTATTTACATGGTTTTTTTGCTTAAAAGGAAATAATGCGTTATTCGGAATTACAGGTAACATCCAATTTTAGCTTTCTGAGGGGCGGCTCCCATCCGGAAGAGCTGGTAACGCAGGCGGCGGCATTGGGTTATAAGGCGATAGCAATTACCGATCATAACACACTTGCCGGAGTAGTCCGCGCGCATACGGCCGCCAAAGCCAGCGGCATTCGTATTATCGTGGGGTGCTGCCTTGATTTGCAGGACGGTCCTTCGCTGCTTGCTTATCCTACGCATATAGATGCTTATGCCCGCCTTTCTCATTTGCTTACTACCGGGAACCTTCGTACCGAAAAGGGTAAATGCCTGCTTTACAAACAAGATGTCTATGCTGCGAAGGAAGGCTTGCTATTTGCAGTAGTGCCACCCGATCAGTTAAATGCAAACTTCGATTATGATGCTTCTTTTAAAGCAAACCTGCAGGAATATAATGAACATTTAAAAGGCCGGTTATATCTTACCGCTACCCGGTCGTACCAGGGCGATGATATCAAAAAATTATACCGGCTGGCCGAGCTGTCTGGCCATTATAAATTGCCTTTGCTTGCTACAAACGATGTACATTACCACAATGCGGAACGTAGAAAATTACAGGATATACTGACCTGCATCCGCGAAAAGAAAACTATTTATAATGCGGGGTATTTGCTGCGCCAGAATGCAGAGCGGTTTTTGAAACCTGAAAAGGAAATGCTGCGCTTGTTCCGTCAATATGGAGAGGCTGTTGCCCATACACAGGAAATCGTGAATGCCTGTACCTTCTCTCTGGATGAATTAAAATATGTGTATCCACAGGAAATTACCAGCGAAGGGCGAACACCCGATCAGCAATTGGCTTACTTTACCTGGCAGGGCGCCAAAGAAAAATTTGGTGAAAAAATTCCGGAGAAAATCCTGGCTTCTATTCATTATGAACTGGACTTTATAAAGCGAAAAAATTATGCCGCCTATTTTTTAACGATTTATGATTTTGTACAATTCGCAAGAAGCAAAGAGATTTTATGCCAGGGGCGCGGTTCTGCAGCTAATTCGGTGGTTTGTTATTGCTTGGGGATTACTTCTGTAAACCCTTCAAAATTTAAGTTATTATTTGCCCGTTTTATGTCGGATGCGCGCGATGAGCCGCCAGATGTGGATGTTGATTTTGAACATGAACGCCGCGAGGAAGTAATGCAATATATTTATGAAAAATTTGGGCGCGACCGTTCGGGCATTATTGCTACCGTAACACAGGTTCATTATAAAGGAGCGATAAGAGATGTGGCTAAAGCCATGGGCCTTTCCACAGATATGATTGATGTGCTTGCGGGTTGCAGCGGCACACATGGGGAAGGCATTTACGAGCAACGTATCCGTGAGCAGGGGTTAAATTGTGATGACCCGCATTTGCGAAAAGTGTTGGAATTGACACAACAGTATATCGGCTTTCCGCGCCAGCTCGGGCAACACACAGGCGGATTTGTTATCTCGCAAAATAAACTATCTTATATATGCCCTATCCTCAATGCCCGCATGAAAGGCCGTACAAATATTGAATGGAATAAAGACGATATTGATGCATTAGGTTTATTGAAAATTGATGTGCTGGCGCTCGGCATGCTTACCTGTATCCGCAAATGTTTCGACCTGGTGAAGCAACATTATGGCCGGCGCCTGACACTGGCCAACGTGCCGCAAGATGATCCGCAGGTATATGAAATGATTTGCCGGGCCGATACAATCGGTGTTTTTCAGATTGAAAGCCGGGCACAGATGTCAATGTTGCCGCGTTTGCGGCCCCAGTGTTTTTACGATCTGGTAATCGAAGTGGCTATTGTCCGGCCAGGCCCCATTCAGGGCGATATGGTGCACCCTTATCTGCGACGCAGAAGCGGTCAGGAACCTGTCGATTACCCTTCCGAAGCGGTCAAAGAAATCCTGAGCAGGACCCTCGGCGTTCCATTGTTTCAGGAGCAGGCCATGGAAATTGCGATCGTGGCAGCAGGTTTTTCGCCGGCAGAAGCGGATGCCTTACGCAGAAGTATGGCCACATTCAAAGCGTACGGAATGGTAAAACAATTTCATGATAAGCTGATTGGCGGCATGATAAAAAATGGCTATGCACAGGCATATGCAGAAAAAGTCTTTAAACAACTGGAAGGCTTTGGCAGCTATGGTTTTCCCGAAAGCCACGCGGTTAGCTTTGCGCTGCTCGTATACATATCGAGCTGGCTCAAATGCCACTATCCCGACGTGTTTGCCGCGGGGTTGCTCAACAGTCAGCCTATGGGTTTTTATGCGCCTGCTCAAATTGTAAAAGACGCACAGCAGCACGGTGTTACCGTCCTCCCTGTCGATATCAACTTTTCTTTCTGGGACAATACCCTGGAGGCAACAGAAACCGGCCGTTGCGCCATTCGGTTAGGTTTCAGGCAGGTAAAGGGTCTGGGGGAAGCAGCAATAGAAATATTGGTGGCCGCCAGGAAAAAGGCTTTTACAAATATCAACCAGTTGTTGGATGCCGGCGTTTCCATCAGTTCGCTTGAAATCCTGGCAAATGCCGATGCTTTCCTTTCTATGGGCTTGAAAAGGAGGGAAGCGCTTTGGGAAATCAGCGCATTAGCCGATCATCCCGAAGGGCTTTTTGAAGGGCAGCTTTCTGAAAGCGCTTTTGAAGCGGCGGTGACACTTCCTGAGATGACTGCCGCCGAGCATGTGGTGCAGGATTATAGCAGTACTTCGCTTTCGCTGAAAGCCCATCCTTTAACTTTTGTAAGACAGCAATTGGAGCGCCGCCGCATTTTATCCACCGCTGGTATTAATGCCTTGCCGGATGGAGCCTATGTAAAAGTAGGAGGGCTTGTATTGGTGCGGCAGCGTCCTGGCACGGCTTCCGGCATTTGCTTTATTACTATTGAAGATGAAACAGGAACGGCAAACCTGGTGGTATTCCGGCAAATATTTGAAAAATTCCGTAAAGAAATATTGCAGTCTAAACTGCTAATTGTTGCGGGCAGGGTGCAGCGGGAAGGACAAGTCACGCACGTGGTAGTGAAAAATTGTTATAACGGAGCCGCTTATTTGCAAGCCCTGGTGGCTCCTGAAGAGCCGTCCCCGCAGGTGCTGACGCTTTGCCGGGCTGATGAGAAAGATGGCGCCATGCATTCCAAAGAAGGCGGCAGAGTTGCTCAAAAGAAAACAATTCAAGGTACGCTGTTTCCTTCACGCGATTTTAAATAGCGCCAACACTGCTTTAATCAAGGGTTGAAACAATGCGTGTTCAAAAGCGATTTTTTTATTTCAACTGTGCAGAATCATCATAAAGTCTATTTCATTCATCGTCTTATCCATTTTATTTTAAGCAGATTTCTTTCATCTTCGTTTTCTAATTGTGGGTTATATGAAAATAGAAAAGCATGAATTTAATACAGCCTATATAACCGGGATCTCGCTGATATCCGCACTGGGCGGTTATTTGTTTGGATTTGATTTTGCTGTAATCGCCGGCGCCCTTCCTTTTTTGAAAGATCAGTTTCATCTTTCCGATGTGCAGGAGGGTTTTGCTACCGCCACTTTAGCGCTCGGTTGCATACTGGGTTGCATTATTGCCGGTAGCGTTTCAGACCGCTTTGGGCGTAAGAAAGGGCTGATGCTGGCAGCTGGTATTTTCCTGGTGTCATCATTGGCCATGGCCGGGTCTAATAGCAGCGCGGCTTTTATCGTTGCACGATTTTTCGCGGGAATAGGCGTGGGCATGGCTTCCGTGCTTTCCCCGCTCTACATTGCAGAAGTGGCGCCTTCGCATATGCGCGGCCGGATGGTGGCGATCAACCAGCTTACTATTGTTTTGGGAATTTTAATTACCAACCTTGTCAACTATGCGCTGCGCAACGAGGGGCCTGATGCCTGGCGATGGATGATGGGCCTGGGAGCCGTTCCTTCGGCCTTATTTTTAGGCGGCGTATTTTTTCTGCCCGAAAGTCCGCGTTGGCTAACACGTGCCGGCTTGGTGGAGCAGGCAAAAAAAAAACTGGCTGCCATAGGTGGCGCTGCTTATGCGGCATCCAGCATTGAGGCAATCGGTAAATCATTGGCCGGTGAAACAAGGATTAACTACAAAGCTGTTTTTCAAAAGCAGGCGCTGCCGGCGGTGCTCGTGGGAATGGGCCTGGCAGTGTTCCAGCAATTTTGTGGCATCAACGTCGTCTTCAATTACACTGCTACCATTTTCGAAAGTGTGGGATTCAGCCAGGATGACCAGTTGAAGCAAACTGTTTTTATTGGATTTGTAAATCTGGTCTTCACTTTTATCGCCATGTGGCAGGTAGATAAAATGGGCCGCAAGCCGCTGATGATATTCGGATCAGCAGGCCTTTGTATCCTCTACCTGGTCAGCGCTGTTTTATTACAACAAAAATCTGCCGCCGCTTCCTGGAGTTTATTAGCTGCAATCGGAGTGTATGCGATGACGCTGGCGCCTATTACCTGGGTACTGATTTCGGAAATATTTCCCAACCAGATACGCGGAGCCGCAACCTCTGTGGCCGTTATTGCCTTGTGGCTGGCTTATGCGGTGCTCACATTCTCCTTTCCGATTCTTGCCAAACGATTAGGCACTTACACGCCCTTTTATATCTATGCCGCGATTTGCGCGCTGGGCTTCTTTTTTGTGAGGGCCAAAGTGAGGGAGACCAAAGGTAAGACCCTGGAGGAAATGGATGCCGTATTCAAACATTAAAACAAAAAGAAAAAATCAGCACATGGTAAAAGCCTGGAAAGAACAAGTGATCATTCCGACCTACAAAACCGGCGCGCCGGATAAGAACCCGATGTTTCTTGAAAACAGAGTGTATCAGGGAAGCAGCGGCGTGGTGTATCCGCATGCCGTTATCGATAAAGTGTATGATGATAAGGAAGACAAAGCGTGGACTGCGCTGTTTCTGGAAAATGATTACCTGAAGGTGATGATATTACCCGAGTTAGGCGGACGGATACAAATGGCTTATGATAAAACCAATGATTATCATTTTATTTATCATAATGAGGTGATCAAACCGGCGCTGGTGGGGCTGGCAGGCCCCTGGATCAGCGGCGGCATTGAATTCAACTGGCCACAGCATCACCGGCCGTCCACTTTCGAGCCCATCGATTTTTTAATAAAGGAAAACGAAGATGGCAGTAAAACGGTTTGGGTAAATGAATACGAGAAAATGTTTGGCACCAAGTGCGCGTTGGGTTTCACGCTGTATGAAGGTGTGGCTTACATCGAGTTGCACGCAAAACTTTATAACCGCACATCGTTCCCGCAAACTTTTTTGTGGTGGGCCAACCCGGCTGTCGCGGTCGATGAGCATTATCAAAGCGTGTTCCCGCCCGATGTGCACGCTGTTTTTGATCATGGTAAGAGAGATGTAAGTTCTTTCCCGATCGCCACCGGAACTTATTATAAAGTAGATTATGCACCGGGCACTGATATTTCGCGTTACACAAATATACCCGTGCCTACTTCTTATATGGCTGTCAATAGCGCCTTCGACTTTGTAGGCGGCTATCATCATCAAAAACAGGCCGGGTTGATGCATATCGCCAACCACCATATTAGTCCCGGTAAAAAACAATGGACCTGGGGATGCGGTGATTTTGGAAAGGCCTGGGACCGCCAGCTTACCGACAACAATGGACCTTATTTCGAAATCATGTGCGGCATGTTTACGGATAACCAGCCAGACTTTAGCTGGATCATGCCCAACGAAGCGCGCGAGTTTAAACAATATTTTATGCCGTATAAAAATATTGGTTATGTGAAAAATGCGTCTATTGATGCGATGATCAACGTGGAGCCGCTGGGGGATAGCGTGGTTGTAAAAGCCTATGTAACCAGGCCGCGCAGGGTGAAAGTAATTTTAAAGATGGGAGGATCGGTTTTGATGAACGAGTCGCAGGAGCTGTCCCCGTTGGCGACTTTTGCTAAAACGGTGCCGCTCAACAATTCCGCCAGTATTTCTATTCTTTACGCCGCTGTGCTGGATGAGAACGATCAGGTTCTCGTTGATTATAAACCGGTAACCCGGCAGGGCGAAGCGATTCCCGAACCGGCTCAACCGATTGCCGCTCCCGGGGACATTTTGTCTAATGAAGATTTATACCTGGCGGGCCTCCATTTAGAACAATACCGGCATGCCACTTATAATCCTTTGGATTATTATGAGGAAGCGCTGCGCCGCGATGCATCCGATATCCGTTGTAATAATGCTAAAGGCCTGTGGTATCTCCGTCGTGGACAATTCAATGTGGCAAAACCCTATCTTGAAACTGCCGTCGAAAAATTGAATAAATATAATCCCAACCCCCAGGACAGTGAAGCGCTTTTCAACTTAGCGCTTTGCCTGCAATACCAGGGTGATTACGATGAGGCCGAACAGTATTTTTATAAGTGTACCTGGAACGCGGCGCAGCAGGATAAAGCTTATCTGCAACTGGCGTTGATCGCGGCCAATCGGCGCGACTGGCGTCAGGTCATCACCTTATCTGAAAATTCCATCCTCAGAAATTATCATGGTTTGAAGGCGCGACATCTCAAAGCTGTGGCGTTGCGTAAACTCAATCGCCTGCCCGAAGCTTTAAAGCTTGTGGCCGAAACAGTGGAAATTGATGCGTTTGATTTTGCCAGTTTGTTTGAACGTTTACAATGTTTGAGGGCGTTGGGCGAAGAAGATCAGGCTGCCGCAACGGCACAACAGTTGCAGCAGATGATGCGCACTAACACCGATACCTATATTGAAATGTCGATTCAGTATATGCAGGCGGGGCTTTATGAAGAGGCAGGCGAATTGTTGAAATTGAATGCAGCCGCAGCTACAGACCCGCTTTCGCTCTATTATCTCGGTTATCTCGAATTCAGAGCGGGCTACCAGGAACAGTCTGCCTATTGGTTTAGCAAGGCTTTTGATTATGGCCCGGATGGCGTTTTTCCAAACCGGATCGGAGATATTAGCGTGTTGAAAACGGCCGTTGCGGTTAATCCATATGACTACAAAGCGCTTTATTATCTTGGCAATTATTTTTATTCGAAGCGCTTATATGATAAAGCAAAAGATTATTGGGAGCAGTCTGCGAAGATCAATGCTACCCATGCCACCACCTTACGGAATCTTGGTATAGCATACTACAATAAGTTTGATAAAAAAGCTGAAGCCCTGGCGCTTTTTGAGAAAGCATTCGCGGCAGACCCTTCCGATTCCCGGGTGTTGTTTGAATTAGATCAACTGTATAAGCGATTCAATAAATCACCTGAAGAGCGTTTGGAAAAGCTCAGGCCTTATACCGATTTGATTAATGATCGCGACGATTTGTATATTGAATATGTCAATCTGCACAGCCTTACCCAACAATTTGAAGCCGCAAGACAGCTATTGGAGGCCCGTAATTTTCACCCCTGGGAGGGAGGCGAGGGAAAAACATCGGGGCAGCATATTTTAATTCATATCGGGCTGGCCAAAGATGCGCTGGAACGGGGCATGCCGCAGGAAGCGGTTCGTTTGCTGGAACTGGCTACGGTTTATCCGGACCACCTGGGAGAAGGAAAGATCTATGGCGCACAGGAAAACGATATTCATTATTGGATGGGCGTGGCGTATCATCAAATGGGAGCGCTGGAAACGGCGCAGCAATACTGGGAGCGGGCTGCGGTGGGACTGAGCGAGCCCACGCCGGCTATCTTTTATAATGATCAGCAGCCGGATAAAATTTTTTACCAGGGGCTGGCGCTTCAGTGTCTGCAGCGCAGCTGGGAAGCGGAACAGAGATTCCGGAACCTGATCGGCTATGGCGAGCAGCATGTCAACGATGAAGTGAAAATGGATTTTTTCGCGGTGTCATTGCCCGATCTGATGATTTTTGATGACGAGCTTTCTTTGCGCAACCGCATCCACTGCTATTATCTTCAGGCTTTGGGTTATATGGGATTGAATGAGATAGAAAAAGCAAACCATTATTTCGATCTTGTTCTCGAACTGGACAAAGCGCATCCAGGCGCCGTAATGCATCGGCCGCTGCTAAAAAAAGAAGTTTGATTTAGTTGAATTTTTTCTTTTTGCGGTATTCGAGCGGCGATAGGCCCATCATTTTTGTAAACAGCCTGGAGAAATAAAAAGGATCCTGGTAGCCGAGTTGGGCAGACAGTTCTTTTATCTGCAAATCTGTAAACTCCAGCAGCTGACAGGCACGTTGCATTTTAATCTGGTTAAAATATTCCAGAGGCGGGTAGCCGGTTTTTTTTCTGAACAGCGCGGAAAAATGGGAGACAGAACGGTAAACATGTGCTGCCAATGTTTGCAGGTTTAAGGACTTGTCGATATGCTCCTGCATAAATCGTATGGCAATATCGATTTCGTCCTCCTGCTCCCGCTGGGGCGGCGTAAAAATTTGCGGATAGCAAAAAGTGGCTAGATAATGCTGTAATAAAATGCAGGTATAATTCAGGTTGTCGATGCTGTAGCCTGTTTGTAGCGTATCATAAATCTGGTCGAAAAGTTCTATTCTTCTTTTATCAAAAGAAACCGCGTTTGAAAAAACATCACCTTTCTTTTTTAGCAACGCTACAAACTGAGGCGCCAAATGGCCTTTAAAATGAACCCAAAAAATAGACCAGGGCTTTTGTTCATCGGCGCGGTAAATATGTTTCACATTTTTTGGAAGGATTAAATATTGCCCCTGGCGGATAAGTATTTGCTGATCTTCCACTTTGGCCACACCGGCTCCGTCGATGCAATAAATAAGTATATGTTGGGCAGAGCCATGTTCGCGATGGCGGTAGTGAAACTTCGCTTTGGGGTAATAGCCGATATCTGTGAGATACAAACCTGAAGTGATCGCGCTTTGTTCGAACAGTTTTATAATTGCCGGCGGCAGCACAATCGCTTTCTGAGCCTGGAACCCATCCTTTTTTCGATAAAGCATGCTTTTTGTTTAATTGATGCAGCAGCAATATTACCAATATTCCTCTCACTGCAAATGGCCGTCGCAGCTAAGATAGAACGGGTGCATAAATTAAAAAAATAAGAGGCCTTGTCGCCAACGGCGGTTTATAAACTTGTGCGCCTTCGCGTAATGCTTTCTAAGTTGACTATGACGCTGTCTTATTCTTCTTCCATTACCACCAGTTCATCAAACAGCAACGGCGATGAATGGCCGGATTTCAGCTGAACCTGAACCTTACCATCATTGGTGTCTTCGCGCATCATAAAAATTTTGATCCACTTGCCCTTTGCCGGAATGTTGCCGGTTTCCAGTTCCCGGCCTTCGATTGTGACGCGCCCTTCAACGTCCGGTTGGCCAGTTGGAAGCAGGTGTAGGTAAATATACCCTTTTACGCCGGCAGGCGGCACTAAGTTAATCGATATGTTTTTTCCGCTCCAGGCCGCACCCGAAGCATATTTAGTGATATTTACAGCCGACATTGCATACTTGTAATTTTTATTGACGGCGACAATATCTTCAGAGGCTTGCCATTGTTTATCTTTTTCCGACGCATTTCCTGCTTTGATATAAAGCGCAGCGGATCGGAAAGCATCAGGCAGCGGATAGGCCTGAATGGCTTCCGGTGTTTTAGCCAGCACTTTTTTTAATGTCGCTATTGGCAACGCGTCCTGAGGATTAAAGGCATCGCTTTTCATATAAGCGATCATGCTGTAAAGCAGTTGCGTGGCATAGGCGTTATCCTTTTGTTGCAGGGCGTATCCGCATATGAGTAACTTGCCCTTCCCGACCTTGGTTTCAAAAATACTGCCCAGCTTCTCGTTGTAATGGAAGTCGGAAACAGGTTGTACCAGCGGCTGGAAACGCTTCGGCATATCGGATAGCTTAAAGTATTTGGCGCCCGCCGTAAGCTTAAACCATTGCCAGTTTGTAAAATAGTCCGTAGGGAAGTGACGGAAAATTTCACTTTTGTGATTGATGAATGAGCCTAAGGTCTCATTACTTTGACCTGGGAAAAAGCTGGCGCTCCAAAACAACGGCGTAAAGCTTACCGGCGCCGAACTTTCTTTTGTGCCCAGCTTATCTGCGAGTAACAACACTTTACCACCAGCGTTCAATATACTATCCGTGACAGTATCCCATTCTTTCGAAATGTAAATACCATCTGTATTAATCGATAATGCACGGGCCGGCGGAAATACAAAAAAGCTCCAATCATTACTGTAACTGTTATCTTCCAGGAAAAGCCGGAATTTATACTCACCCGCCACTCGCGGAAAGTTGGCCAAAGGTAGCGCCAGGCTATCCGCCGTGGTTAATGCACCCTGCGGAAACAAGTCTTTCCCCGCCATGCCTTTATCAATTGGCTTTCCGGAAAGGTCTGTTATTTCCCATTGTAATTTTTGATGAAGGTCCGATTGGCTATAATTGGCAAGCTCCATGTTTAGCTTCAGCGTATCGTCTAAAGTATAAGTAAAACTGGAAGTGCGTATAAGCGGCACCACTGCATTGCTATAGCTTTTGAAAACGCCGGGCGGTGTAGTGCCTTTGTCGTCCCAGAAGCAATCCAGCCACCCAATTAGCGCCTCGCCCTGGCCCTGGTAATCGGTCATGCTCAACATTTGAAACCCCGCGCTCGAAGGAGCCAGCGTTATATTTTCAATCAGATTTTTATATAGCAATTGCTGAAGCGCGCCGGTAGCTTTATGAAAGTCTTCGTCTTTATCGACAATTCCGTTTTGAATGGCTACTGCTTTAAAACCTTCAAGATTCCGGGCTTTGAGTACGCCTTTGTATTTGTCGATTTCCTTCCATTCGGGATAAACAGGCGCCTGGCCCACTTCATGAGCAATAATGGGAATCTGCGCTTTGCTGTAGTTAGCTTCCAGCCCGGCGTCCGTTTTATTTAAACTATAGCCGTAGGTGCGGCCAACGTTCGGAATATTATGTGTCACCATATAATCATCAACCGGCATTATTTTTCTGGCTGTTGAAACAGCGTAAAGGCGCCGGGGATCCGCTGATTTCATTTTTGAAATCCATTGCTGCATTACGTCGAAATCGGAGTTGCCCAATTCGTTGCCGATGCAAAAAAACGCAAACGAGGGATGGTTGCCATAGGTGTCGATCACGCGCTTCATTTCTGCCTGCACAAAAGCGTCGGCATTCGGATTTTTTCCCAGTCCCTGAGGGAAGCCTTTGGTGTTCATTTCCGGACGCTCTTTTCGCTCGCCGGCCATCCACCAGTCAAGCCAAATGATTTCCGTTTGAATATAAATGCCCAGCTGGTCGGCCGCAATGAAAGCGGCTTCGGGCGGCGTCCATGAATGAAAGCGTACGGTGTTCAGTCCGTAGGATTTATATTTTTTAAAAATTGTTATCCAGTCTTCCACATTGCAGGAGGGGTAGCCTGTAAGCGGAAAATGAACACAATCTAAATTACCCCTTATGAAAGTTTTTTTATCATTGATGACGATTTTGTGGGGCGTGGTAGATAATTTTCTGAAACCGACCTGGCCGCTCCAGTTCGTGGTTTTTTTTCCGTGTTTCAGTGTGATGGAGATATTGTATAAATGGGGGTCAAATTCATCCCAGGTTTTCACAGGCGGGAGGTCGTTTAGCGACAATTCGATTTCATGTTTCGGTTGCCGGATCGAAAATCGCTGTTGCTTCACTGTTTTATTGGTGGCGGCTTCGGTAAGCGCCGCGTCGATGATCAGCGGTTGCAACGATGCGTTGGGGTTCAATGAAATTTTAAGTCCGACGCTGCGCTGTGCGGCGTCGGGATAGGTTTTCACATTTTGAATATGGTGGGCGCTTTCGGGCCTGAGTTCTATTCGTCCCACGATCCCATTCCATATACTTTGCGTGTACTCGGTATAACCATGCCCCTTATCGCCGATATTATGTATCAGGTCATTATTTATACAAATAGTAAGGGTATGGGCGCCTGGTTTCAAAACGCCTAATGAATGCTGATGCGGCACGTATAATGGAGATAGCGTTGATCGTTCTTTTCCATCGATAAAAACTTTGCTTTCCCACAAAACCCGCTCTAAAAAAAGGGTAATATTTTTTTGCTTCCAGGAAGAAGGTATGTGAATCTGGCGTTGATACCAGGCCGGGCCGATATGTTTATAGGCGCGGGTAAGGATACCGTAATCGGAGCCATGAGTAGCAATGCCCAGGCGCGCCTCATCGGTCGTTCCCGGCAGGTTTATTTTTTTTGTGAATTGTTGTGGCGGCGCACCACTGTTGTAGAAGCTGCTGTCCGCATCTAACCGGACTGACCAATCTCCGGCCAAAGAAATCCGCTCCTGTGCGCAGAGAGAAAAGCCAGTCAGAAAAATAGTAAAGGCAAGAAATAGGGGTAGTCCTCTTCGTTCCAAGTGTAGCGTTGTCATACCCGCTAAGATCTTGAAAAATAAGCACCTGAAAATTGTATATATTATGAAAAGAATGGACGATCTGATGAATAAAAATGCGCAGTCGTTCTTCAATCGATCTTTAATTTTATTTTTAACCAATACGAGGTTTGATGGGAGTTTGGTTGAAACAATAAATAAGCGCAGCTTCCGGAGACACGGATATATAAGCTTTGCTGCTGCCAACAGCCTTTAAAAATGCACATTATGTCTTTCAATACAATGGGAACTCATTTACAAGAAATTTTTAGAATAGCCGTCCTGCCGGCGTTATTGCTGATCGTGTCAGCGGCCCAGTCGCAGTCCGGAAAAAAGCCTAATGTCATTCTAATTTATGCGGATGACCTGGGCTATGGCGATCCGTCTTGCTATGGCGGCACCGGCGTCGAAACCGTTTACCTCGATCGGCTCGCTCAACGCGGGCTGCGCTTTACGAATGCACATACGACGTCTTCTACCTGCACACCCTCGCGTTACGGCCTGATGACGGGCGAATATCCATGGCGCCGTCAGGGTACGGGCATTCTTCCGGGAGATGCCGCCCTGATCATTCCGACGGATCGGATGACGCTGGCGCGCGTGTTTCAGCAGGCGGGCTATCAAACCGGGCTGGTTGGTAAATGGCATCTTGGTTTGGGCAATAGCATTGACAAAAACTGGAACGAACCGATAAAGCCCGGGCCCAATGAAGTTGGCTACCACTATTCGTTTATTTTTCCGGCGACAGCCGATCGCGTACCTACCGTCTTCCTGGAGAACGGCAGCGTGCTTAATATCGATTCCGGCGATCCCATTGAAGTCAATTATAAAAAGAAAATCGGCAGCGACCCTACCGGCAAAGAACATCCGGAATTGCTGAAACTATTTCCTGACCCGCAGCAGGGACACGATCAAACAATCGTTAACGGTATCGGCCGCATGGGTTATATGACCGGCGGAAAGCTGGCCCGCTGGACAGACGAGGAGCTCGGCTTCACTTTTTTAGAAAAGGCCAAAGCGTTTGTCAGAGATCATTATCGCCAGCCTTTTTTCCTGACCTACAATCTCACGGAGCCGCACGCGCCAAGGATGCCAGGCACCATGTTTAAAGGAAAAAGCAAACTCGGCCTGAGAGGCGATGCGATCCTGCAGCTCGACTGGGCGGTAGGGGAGATCATGATGGAGTTGGAACGGCTCGACATCGACAAAAACACGATCATTATTTTTAGCAGCGACAATGGGCCCGTGTTAAATGACGGATATAATGACAAAGATGTAGAACTCAATGGTAGCCACAAACCGGCCGGGCCGCTGCGCGGTGGCAAATACAGCCTTTTAGAAGGTGGAACGCGCGTGCCTTTTATCATCAGCTGGCCTGCAAAAATAAAACCCGGCGTTAGTGATGCTTTAGTGGGTCAAATTGATTTGCTCGCTTCTTTCGCCCGTTTGCTCCGCGTAGTAGTTCCCGCGGGTGAAGCTGCCGACAGCCGCGATCTTTGGCAGGCATTCCTGGGGAAAACCAAGGCTGGGCGTGATTGCATTGTGGAGCACTCGCGACAACTGGCGATTGTTTGCGGTGATTGGAAGTTTATCCCTGCAAATAATATTCCTCCCTATTTTAAAGAAACCTACACAGAATCGGGCGGTTCGAAAACCGATCAGCTTTATAACCTGAAAAACGATATTGGTGAAAAGTATAACCTTGCCGAATCGCATCCCGATAAAGTAAAAGAACTGCGCGCCCTGCTCGATCGCGAAAGGGAAAGACAGGTTTTGCCACGTTAAAAACCAACCTTTTTGTTGCTTCAAAACAAAAATTTGCAAAGTCAATAAAATTGAAATAACTTTCTATGGTCAACCGGCCGAAAAAAATTTTTCGGTTGTTGGCGCTGATGTGATCTTTTAGATCCGGTTTTCGAGAGTCATATTTAATGATTCAAAATCGTTCAGAGAGGGGGGTAATCTTTGTGAGACCCCTCCATTTTTTAACCCTAACTGCTCAGAGCCATGCACCTGGTATTTCAATTCCCTATTATTGATTGCAGGCCGTTGTTAAATAATAACGAGGTCAAATTGGCTTATCCCGAATGGGGTAATCTCGGGGCTTCTTCAAAACGTTTTATCAGGAAATTTGGCGCCGTCAGTATGCGCAGCGCTGGCGGCAGCGATGATTGGCCGGGAGAAGGTTTTTATTGTAATGCCCACCTGGCCATGCGATATAAAAACCTGCATAAGTTGGGTTATCCATTGGATGAGGCGCGGGGCGTTCGCACCAATATATTTAAATCCTATCGCCGATACGCTTCCTCTGAAGATTACCTGGGCCGCATAGAAGCTGGATTTGTGGATAATACAGAGCAATTGATAGAGCAGTTGGATATCAAAGAAGCGAGCCTGGAATCGATGATCCATCATTATGGCAATTTACCGGTAACGATCGATGGCGCGTCAACGCGGCTTTCCTCGGCCGGTTCCAGGTTGGCCAAAATGTATTACCGGTCCTCAACGCCCGCCAACGTTCAGGTTCCTGAAAAAAGCAAACTGGTGCAGGCCGGCGATGTGCTGGTGCTGGCGGTTTTTACAAAAAGCGATGCTTTTAGGTTGCCGCCTCACACGTCACTCATCGAAGCAATGGAACTTCCGGGCACCACGGAAAAGCTGAACCTTTATGGCTGCAGGCTAAGGCACAATGATATGTTTTACAAAGTATGGCTTATTGAAATGCCTTTTGCAAAACCTGATCAGTCAGCAGAAGTGAGAGAGATGATCAGAAACCTTCGCATCAATCTGCTGCGCATTCACCTTGAAAAAGAAACCATGCGTCATGTTTTGAGCGCTATTAAAACCAGGGCTGTCGTAATAGAACCTGGTAGCGAACAGGCAAAGGCGGTCGACCGTTATTTCGAGAAAACAGGGAAGAAGATTTTTAGCCATACCCGCTACACCATCAGGCAGAAAAATCTTTTGGATTTTGCGTTGAGAAGTGACAGGTCGAGCACACCTGATACTTTTTCACAACTCGAAGAAGGTATTTATAATTTTAAAAACACTTATATCCGGGAGAATGTCAATAAGATCCTGGATAAGATGGCCCGCAAAATCATCCTTTTTATTTGCACCAGCCCCAATAATAAAAGCCGGACAAAATTTGAAGATGAATACAGGGAGATAAAAAGGGCGCTGCGCAATGAAGGTAATTGGGAAGCCTATGATATAGAAATTGAAACCTCTGTCAGAAAAAATGAATTGATGGAACACCTGGAGTGGTATCAACCCGAGTATCTTCATTTTTGTATGCATAACACATTAAAAGAAGGCCTTTACTTTGAAGATGATCAGAAAGACCCCTTCCCCATGCCGGTGACAGAATTTGCCGCGGCGATTCAATCATATGCGGCGAAAGTTTCGCTAACGCCTCTATGCATTATCCTGAGCGCCTGTAATTCCGAAGCGCATGCAGAGGCCATAAAAGCATATTGTGACCATGTGATCGGTACGCGTCGCGTCTTCCCGGCCGATGCGGGCATTATCTACGCTGCTGCTTTTTACAAAACGTTTTTTGCTCAGGAAGGCTCCGATATTCCCAAATGCCATGAAGCCGGCAGAGCAGCTATTCAAAACGCAACCATCGATTTCGGTACCTATGATATCCCCGTGTATGATATTCCTGTATTAATCAACAAAAACATATAAACATGACTAAAGTGCTTAAAAATCTGCTCGCCGAATATGGTTATAATTTGGTTGCGCTGCCTCGGGAAGACATTGCTCCGCTGATGCTTTTATATAAAAAAGGCAAGGATGTTAAAGCCGTGGAAAGCACGGTAGATAAGTTGTTTGCGATAGAAGACGCGGCCCTGCCGGTTATCAAAAGGGATAACTCGGTTACCACAATTAAAGGTGAAGCATCGGTAGTTTTTGATGCGGAAGCTGGTGTTTCTGCGCTCGACTGGTTATTGAAGAAGCTAAAAATGGGGAATCTTTCTGCCAAAGCAGCGGTAGACATAAGCCACAAAGTAGCAATCACTTATGAAAATGTAATGGAGGATAAAGTAGATATGCTGGAGTTGGATAATTTCATCAGCAGCTCTGAACCGGTGGAGGGCAAATTCAATTCGTTCAAAGAAAAACTAAAAGACAGCGAACTATACGTAATTACACATATCTTGAAAAGCAATTCTTTTTCCGTAACGGTGGAAGATGCTTCCGGTACACAGGTAGATGTAGAAGCGTCGATCAAAGGAATTGTTGATGCCAACGTCAATGTATCTAAAAATAAAAATAAAGGTGTTACCCTGACGCATGAAAATGCTGATACCAGTGTGGTTTTTGCATTCAGGGCCCAGCGTATTATATACGATCAAAAAAGCTGGTGGAATGTTTTCAAAAAGAAAGAAGCGAAATTCCGGATCATCGACGGGCAGGGCATTGTGTTAAGAGCAGACGAAGACCATGCTACGGTGCCGTTGATGCTGGAAGAACAAACCGCCGACCTCTGACCTTTCAAAAATTAAATAAAAATTTACGCAGACTAATATAAAAAGCTATATTTGATATGTAGAACATAATTACAAGTTTAAAACGGTTTTTAGCCACATATCAAAAATGAATTTGATTAATTTGCCCGCACGGATAACTTTCCGGATTTGTATAAAATTTTTTTGTGCTTTACTATGTTTCATGCCCGGAATGGGTCGGGCGCAAACATCCATTCCGCTCTACGAGGTAGTGCCCAATGCCATTCCCCGGCAGGATATCGTTGAAAAATGGGACACGACCGCGACCGGAAGGGTTTTAGTCAGGTACGTTCAGCAGCCTTCCATAACGGCGTATTTGCCCCCTCCCGAAAATGCAAACGGTACTGCAGTTCTGATTTGCCCCGGCGGTGGCTATTCTTATCTGGTCATGAACCAGGAGGGATCAGAGGTGGCAGCAGCTTTTGTAAAAGCAGGCGTTGCAGCCTTCGTCTTAAAATATCGGTTGCCGAACGCAAAAATCATGAACGATATTTCTATTGGCCCGCTACAGGATGCGCAACGCGCCCTTCAACTGATCAGGGAAAGAGCTGGTGAATGGCATATAAACCCGAACCGGGTTGGCGTAGCAGGCTTTTCAGCCGGCGGCCATCTCGCCGCTACTTTATCTACTCATTTTAATCGCCCTCAGATTGAAAACCCGTCGCGGACCAGTTTGCGTCCGGATTTTTCCATATTGGTGTATCCGGTCATCAGTTTTGGTGACAGCCTCAGCCATAAGGGTTCGAGGCGAGCGCTTTTAGGCAGCGATACCGCTAATCAAGCCGCTGTTCGTTTATATACCAATGAATTGCAGGTGTCAAAGGATACGCCGCCCGCTTTTCTTTTACACAGTTCTGATGATCGTGTTGTGCCGGTGGGCAACAGCATTGCTTATTACCAACATTTAATGCAGGAAGGAGTAAAAGCAGCAATGCATATTTATACTTCAGGCGGCCATGGTTATGGTTTGCGTAACAAATCTAACAAAGACGATTGGTTTCAACGCTGTCTCAATTGGATGGAAGCGAATAAATGGCTATGACCTTTTTGTTTTTTGGAAACAAAAATGCCTATTCGAAATTTTTTTGTTTAAAGAATGATGATGTATAGATTTTTTGCCTTTAGTTTTTTTCTTATGCTTTTCGTATCGTGTAAAAATCAGGAAGGTGCCGCAGAGGTGTTCCAGTGGTCCCAGCTGCCGCAACTGCCCGACAGGGTTGGTTTTGCTGGAAGTTTTGCAGGCGTGAGTAACAACCATTTGATCGTAGCCGGCGGCGCACAATTTCCGGAGGGCACAAGGCCCTGGTCGGGCGGCGTGAAGACCTGGCATGACCAGATATGGATCTTTGAAAATGAAACTAAAGGTTGGAAACAGGCGGGTAAACTGCCGCAGGCGATGGGATATGGCGTATCCCTTTCATGGCGGGATGGTATAATACTGATCGGCGGTGCTGATCAGCAGCGGCATTATGCTGATGTATATTTTTTGTCTTACGAAGCAGACAGTTTACAAATAGAGCGGATGCCCTCGCTACCGCAACCGCTGGCCAACGCTTGCGGAGCGATTGTTGGTGGCGTGGTTTATATCGCCGGCGGATTAAGTGCGCCCGGCGCCACTTCCACAGAAAGCGCTTTCTTATCGTTGGATCTTGAGGCGCCTGCTTCGGCGCAGCAGTGGAAGCTACTGCCTGGCTGGCCTGGCCCACCACGTATGTTGAGCGTGGCAGGCGCAGCAAATGGCACATTTTACTTGTTTAGTGGCGCACAGCTTAGTGTCCCTCCGGGTGATAGTGTAGCCCGGCGCCAATACTTGAACGATGCTTTTGCCTACGCACCAGAAACGGGTTGGCAGCAGCTAAAAAGCCTACCTCACGCCGTGGTTGCGGCGCCGTCACCAGCTTATACAGACGAACGCGGAAGGTTGTTGGTTTTTGGCGGCGATGACGGAAAGTACGCTGGGCAAAATGAAAAGCTAAAGGATAAGCATCCCGGTTTTAGCAAAGATATTTTGGCGTATGATCCGCTGCAGGCCGACTGGAGTGTGGCAGGCGCGGTTTATACGGATACCCAACCGGATCCTGAAAATCAGCCCAATGCCAGCACCTGGGCTCCGGTCACCACACCTTTGGTTTTGTGGAAGAATCATATTGTGCTGCCTTCCGGCGAAGTGCGCCCTGGTGTAAGAACTAACCGTATTTTAATCGCAACCCCCCAAAAATAAAAGGATTAAAAGGATGCAACCGCTAAGTAAAGCTGATTGTAAAGGTAACTGGGGAACGTTGTTGTTGCCCATCAATGCAGACGATACCATCGATTATCGCCGGCTATCCGACGAAATAGATGCGTTGATATCTGCTGGCGTCAATGGTATTTACTCCAACGGGACGGCTGGCGAATTTCATACACAAACAGAAGCAGAATTTGACCAGGTCAATCAGTTGCTGGCTGATAAATGCAATGCTGCAGGCATGGCGTTTCAAATTGGTGTATCTCATGCTGTGCCTCAAACTATGATAGCCCGGATCGAACGTACGCGCGTACTGGCCCCTTCAGCTTACCAGGTGGTGCTCCCCGACTGGGTGGGATTAAACGACGCGGAAGTGATCAGGTTCTTCTCAAAAATAGCCGCTACAGCAGGTACGATACCATTAGTGTTTTATAATCCGCCTCATGCAAAACGGGTGTTGTCGCCCGCAGCTTACCAAAGTTTATTAAACAATGTGCCAACGCTGATTAGTATAAAACTGTTAGACGGTGACGAACTTTGGTATGGCGAAATGAAAGAGGTGGCAGGAAGAGCGGCCGTTTTTGTGCCGGGGCATCATTTAGCAACAGGCGTATCGCGTGGCCTGGCGGCAGGCGCCTATTCAAATGTGGCCTGCATCAATCCCGCCGCAGCACAGGAGTGGTGGCAACTGATGGAAGCAGACCTACAGGAAGCGCTCCGCATCGAGCAGCAAATACAGTACTTTTTTGAAGTGGGCGTTGTGCCCTTCGCCAAAGCCGGCTTTAGCAATCCGGCGCTCGACAAATTACTGGCGGCAACGGGTGGCTGGGCTGATATCGGCACACGGCTGCGCTGGCCTTATCAATGGATACCAGAAAACGAGGTGGCGGCGGTGAGGAAAGTGGCCCAACGGCTACTCCCCGGCTGGATGCAAAAATTATGAAAATAAATTTTGTAATTCGGTTTAAATATATACATTTGTTATGTAGAACATAATGACTAAATGTAGAATTGATAGGTTGCGATTGTTTTGAAGCCGGAAACCAGATCCGGAGATAAAGAAATGGTAGGATTCAGAAACTGCTAAAAGATGTTTGCCGATATGATGTCTTTGTTAAAAAATTGGAAAACAATTTATTTATTTTTTTCGCTGTGTGCGGCCCTGCCGGTCTGGGCTGTGGATGAAGCGCCCACCCCTCGTACCTTCCGTATCCCGGTGGTGAAGGAGCGGGGCGTCATTATCCTGACCCGCGCCGTAATCAATACAGGAGATGAAAAAGAATGGCAATATTTGAACCGGGTTTCAATTAGCCTCGAAGGGACTTCAAACCTCAAAGATATTGCTGCCATTCGCATCTACTGTAACAGCGACAGCAATTACCTTTCAGAAGAAATGAGTTTAAAGGCGCCGCTTTTCGCAGGTTGCGGCCGGGAAAAAGTGGTGGGGCAAAAGCTGGGGTTAAATGGGAATTTAAGGTTAAATAAAGGACAGAATTTTGTCTGGATCGGTGTAGATGTTGAGGCGTCAGCGGAGGTTGGCAACAAACTGGGCATACATTTTATTTCGGCGGAAGTGAATGGACGGGAGATAAAGTTCAAGCCTGATTTTCAACCACCCCATCGCATAGCCAGCGCCGTGCGCCAGGCGATGCAGGATAATGTGCACACCTCCCGCATACCGGGTTTGGCAACCGCTTTGAATGGCGACCTGCTTGCGATCTTCGATGCGCGGTATCTGTCGCGCCGGGATTTGCAGGGAGACATAGATATTGGACTAAACAGAAGCACCGACAAGGGCAATACATGGCTGCCCATTCAAAAGGTAATTGACATGGGGAGCTTTAAAGGATTGCCTGAAAAATTTAACGGTGTATCTGACCCTTGTATTTTGGTGGATAAGAAAACAGGTACCTTATTCATTGCAGGCCTTTGGATGCACGGCGTCCTCGACGATAAGGGCAAATGGATCGAGCACCTGTCTGACACGAGTACAGACTGGAACCATCAATGGAGAAATAAAGGATCGCAGCCGGGCTTCGATATCCGGCAGACAGCGCAGTTCCTGCTGGTAAAAAGCACAGACAACGGGAAAACCTGGTCTGAGCCTGTCAACCTTACCCGCATGTGTAAAAAGGAAGAATGGTGGCTTTGGGCGCCCGCGCCGGGAAGCGGCATCACCCTACGCGACGGAACGCTGATATTGCCAACGCAGGGGCGCAACGCGTCGGGAAGCGCTTTTTCCAATATTACGTATAGTAAGGATGGTGGAAAAACCTGGGTGACCAGTAACCCCGCTTATGATTTATCGACAACGGAATGTATGGCCGTGGAACTTTCAGATGGATCTGTCATGCTAAATATGCGAACCAACGCTAATCGCAATGTAACCGGTCCCGGCAACGGCCGCGCAGTAGCGGTAACCAAAGATCTCGGTAATACATGGAGTATCCATAAAACCTCCCGAAAAGCTTTGCCAGAGCCGGTTTGTATGGCCAGCCTTTTTAAGCACGAATATCGCGACAGGAGCGGTAAAGAAAAGTCGGTCTTGCTTTTTCTGAACCCGAATTCAAAAACTAAAAGAAACCATATCACGCTTAAGGTAAGCTTTGATGATGGGAATACCTGGCCCGAAGAGCATTTTATATTGTTGGATGAGTTTAGTGGCAGCGGCTATTCCTGCATTACTTCGGTCGACAATAACACCATTGGCCTGATATACGAAGGAAGCCAGGCGCATTTGACTTTCGAGAAAATTAACATTGAAGAAATAATTAAGTAATATGAAAATAAAGAAGATCGAGGGGTTGCTGGCGGCAACGTTCAGTACGTTTGATGAAAACAAAGCGTTGAAGCTGGAGCTGGTACCACAGATTGTTGAAAAGCTAATAAAAGACGGCGTGAAGGGTATTTTCGTCGGCGGTACCAACGGGGAAGGGTTGAGCCTTACCACGGATGAAAGGATGAAAGTGACGGAAGCTTATGTAAAAGCTGCGGGCAAGCGCATTCTTATTTTTACGCATGTGGGCCACAGCTCCATCCTGGAAGCCTGCAAGCTGGCAGCGCACGCGCAGCAAGCAGGTGCAGACGCTATTTCAGCGGTTTCGGCTTTTTATTTTAAACCCCGCTCTGCAGCAAACCTGGCCGACTGTATGGCTTTGATTGCGGCTGCAGCCCCGGATCTGCCTTTCTATTACTACCATATACCTTCCGTTACAGGAGTGGCGGTAAGTGCGATTGACTTTTTAGAACACGCTGAAAATAAGATTCCAAATCTCGCGGGCATCAAATATACGGCCAATACGTTGCACGAATACCAGGATTGCCTGCACTATAAAAATGGTAAGTACGATATTCTTTTTGGCTACGACGAGCTTTTATTGCCTGCATTGGCGATAGGCGCAAAAGCTGCTATCGGCAGTACCTACAGCTTTGCCGCACCCATGTATCTTCAAATCATCGACTTGTTCCGGCAACAGAAACTGGAAGAAGCGGCCGCCTTGCAGTTTGAATGCATCAAAATGATTCGCGCCCTTGTGAAGTATGCGCCCATTCCTACGCAAAAACAAATTTTGAAACTGACGGGGCAGGATCTCGGCGGATGCCGGCTTCCTCTTACCGAATTGTCGGATGGGGAGTGCCGCGAGCTCGAAGCTTATCTCAACGAAATAGGGTTTTTCCAGCATCTCGAAAAGGCGCGTAAAACCCGTTCAGAACAAGCGCTTGTCGCTTAAAAAAATTAAAACCGATAAAGCGGAAAACGATTGTTGTATATGAAAAAGGAAAGCCCGAATTATAAATGGATGGTGGTAGGCCTGCTATGGTTTGTAGGCTTGCTGAATTATCTTGACAGGCAAATGCTTTCGACGATGAAGCCATCGATGGAAATAGATATTGCCGAACTCCAGTCTGCCGAAAATTTTGGTATACTGATGTCTGTGTTTCTTTGGATTTATGGACTCATGAGCCCGGTGTCGGGTGTCATCGCCGACAAAGTCAACAGGAAATGGCTGATCGTTTTGAGCCTGTTTATTTGGTCGTTTGTAACGTTGCTAATGGGCTATGCCGATTCGTTCGAAACCTTAAAATGGTTAAGGGGTATTATGGGGTTCAGCGAAGCGGTTTATATTCCGGCAGCGCTGTCTCTTATTGCGGATTATCACCATTCAAAAACCCGGTCTTTAGCGATTGGCATACACATGACTGGCCTTTATATGGGACAGGCATTGGGTGGTTTTGGCGCTGCCATTGCGAACGAATACAGCTGGCATCAAACCTTCATCGGTTTTGGATTGATTGGGATAGTCTATGCTGTTATTTTGATTGTTTTCCTGAGAGAAAAACGTTCCGCCGTCGATTTGCAACAGGAGAAAATAACGGGAGAGAAGAAGCATGTTTTCAGTGGCGTTCTTTGGCTGTTAAGCACGGTTTCGTTTTGGGTGATGTTGCTTTATTTCGCAATTCCCAGTTTGCCGGGATGGGCTACCAAAAACTGGCTGCCCACGCTGTTCGCTCAAAGTCTCGACATCGATATGGCGGTGGCGGGACCCATGGCTACTATCGCTATTGCCTCCTCCTCACTTTTTGGAGTGATTATAGGCGGCCTTATTTCTGACAGATGGGTACAAAAAAATATGCGTGCCCGGATTTATACAAGCGCGATAGGCGTATTTCTTACTATCCCGGCTATTGTGATGCTCGGTTTTGGAAATACAGCTTTTGTACTAACGCTGGCTGCTGTATTGTTCGGTTTTGGATTCGGCATGTTCGACGCCAATAATATGCCTATACTTTGCCAGTTTGTGCCGCCCAAGTACCGGGCAACCGGTTATGGCTTAATGAATATGACCGGCGTTTTCTTCGGCGCTTTCATCACAAGTTTTCTTGGTAAATCCACCGATGCGGGAAACCTGGGGAGAGATTTTGCCCTCATGTCAGGCGTGGTGTTACTGGTATTGATTGTTCAACTTCTCGTGCTGCGGCCCAGGCACCACGACATGCAAGCATAATATAAAAGACCATGATCAGAGGTTTTTTCATAGGGATCCATTTTCTTTTAGCTGGTGTCATGCAAGCGGGAGCAAGCAATGCCGCCGCAACTGTAGCAGAGCGCCGGCTCCCCGGGGATTCGATGAAATATGTGCAGCTGTTTGCAAGGAAGCAACATGGTTATGCACTTTTCAGAATTCCAACAATAGTGCGTTCGGTCAAAGGAACCCTGCTTGCGTTTTGTGAAGGAAGGGTTTGCGGCGGGCCCTGCGGCGATCACGGCGATATCAATATGCTGCTGCGCACAAGCAGCGATGGCGGCGCCACCTGGGATGATATGAAAGTGATTTGGGATGAAGGGGAGCGAAGCTGTGGCAACCCTGTTCCGATTGTTGATGCGGAAACCGGCGTTATTCATTTGCTGATGTGTCTCGATAATAAAAGAATTTTTGTAACAAAATCTGAAGACGACGGCGTTAGCTGGTCAAAGCCCAAAGAGATAACGGCGTCAGTAAAAGATAGGCATTGGAAGTTTTATGGTACCGGGCCGGTGCATGGCATCCAGGTGCAGACGGGGGCCTACAAAGGGCGTTTGATCGCGACGGCCTATGCCGTAATACCAGAAGGCGATACCAGGCAAAATTTTTCATTCACCATTTTTTCTGACGATCATGGCGTCACCTGGCAAAAGGGTGAGGTGACCCGGCAACCGGGCGTGGGCGAATGTACGATTGCAGAAACTGCTGATGGCCTGCTTTTAAATCTTAGGTCGTTGACGCACCGGGCACGCAGTTTGGCCATCAGCCATGATGGTGGTCATACCTGGAGCGACATAAGGATACGGCCCGACCTGGTTGATCCCAAGTGCCAGGCCAGCATGTTGAGTTTCAAAACGAGCAAGGGATGGACCTTGCTGCAAGCGAATGCTGCTGCAGAAACGCGCAGTAATATGGCCCTTAAAGCCTCGCGCGACAACGGGCAAACCTGGCGCACGTTGGCCACTGTTTTTAAGGGTAAGGCCGCTTATTCTGACATGGTGCGCGTTGACGAAAACAGGGTAGGAATTATTTTTGAAAACGGTGATAAAAGCCCTTACGACCGGATCAGTTTCACAACGCTGGTGTTGGAGATGTTATAAAAAGGTTGCACAATGATAACATTGGCATTGTGGTAAAGGCCGATGATTCGTGTATTTTTCGAACAATACTTGAAAGAAGTTAAGAATAGGGGCGAATTATTTGGAAGACAATGTTGGGTGTATTATTTTTGTTTAAATGTAGAACATAATGTTATGAGTGCATTACTTGCCATATTGTAATTGCCTTTGAACAAAGCTCTCATTCTCAAATCAAAAAACGTTTGCATATGGGAATTTTTAAGATGCGATGGAGCGTCATTTTTAGTATTCTTTTGCTTGTGACCACTGCATGCCGCAAAGAAATCACGCAATACTACCATCCGCAAAATGCGCTGGATAAAAATATTGTAGAAGTATTGGAGCAAGACAGCCGCTTTTCAGCCTTCGTGGGTTTGATCGACAAAGTGCAACTGAGAAAAACGCTCGGCGACAACGCGATTTATACCTGCCTGGCGCCCACCAACGAGCATGTACAGCAATATTTTGCTTCGGCTGGTTACAGTTCACCCGGAGATGCGCCTGCGCACGTCATCCGCCAGTATATCAATTATCATTTCATCAACGGCATGTATTATGAATATGATATCAACAAAATCTATAACCAGGCCAGCTCGCTGATCGCTAAAACAAGGGCGGCCAATTTTACTACCCGCGCCGAGGGCAAAACACCCGGGAAGCGTATCCGTCTTTATTCGACTGCATTTCTTCAAAACCAGCCGGAAGACTTCGAGAGTTTATATGGCCCTGCTGACAATAGTGAAAGATTTATGGTGGAAGGAATTCAGATCGAAGAAGCCGACATTGATGCAAGTAATGGCGTCATACATATCCTGGCAGCGCCACTGGGCGTGACACTGAGGACAGATGAGGCATTGGCGGCTGACCCGCAAACAACTATATTCAGTTCCTGGCTTGAAAAGCATGTGCAATATGAATTGGGAGAAAAGGATGAGTTTGGATGGGTTGACACGACGCTATATAAATCTTATTCGGTGGGCAGAAACCTTGCCAGCGAATCGGTGATTACAACGCTGCTGGTGCCTACCAATGCAGCCATTCAGGCATATTTCGAACCTTACCTGCCTTATATCGACAATACCCTCGATTCTATTCCCAAAAGAGTGATGTATTCTTTGATACGTGCCGGCATCGTCGATAATATCTGGCTGAAGGGCGATTTAAAAAGAGCCGATCCCAATTGGCGTTCACTGGGTGGTTTTATAAACATGATTATGGACGTGCCCGCTGCCATCGTAGGTTCTGTAAAGGCCAGCAACAGCATTATCTACAAGGTAGATAAAGTCATTGAATCGCCGGAGATGAATAGTGTTGCCGGTGGCATCCTGATGCGATATAAAAAATACGGGCAGTGGTACTGGATGTTGCTCAATGCAGGCCTGGCAGAGGGTTTGTACGATATTCTGTATTATCAACATGCACCTAAAACGCTGCTGGTTCAATCTGATATTTCATGGGGCTTCCCGTTGGCGGAAGATTTAAATCCGACAGACCGCGAACTGAAAAAGCAGCAACTTCAGGCGGGCATACTTAACATTGATGTGCGGGAAGACGGTGGCTTCAGGAAGCGATTTTATGCTACAAGTTATGGGTATATCTATTATGAAAATGAAAAATTTTATGATTATACCGGGCATTCAGTAAATCTCGTTTCAAGCACACCCGAATGGAATGCTTCGAACGGCGCTATTTACGAAATCGACGGCTTTTTAAACCCGTTAGACAGGTTAAATGATACCCTGACGCTGTATGATGTCTTGAAAAAACATCCCAACCTTTCCTTGTTCGTACAGGCGCTCGATAAGTCGGGGATCGCTTCTCAGTTAGAACTGACCGGCTTTTTTACCTATACCGTTTTAGCGCCTACCAACAATGCGATTACCGGCGGGGGGATCAATGTTGCAACGATGAATGCTGCTACGGCCCGCACGTTCGTTCAGAAATATATCATTCCTAACCGGGCAGTTTTTACCGACGGCGTGTTTACGGGACAAATACCGAATAAAAATAACGAGCTTTTGACCATTAATGGGGCCTGGGAAAATTTTGAAGTGACTGACCCGGGCGGCAAAAAGACCGAGGTGGAAACGGCGAATTTGCAGGGAAGCAACGGCGTGATCCACAAAATCAAAAATGTATTTTAAACTAAATCACATCCAGAATCATGGACTATAATTTTGTAAAGAAGAAATTCCTGATTGTGATCGCGTTATTCGTTAGCGCCCTATCTCATGCGCAGGATACATCTGTTATTGCGGGTGTGGTTTACGACAAAAAGGGCGGTAAGCCGCTGGTAGATGTATCTGTAATGATTTTAAATGCCAACGATCTTGCCCTTAAAGGAACCAAAACCTCTGCCGAAGGAAAATTTCAGGTAACTAAAATTGCGGGCGCAGCCAAACTCGCTTTTTCCAATATAGGTTATCAAACGCAGGAATGGCCGATCGCAGATAAAAGTTTCTTCACCATTTATCTTGAGGAAGACAGTATTTCGATGGATGTGGTGAAAGTAATTGCAGCCGTTCAGAAAAAGGCGGATATGGGTTTTTTATCAATCGACCGCCGCGAACTTTCAAGCGCTGTGGCTTCTGTCGACCTGGAAAATACAGATAAGATGCCCGTGGTGAATGTAGAACAATTGCTACAGGGAATGGCGCCCGGTATCCAGGTGGTTGCTGCCAGCGGCGATCCCGGCGCAGCAGCGAGTATCCGCATCAGGGGTGTGTCGAGTATTTCAGGAATGAACGACCCGCTGTGGATCGTCGATGGGGCGGAAATTATCGGCAACAATTATAAGGTGTCAAGTATAACCGATTTCGGGTTTAGTCCTATTGGTGATCTCGATCCATCCGATATCGCGTCAATTGATATTTTGAAAGATGCCTCGGCTACCGCGCTTTATGGGTCGAGGGGGGCTAATGGTGTTATCGTTATTCAAACAAAACGAGGTAAAAAGGGCAAGGCTCAATTTCAGTTCAATTCCAGGTTCACGATGACCGAAGTGCCGGGAACGATACCCATGTTATCCGGTGATGAACAGCGCATCTACTATATTGAAAAATTAACCGGCGGGATCGACGACGGCACCGCCCGGCCGGAAATACGCGGCGACCTTACGCGGTCAGACGCCTGGATCTACAATAATAATACTGACTGGGTGGATGTCATTACTCGAAAAGGCCTGTATCAACAATATAATACAGCGCTCAGCGGCGGTGGCGATCGCCTCAATTATTACTGGGGTTTGGGTTATGCCAATCAGTACGGAACCACAAAGGGCACCGGATACGACCGGTTTAACACGCGGTTCAATTTAAATTATCGCGTATCGGACCGAATGAAAGTTACGGCTGATGTAAACTACACCAATTCCTTTACCGATAAACGCGGGCAGGAACATCCGCTGACGTCGACAGAAATCAGCCCGATGCTTTTTGCGAGACAAACGCCTGCTTATTTCCCTGTGTATTCAAAAAACGGCCTCAACTATTTTGTTGACCGCAACATTGATATTTCCTCCCATTCGAGATATAATCCGCTGGCGATAATTGACTATACTACGTATTTCACAAGAGCCAATCGTTTTATGGCTTCGACCTCACTCGATTATAAAATAAGAGCCAACCTGGATTTCAGGGTGCAGGTGTCAACTGACTTTAGAGAATCGGCAGATGAGTATTTCCTGCCGGGTTACGCCACCGATGCTATTCCCGGAGAAGCGCTTTATAATGCCGGCTTGCAAACCGAAGGTTATCAGCTTATGATCAATAACAATAACCGGCTTACCTGGTCGGCGATCGCAAACGATAAGCAGCGACTGACATTTACCGGTGTGGTAACTTATAATTTGGACAGGAACAACTCTACTGAACTGGAGTATTATAACGGGGCTTCGCCAGAGTTGAAATCGGCCGATGCTGCTGCTATTATTTCCGGCGCCTCGGGTTCGTATGGCGTACGAAAATACCTGGGTATGTTTCTTCAGGGACATTATGCGTTGCAGGACCGATACTTTCTTACCATCACCGGCAAGTCGGAAGGCGATTCCAGATACGGCAAAGACAATCCTTATTCGATTTTCCCGGCCATTGGTGCTGCCTGGGACATGGGCCGCGAGTCCTTCCTCGAGCCGCTTGAATGGATCACCATTTTCAAACCCCGCTTTGCTTTTGGTGTGACCGGCAACCTACCCAATCTCAATAACCTGTATGATATTGCGTACGGCACCGGCACGGGCTACCTCGGAGAAACTTACACTTACCCTTCCAAGTTTGCAAGTGAAAATATAAGAGAGGAGCGCACTTCTGAATATAACCTCGGCCTGGACTGGAGTTTTTTCAAAAGCCGGATTACCGGCCAGCTCGATTTTTACTCGCGCACTACCAAAAACCTGCTGCTACAGGAACGGCTTTCTTCCACTTTGGGTTATAGTTCTCAGTATATCAATTTTGGACGCGTGCGCAACGCCGGATGGGAACTCGGTGTTACAGCGGTTATTTTTCAGGGCGATGAAAAGCGGCTGCGTTGGAAGTCCTTTTTCAATATCGCCAGTAATAAGAACCGATTACTCGAACTGCCCGAACTTTTCGATGCCAATGCATTTAGCGTAAGCCAATGGGGCTTTACCTCCAAACTTCAGGAGGGCGATGTGATCGGTGGTTTTTATGGATATAATGCATTGGGCGTATATGCGCGGGATGAGGATGCTATGCTGCGCGATGAAGCAGGCGCGATCGTTTATGAAGCAGATGGCATCACGCCAAAATATATGCGCTTTGGATCGGTAACCGGCCGACAACTTAAAGGAGGCGATATGATTTATGATGACGTCAACGGTGATGGCGTGATTAATGAACTCGATCGCGTACAAATAGGAGATGCGAACCCCATGTTTTTTGGCGGATGGAATAATACGTTTAACTACCGGAACTGGGTGTTTACGCTCAATTTACAATATCAATCTGGAAATGATATTATCAACGCTACCAGGTTGTCCATGGAAAGAATGCAGTTTGCCCACAATCAGTCAAAATCGATCTTGGCGCGGTGGAGACGCCAGGGAGATGTTACCACGATTCCGAGAGCGCAGCCCGACAATTCCTGGAATAGCGCGGCTTCTACCCGTTGGGTGGAAGATGGTTCCTACCTGCGTTTGAAAACCGTTTCCTTGACCTACAATGCTTCAAAAGAACTGGTGCGCAAAATGAATATCGGTATCAAGCAGCTCGGCTTTTTTGTGACCGCTTATAATTTATACACCTGGACGAATTATCTCGGGCTCGATCCTGAAGTGCCGATCACGGGAAGCGTGTACCTGTTCGGCATTGATAACAGCACCACAGCGCCATCAAGACAGTTCACAGTGGGCGTTAACCTGGGTTTTTAACTTTTACTTTTTAACGATAAAGTATGAAGACTTTAGCTACAATTAAATTGATTTTACTTTCTGCGGCGCTTTGCATTTCCTGCAATAAAATTCTGGAAGTGGAGCAGCCGGATAATCTGGTATATAATGAATTCTGGCAAAACCGTGACCAGGTATATGCCTCGCTGGTAGGGCTTTATACATCCATTTCAAATAATCTGAACTCGTTTCATGCCTGGGGCGATATTCGCTCTGCGCTATACGAGCCGGGGCCGGGCAATTCGTTTACGAATAGCTACGCGCAATTCATGTCGCATGATATTTATCCCGAAAACGGACTGCTGTCCTGGTCTACAGTTTATCGCTCGATCGGGTGGATCAATGCTTTTATAAAAAACGCACCTATTGCTTTGCAAAATGATCCGACGTTTAGGGAAGCAGAATTAAACGAAATGATGGGCGAAGCCTATGCCTTGCGTGCGTTAAATTATTTCTATCTCGTGAGAGCTTTCAAAGATGTGCCTTTGATTAAAGAACCCTACGAGTCGGACAATCAGCAGGTGACTACAGCGGTTTCTACCGAAGCCGAGTTACTCGATTTTATTGAGTCCGATCTGGAAATGGCGTTAAGGCAGGCGCCCCAGACTTTTGAAGAAGTGAATAAGAAGTTTGGGCGTATCACGAAAAATGCAGTTCGGGCTATATGGGCTGATGTGAAGTTGTGGCGAAATGAATATGAAGCGATGCTTCAACTTTGTGCGCCTTTGGATGCCGACTATCGCGATGCTATGGTGGGGCCATTTGAGTGGTATAGTATATTTAATCCCGGTAATTCAAGCGAAAGTATTTTTGAAATGAATTACGTTCAAACCGGGCCCGCCTCGCCGGTTTACAATTGGTTTGCTCATTACGCTACCTCCTCTTCTGATGGCGCTCGTTACCTGGTCAATATCATTAACGCAAAATATGCTTTTGAGGAAGTGCTGTATCCGCCTGTCTTGCCCGAATATACCAGTGCCGATACCATCCGGTATAAAAACTTTTCCTCTTTTCGTACCAACGGCGATATTTCCAACGGGTATGGCTCGGGTTGGGAATCCTATAAATTTTTGGGCCAGGAAGCTTATCAGCAGGCCTATCGCGCCAATAATACACGGCGTCTGGTCAACTATATTTTTTATCGCTATCGCGACATTTTGCTCATGAAAGCAGAAGCCTACGCCATGCTGAACCGATACGCGGACGCGGAAGCCATGATCAATATAATCCGGGAGCACTGTAATGTCCCTGCGTTGTCGCCGGGTGAAGGCGGCGAAGGCGAGGAGTTTTTTACACGCCTTTTAATGGAACGCGAAGCGGAACTTGGTTTTGAGGGGAAAGAATGGTTTGCTGCAGTGAGGGTTTCGCGCAGGCCCGGCTATCAAAATGTTTTGATCAACAAATCGGCGACAAATAATAGTATGGGCTATTCTTACCAGGTTATCAGGGCGCGGCTGTTGAATCCTGAAAGTTGGTTTCTTCCTTACCAGCGGGCAGAGATAGAGAATAATCCTGAGCTGGTGCAAAAAGACTTCTATAAAAACAAATAACCGAAAATAGATAATTATGAAAAAGCTTTCTGTTGTTCTGGTGATGTTGATGGTGGCAGGCTTTTCCTGCAAACGTGATATGTCGGGGGCGCGTTACGACAGCACTGATGAGATCCAGATTATGGATTATATCGATACGCGCGAAGACCTCAGCATATTTAAAGAGTTGATCGAATATACCGGCAAGAGAAGCCTGTTTAAAACAGCAGGATCCTACACGCTTTTTATTCCCAATAACCAGGCGTTTCAGCAGCTTTTCAATGAACTGTCTGCAGAAGGCACGGCGGTGGCGCGCATTGCAGACCAAAGCCCCGACTTTTGGCTGAATTATGTGCAGTACCATTTGTTGAACGAAAAAGTGAATACCAACGAGTTTGAATTTGGCCCGCTGCCTGTGCCGACGGTGTATAATAATAAGTACCTGATTGCCGACCTTTCCGAATCGTACGATGCAGTCAACCTGAATAATGCCGCGCAAATTGTTGAGAACAACATCGAGCTTACCAATGGTTATATTAATGTGATTAATAACGTGCTGCGGCCGCCGGTGAAAACGGTTTATGAGACGCTAAAGGCAAGCGGGAAATACGAAACGATGTTGGCATTGTTTGACGAAACCGGCTACACGAGCTATTTGAAAGACAGCATGATCACATTGCTGATCGAAACCGACGCCGCATTGCAACGCTCCGGTTTTGCCAAAGAAAATATACCCAATCTCAACGATTGGGTAAAGTATCATATCATTCCCGATTCAAGCTATTTCCTCAACCTGCTGGCTGGAAAGCGCTTTTACTCTTTATACACCAAGGAAGCACTGAGTTTTTCTGTTGATGCTTTTGGAAAATATTTTATCAACGAAATTTTCCCTTTTAACCAGGAGCGCAGCTATGGGATTGATCGGGTGTCAAGCAACGGCATTTACCACTCCGTGGATACTTTGCTCTCTATTGTCGAAGCGCCGCCGGCGACCATCCGATTTAATCTTTACCCGCCCGGAAGCCCTTATGGCGCACAGAATGTGTTTACGCAATCGCCTGCTACAATTACGCTCAACACCGGCACGCAGAGTTATCATCAAAACAAAGAAGGCAAAATTGTCGCATTCAACGCCACGCAGGTGGGCGATTATTTCTGGATGACCATACCTGATGTGCCCGTAGGCCGCTATCGCATTCGCATGTTGCACCGCGGAGCCGCCACCAGGGGCAAGTATATTGTGATCTACAATAATAACATTGTCGAAGAGCAGGTAAACATGGCATCGCGCGATGGATTTTTCGAAGAATGGAACTACCTCTCTTATAATTATTGTGGCGAAATTGAAGTTGCCGAACGTTCGGACGTGGCGCTCTACTTTGCGTTTGCCGGCTTTGGTAGCAACCCTGCTCCCTCTTATTGCTGTGACCTTTTAATGGATATGCTGGAGCTGATTCCTATAGTTGAATAATTAAACCGTTGAAATGAAACAAAATTTGAAATACATAAAAGCGATGAAATGGGCCTTCGGGATGCTGTTGTTGATCGGCGCTGCTCCGGCAAAAGCACAACGGCCGGGCCCTGATTCGGCGAACGTAATCGGTATAGAACGTATAGGGATTATCGATTCGGTATCGGTGACTCCTTTGCCGTCGCAAAGCGACGGGCTGTCTTTTGCCGAATTGCTGCCCGGCGCCCCAGGCGTGAGTGTTACCGAATCCGGCGCCATTGGCGCGGCGCCACTCTTAATGATCAGGGGCGTCAATACGATCAACATGAACGCTTCGCCCCAGATTTATGTGGACGGCGTTCCCATTAAATATGCCCGGCAATTCAGGCCATTTTTATCACAGTATGAGTCTACGCGTTTTGGCTTTTTAAATCTGAATGATATTAAGTCGCTGGCGATTTTAAAAAATGCCGATGAGCTTTCGGCTATCGGCGGCCGGGGTGCAAATGGGGCGATATTTCTGACAACAGATCGCGGGGAGTTTGGTGGCACAAAGATTGAGTTTACCGCCAACACTGGCTTTATGCGTGCCAACTACGACGTCGACCGCATGTCGGCGGCTTCGTTTAAAGAATATTTGAAGCAATACTTAAGTGAGAACGGAAGTACAGAAAGCGAAATTGCCAATAATCCGATTTTTGACGCTTCGCTTCCGGCCTACAATAAAAATACCGACTGGGTGGATATGATTACCCGCCCTGCACGCTACAACGATTACCACATAAAATTGAAAGGAGGATTTGGCGACGCGAATTATATGTTTAGCGTAGGATACACCGGGAAGCAGGAAACTATCGACAATGCTCATTTTGGGAGAACCACCATGCGGTTCAATCTTGATTATAAATTATCGCCCACTTTTGAAATTACTAATAACCTCAGCTATGCGAACACCGGCTCTCAATATTTTGAGCAGGGCAACGACTGGGGTATTCATCCTTTATATACCGCGGTGACCAAGGCTCCGTTTCTTGGAAGATTTGCATATAACGACAGTGGTGAAGAAACAAAGTTAGTTGCCAATGTTGATGCATTGGGAAAGAGCAATCCCTGGGCGTTGGTCAATAATATGAAGAATAGCAATGAAGAAAACAGGGTGGACGGGATTATCTCTGCTAAATGGAAAGCCCGTAAATCCTTATCTCTCAATTCTGCGCTCTCAGTGAGTTACTATAATCTTCGCGAAAGCCAATACAGGCCGGCGTTGGGCATTGTTAACGACGAGTATCGCATCCGCCAAAATGCCAACCGAAACTCCAGCGAGTTTACTTTGATCTGGAATAGCTTTTTAATGAAGAATGGACAATGGGGCTCGCGCAGCACGTATGCTACGCAATTGGGCGCCTGGGTAGAAACCTTTGAAGATAAAGCGCTTTATGCAAGAAAAGTGAATGCCGGAACGGACGACTACGAAACCTTGCAACAAGGAGTTGTGGACAGTGCGTCCAACGTTAAGTTCACGTCAAACCTCAGCCGCTTTTATTTTTCTGGAAATGTTGATGTCCTCGATCGCATCTATGTTTCGGCTAATGTAAACGCCGAAGGGTCGTCCAACTTCGGGCAAAATGGAAGATGGGGTTTATATGGCGGCGCAAAGGTTTATCTTGATTTGTTGGAACACGGAAATGCCACTTCGTTGACGGCAAGAGCAGGGTGGGGGAGAACAGGCAACAACGATCTGAGAGGATTTTATCATGAAAATCTTTATTATGCTGTCAACTACTTTGGTTACGGCGGCGTTTATCTTGGCAATATAGCCAACGAAGACATTAAGCCCGAAGTGACGAACGCTTTAGACGCCGGCTTAAGAATGCGTTTTTTTAATAACCGCCTTGAACTGGACGGGGGCATTTACCGCCGCGTAACGGATAACCTCATTACATTGAGGGAGTATCCGATCGAGTTAGGCCTAAACCCTTCCTTAGAAAATAACGGGTCCATTATTTCAAAAGGATTTGAATTTCAGCTGAACGCAAAATTGATTGAGAAAAAGCAGGTTTCCTGGAGTGTTTTCGCCAACCTGACCACCCTTGATAATGAAGTTTCTTCGTTAAGTAACGGCGATATAATCAACAGCTTTGGAAATATAAATGGTATCGCCGCGCCATCCGTAAGCGTAGGCTCTTTCTATGGTTATAAGATAACCGGTGTTTTCAGTTCGGCAGCCGATGTTAATCTCAAAAAAGCCGATGGTACCAATTATATGGCGGGCGACTACATTATCGACGACCTGAATAAAGACGGAAAAATCAACGAGCGCGACCAGCAGGTGATCGGCAGTCTGTTGCCGAAATATTATGGAGGATTCGGATCTCAGCTGCATTATAAGCGGCTTTCGCTGAGCGCCCGCTTCGCGTATGCTTACGGACAGGAAATCTATAACAGCTTTAAACAGCGGCTGCATTTGATGAGCGACTATTCCAATCAGTCGCCTGAAGTGGCCAATAGATGGAAGTCGGAAGCTGCGCCCGGCAACGGGATGTTGAGCCGCGCAGCTTATGGCGACCCATCCTACAACGGTGCGGCGTCCAGCCTCTGGGTGGAAGACGGCAGTTACACAAGACTGAAATTTTTAAGTTTAGGATATGATGTGCCTTTGAAGCCGACCGCGTCTTTCATCAAGGGCCTGCAGGTTAAGATAACGGGTGAGAATCTTTTTACACTTACCTCTTACAGCGGCCTCGATGCAGAAGTGGTTTCCTCTTCCAGTCCGTTGATGCGGGGCATTGACTTCGGCGCATCGCCATTGCCTAAAGCAGTTATTGTAGGAATTAAGTTGTCGCTTTAACGTAATAAACAAACTTATTATGAATAACGATTCAATAAAAAAAATATACCAGCCGCCGGTTCAAAAGCAAAACCCAGCCATGCTAGGCCGTTTCATTTTGATCTTTGTATCGGGCTGTTTGACTTTGCTGCTGGGCGGTTGCAAAGATTTTTACGATGTCGATCCTTACGCTGTTATCAAGGAAATCGATTTTAATAAAAACAGGGAAGATCTGAATGCCAGTGCCTTCGGGATGTATGAACCTTTAACACATGAGGTACATAAATTCCTTTTGTGGGGTGATGCAAGGGCTGACATGGTTACCACGGGTCAAAAAGAACCCGACCCTTATATCAATGAGTTCGTAACCAATTCCATAAGCGTGGAAAACCCCTATACCAGCTATGCCGGCATTTATCAGTCGATCGCAAGGTGCAACCGTCAGTTAGAAAAAGTGTACGCTGTCGCGCAGCTCGATGATAAAATTCTTGATCGCGATGCCGCCGCTTTTTATGCCGAAGCGCTGCTACTGAGAGCATTTAATCATTTTATGCTGGCTAAAAATTTTGTGCGCTTTCCCATGATGTTTTCAGACCATGCCGAAGGTATTCGTTATGTAAACCAGGCAGGCGACACTTTAGTCAGGAAGGTGAATCATCTTTCTAACGACGATATTCGCGGTTCGTTTTATTACCCGCAAAGCCGCGACCAGGCGATACAAATGATCTATGAGGATGTACTAACGGTGTTGGGTATTTTACCGATCAATTATCAATGGAATAGAAACTCATTGCCTGCTCAGGAGCGTTACGGCCGCGTATCGCAGGCAATGGCCGCCACCTTTGCAGCCGAGCTGGCGCTTTGGCTGGGGGATTACCAGGCGGCTTCGGCTTTTTCCAATTCCCCGGTATTAAACAGCAATCATACCCTTGGTGCTTCCGGAACCTGGGTCAACCAATTTACAGGTTCGTATGCGTCGTTGCATTCTTTGTTTTTGCTCGGTTATCGCTACCCCAATAGTTTTGAAACAAACCGCTTGCAGGAATTTACTTCCTCCGTCGAAAAAGATGGTGGGCGTTATTTTTTAAAACCTTCTGCATGGGCAATCGACAGCATTTTTTCTAAAGAGCCGGGCGACATCAGAACAAGTTTTAGTTATAAAGTAATGGATGGCGACACTGTCATCTGGAAATATATTGGCTCTGACAATGTAGTTTCCATGCGCCCCGGCTATCAGAGCGACGCCAGCTGGCATCTTTACAGAAGCGCTGACGCCTATCTTTATAAGGCCCTGGCCGATCTGATGTTAAGCGATTATTCAACGGCGTTCAATTTTGTGAACATGCTGCGCGTGGCGCGTGGTTTGGAAGAACTGGATCCTGCTGAAACGAACTATCGCGATCGGAACTTTATGTTAGCCTTAATTTTTAAAGAGAAGGCGCGCGAAAATGCTTTCGAAGGAAAGCGCTGGTACGACCTGATGCTGTGGTCGAGGCTTTCCGGCACCAACCAGTTGGCTGCCGCTGTGGCTGCCAAATACAGCGCACCCCGCCGCGAAGAAATTCTTCAAAAACTTCAGGACGAAGCGGCCTGGTTTATACCTATTGACCCCAAATTGTGGGAATGATCTTAATTAAATAATCGATCGCCAGATTTACTAATGATAATCATGTGATATGAAAAAGAACTTTATAATATTAGCCTTTGTAGCGTCCATATTGGCGCTGCTGAGTGTGTCAACAGGATGTTACAAGGAACAACATTTTGATATGCCCGGACCTTTTGAGGATACTTCTTTTGTAAACGTAGTTGATTCGCTGCCGTTTCCTTTCGACACGAGCAGGCAGGCAGGCGTGTGGTTGATGAAGGATAATGTTCCGGATTATGAAAAGATTTTGTTCAAAGGGTTTACTGACTATAAGCCTATGAACGATACCCTTTCCTGGCTGAAAGAATCTACCGGCGTACGATTGCGGCCTCACAGAAATTATTACCCGCTTTCCGATGCCGACCATCTGGGGGGCAATCCAAATAGTTATCAGTTTAATTGGGTAATATCAAAATACTTTGTTCCGATCGGTGAAGGCAAAAGTTTTTATATGTATGCCAAAGCCACAATCGGCACGTTTAGCGGCACGGCCGCCGGGCTGGTACTTGGAACGAGCTGGGAGACCGGCGATCAGTTTGTTTTTGGTATGGATGGGTTTAGTAATATTGCTCCTACGTTCTTCGTAGATCTTTACGGAACAACGATTTCGGTAAACCCTGATCAAGGCTGGCCCACAGTGAATGAAGCTATCGTTCCGGGCGTGCCCGCCGACATAGAAGTGGTCATTCACAACTATCTCTTTTATGTAAAAATAAATGGCACGCTGTGTTTTACATTTAGAATGCCCCGCGGCCGTTTGTATTATTTCACACCGATGATCCGCCCCTGGCGCAATTTCATCACCATGCATGATTTTTATATCGAGAGCAACGATATGTTTAGTATGGATTATGCCATGCATGAATATGAACAAGGCTATAGCAGACTACAGGCCCCCGCGCTTACGAAGGCTTCAAATGGTAATTTATTGCTCTTTGCGGAAGGAAGATCTAATCCAGGCAATGCTTTCGAGAGAGTGGCCCAAAATACCATGCCTGCCGGAAACACCGACATTGTCATGAAACGCTCAACAGATAACGGCAGCAGCTGGGACGATCAAATGATCGTGATCGCCGGCGAAGATTCGGATGAAACTTACGGCTTCCCCCAGGTTGTGTCAACGGCTGATGGTAAAATTATCTTACACTATAGCAAATTAAATACGAACCTGGTCAACGGCAGTATCAGTTATTTGCCGGAACAGACGATGTATCAAACTGTTTCCACAGACAACGGCCAATCCTGGTCAACCCCCGTTGATATTACGGCAAGTTTGGCTGATGTTCCGAGGGGATATCTGAAAAGTAGTTCAGCGCATGGCATTGAGCTCGCAACGGGTACCTATAAGAATAGATTGGTTATGCCGGTGGTTTATGGCGGCAAGGCCGTAAAAGTTGCCTTTTCAGACGATCACGGTGCTAGCTGGCAAACAGGCGCTGTGCTTGGAGGTAGCAACAATACAGCAGGATCCGTGGTGGAACTGGCCGATTCAAGATTGATGTTAGTGTTGACACATGGTAATGCTTCTCCGCAGAGTAAGCGCGTGTCTTACAGCAGCGATGGCGGCGCCACCTGGACGGCTCCGGTTTCAATTGGCTCAGGCATGGCAACGGCAAATAACAGTCATACTTATCCCGGGGTAGCGCTAAGCCATGGAGGGGGGCGCATTTATACGATCAATGCAACCAGCCGCGAATCCGATAACCGGGTATTTGACGGCCCCGCTTTCGGAGTGGTGCCGACGCTGTTTGAAAGTACGGACGGCGGCGCGTCGTTCACATCTTTGGGGCCGCTTTTTACCAACACTACTTATTCGGGGTATAACACGCCGGCAGGCGTGATGGACGCGGTGGTCGCCAATGACGGAAAATTGCTGATAGTAATGGAGGGCGGCGTGGAAAGCCCACAGGAAGGTATCGTCTTTTATAAAAAGTAAAACGAAAAAACACTTCAATGAAATGGGTAAGAAGGATTTTAGTAAGCTTCCTGATGCAGGTTCTTTTCCTCTGCGGAATGGCTGCACAGCAAAGCAAACCCAATATTCTTTTTATAACGATCGACGATATGAACGATTGGACAACCTTGTTTGATCCGGATCATCCTATCAAAACGCCCCATATACAAAGTCTCGCAAGAAGAGGCGCCTTTTTTTCGCACGCTTATGCTTCTTCTCCGGCTTGTAACCCGTCGCGCGCTTCGGTGCTTACCGGCACCCGACCTCATAAAACAGGTGTTTATGGTAACAGTTCCGATTGGCGCAGGGCGCTGCCTGGTGCGAAGACGATCCAACAATATTTTAAACAAAACGGGTACTTTGTTTGTGGCGCCGGTAAAATATTTCATCACCATAACGATTGGGCTTTTCACGACAATGCCTCCTTTGATGAATATTTGATGATGGCTATCAACGAACCGTATCCCGAAAAAAAATTGAATGGATTGCCGGCGTATGGTTCGCGCAACACGGACTGGGGCGCATGGCCCGAAGATATATCGCAAACAGCGGATTTTCGGACTGTTGATTATGCTATTCAAAAAATTAATCAAAAACATGATCGCCCGTTTTTTTTAAATGTCGGCATCTATAAGCCGCATTCCCCCTTTTTCGCGCCGAAGGAATTTTTTGAAAAATATCCGCGGGAGCGTTTGAAAATGCCGGAACTGATTAAGGATGATGTGCAGGACCTGCCACCGGGCGCGCAAACATTGCTCGCACCAACCGATTGGTTTTGGCAAGGCATGATGCAGGCAAAAACAACATATCCAAATGCTTACGCCGACTATGTTCGGGCTTATCAGGCATGTGCGGGATTTGCGGACGAAATGATTGGGAAGCTGATAGACGCGCTTGATAAAAGTCAATACAAAGATAATACGATCATCGTGCTTTGGTCAGATCATGGATTTCATTTAGGAGAAAAGCAGCATTTCGAAAAGTTTGCACTTTGGGAAAAATCAACCCATATCCCTTTTGTGATAGTAGCGCCCGGCTTGACTAAACCTAATGCTGTCATCCGGACGCCCGTTGACATGACTGTCGTTTATCCGACGCTTTGCGAACTCGCCGGGTTACCTATTCCGCAGCAAGCGGACGGTTTTAGCGTGATGCCTTTATTGAAAAATAATCCAATGACAACGCCGCCCGCACTGATGACTTACATGAAAGGTAACCATGCATTGAGAACCGAGCGGTGGCGCTACATTCAGTATGCTGATGGATCCGAAGAGCTCTATGATCATCAAATCGATCCTTTGGAGACAAAAAATCTGGCAGATGAGCCTGAGTGGGAAAAAGTCATCGTAGCGTTTCGAAAAGATATTCCGGTCAGCAACGCCGAGCAGGTAGCTGATCTTCAAAAATAGTGATGCCCGTATGAAATCAAACGATGTCCAATATATGCTGAATAGCAACATAAAGCCATCTTCGCTACGGCTCGGAAGGTGTTTTTTGATCCTGAGTTTTATGGGATGTTGGATGCTTTTGCCTTTTTGTTTACGATCTCAATCGGAGGAAAAAGCTGATGCGGTTAAGGGTTGGAATGCCCCGTTTATAAAGGTTAAAAAAAACGCTCCAAATATTTTATGGATTTGCACCGATCAACAGAAGTGGAACACCATCGGCGCTTTGGGAAATCCATATGTGAAAACGCCCCATATCGACAGGCTGGTAAAAGAAGGGGTCAGTTTTACCAAAGCTTTTTGTCAGGCGCCTTTTTGTACGCCGAGTCGGGCCAGCTTTTTAACAGGAATGTATCCTTCCACCCTTCACACAACGAAAAATGGTGTGGCCACATGGGCCGAGGCAGCGCCTTTAATTACTAAAACTTTAAAAGATGCCGGTTATGAATGCGGGTTGGCTGGTAAGCTTCATCTCTCCTCAGCTATGGTGAACCGGCCCGAGCTGCGTGCGAAAGACGACGGCTATCAGGTGTTTAACTATAGCCACAGCCCTTATCAGGGAGGAGCTGCTAATCAGTATATCAAATATTGGCGCGACAAGGGCGTTGATATTTTAAAACTTAAAACCGAACTTGGCTATGTACCCGCTCAATATCATCAAACCACATGGTGTGTTGACAGGGCGATAGATTTTATTTCTGACCGGCGGGAATGGCCCTGGATGTTCAGTCTGAATATCTACGATCCGCACGGGCCTTTAGATCCGCCAAAAGAATATTTAGATCGTTATGATTTGTCCAGGCTTCCTGATCCGCTTTTTAAAGAATCGGATCTGAAAGAGAAATCAGTATTTAATAATGTCAAATTTCAGTCGCAGCCTAAAAAATATACGGCAAAACAAAACCGGGAAAGGCTTGCGCGTTACTGGGCGCAGATTGATTTGATCGATGAGAATATCGGACGTTTACTCAATGTGTTAAAAGAAACCGGCCAGCTCGATAATACGCTGATCATTTTTACTTCAGATCATGGCGATATGACCGGTGATCATGGGCTGATCAACAAAGGTTGCCGGTTTTATGAAAGCCTCGTCCGCGTGCCGCTTATTTTCTGGTATCCCTCGTTGTTTGAACGTAATATTCAAAGTGATGCTCTGGTAGAGCTAACAGATATTGTACCTTCTATCCTGGAATTGGTAGGGTTACCGCGCGACAAAAAGATGCAGGGGCAAAGCCTGTTACCGATACTTACGGGGAAGAAAACGCCCGGCTATCATCGTGATTTTGTAAGAAGTGAATATTATGATGACGATGATCGTACCGATGCCAGCCTGGGCTACGGCACTATGTTCCGCACGCAGGAATATAAGCTTGTCGTATATCACGGGCATAGTATGGGGGAACTGTTTGATTTAAAGAAAGACCCGGATGAATATAGAAATTTGTGGGATGACCCCTCTTACACGAGTATCAAAATGGATCTGTTGCGCCAAAGTTTTGATGCCACTGTTCACGCGATTGATACCGGACCGGAACGATCGGGCAGGTATTAGAATTTTTAGTAAACATTTATTTATCGACAAGCATGAAAGGCTTCTTATTATGTATCGGTTGTTGCGCTTTGTTGGGTTTGAACGCCCGGCAACGTCCAAATATTTTGCTCATTGTGTCGGAAGATAACGGCCCCGAACTCGGATGTTATGGTGCGCCAGTCCCCACACCCCACCTCGATCAATTGGCAAAGCGGGGTGTAGTTTTCGAAAACGCCTATGTAACCCAGGCTGGTTGTTCGCCATCGCGGGCTTCCTTTTTAACAGGATTATATCCGCATCAAAACGGGCAGATTGGTTTGGCCACCTGGAAGTATGAGCTTTTTAATCCGAAGACGCCCAATATTCCCAAAAGCCTTCAAGAGGCTGGTTACGAAACGGGAATTATCGGAAAACTACATATCAATCCGAAAGCCGCATTTCCATTCGATTTTAAAGTCCTCTCCGATGCGAATTTTAAGAGGAATAATTTAGAGAGCTATACCGAAGCGGCGAAAAAGTTTATCAATCAATCGTCCCAACCATTTTTCCTACAGGTTAATTACCCGGATGCCCATGCACCTTTTTTAAAACAGGTAGATGGTGTCCCTGCCCAACCGCTTCTCCCGCAGGACACAGAGGCCTTGCCTTATATGGGTATTCAAAATGAGCAGCTGAAAACGCTTACCGCCAACTACTACAACAGTATCATGCGGCTGGATAAATATGTGGGCGATTTGATAGAGGTTTTAAATAAATCAGGCAAAGGCGATAATACGGTTGTAATTTATATGGGCGATCATGGGGCCGATATGCTGAGGGGAAAACGCACCTGCTACGAAGGCGGTGTGCGCATTCCGCTTATTGTTTACGCCCAAGGCACCGCTCCCAAAAGAGTGAAAGATTTGGTGAGCACGATCGATGTGTACCCCTCTGTTTTGGAATGGGCCGGATTAAAAGTACCGGCCTACCTTCCTGGAAAATCTTTTGTCGCGCTGCTCGACGGTGAAAGCTACATTCCCCGCCGATACCTGTTTACAGAGTTTCATACGCATTCAAATAATGAACCCTATCCGCAGCGAAGCGTTCGCGACGAAAGGTATAAGTTGATTTATAATCCACTGGCTGGCTTGGAAAACCCTGGGTTTGCTTACACACTGAATCATACTGTTAAGTTATCTGAAGCCGTTTTATTTAAAAATCTCGCACCGGCAGCGAGACAGGCATATCAGCTGATGAAGAATCCGCCGGAATATGAGTTGTATGATCTCTGGCAAGACCCTTATGAGTGGAGCAATATCGCCGATCAAAGCAAGTATGAACCGGTACTTAAAAGGCTTCAGGCAGCCCTTAAAAACTGGCAGCAGCAAACCAATGATGCATTAGCGGATAAATCGGTAGCGCGAAAACTTTTTGAAATGATCCGGACCGAAGGGCTCGAAAAAAGAGAGAGGAGCCTACTTCCTTATAAACCGTTTATGGATCCTCATTTTAATTTTTAAAATATATGCTTTTGAAAAAAATGCTAATAAGGTTTATTGTTTGCTGGGCCTGCGTCGCCTGTTGGCCTGTTTGGTTGAATGCGGCTGGCGCCGACCGCTCTCCGAAATATAATGTGCTCTTCATTATGGCGGATGACCTGCGGCCTGATCTGGGTTGCTATGGCAACTCAAAAGTCATCACGCCGCATATGGATAGGCTGGCCGCAGCAAGCATCGTTTTCAACAGGGCCTACTGCCAACAGGCAGTTTGTAATCCTTCACGCGCTTCCATGCTTACCGGCTTGCGGCCCGACGAGACCGGGGTTACAGATTTAGTAACACATTTTCGAGATAAGGTGCCTGACGCCGTAACCTTGCCACAGGCTTTTAAAAATAGCGGTTACACAACCGTAGGCCTGGGGAAAATTTTTCATGGTACAAAAGCCACAGAAGACACGGTGAGCTGGTCTTCTCCTAAAACGCAAAACCTGGCAACACGAGGCCAGGATTATCATCTGTCGGTTAATAAGACCGGGCGGAAAGCCGCAGCCATGGAATTTATTGAAGGGCCTGATAGCGGTTATCCCGATGGGAAGATTTCGGACGAGGCTATTCGGTTGCTGCGGCAATATAAAAGTTCCGGCGAACCTTTTTTTCTGGCGACTGGTTTCAAAAAACCTCATCTTCCATTTTGTGCGCCTAAAAAATATTGGGATAAGTATGCTGATATTTCTGTTGATGATTATGCAAAGATCCCCAGGCCTAAAGCTGCGCCTGATATCGCTTTCCATCAATGGCAGGAATTGCGGGGATATACCGACATACCGAAAGAAGCCGCTCTAAGCCCTCAACAAAGAGCCGATTTGGTAAGAGGTTATTATGCCTGTATTAGTTTTGTGGATGCGCAAATCGGAAAAGTCCTTTCCGAATTGAAGCAGCTCGGCCTCGATAAGAATACGATTGTGGTTTTGGTGGGCGATCATGGTTATCATTTGGGCGAGCAGGAACTGTGGTGTAAGTCAACCAACTTTGAGCTGGACGCGCGTATCCCGCTGTTGATCGCTGTTCCCGGGTTTTCCAAAACTGCCGGCCATTCTGATGCAATTGTGGAGGCAGTGGATATCTATCCTACATTGACAGCCCTTTGTGGTATTGATGCCCATACGCCGTTAAGCGGTAAAAGCCTGGTTCCTCTCATTAGCAATCCGAAAAAGAAATGGAACGGCGTTGCTTTCAGCCAGTTTTGCCGCCCCTATAAAGCGATAACCGCACAAAAGCCTACGCACATGGGTTACACGATGCGCGACGCCGATTTTCGCTACACGCTATGGTATAATCTTAACACAGATTCGATCGAAGCAAGGGAGTTGTACCAGTTGTCAAACGATGGTGTGGAAACGGAAAACCTGACGGGAAATAAAAAGTATCAGGCCGTAGAAAGTCGGATGCAGGCTGTCTTGGAGGCCTACCGGAAAAGATGATGGGGCAGGAGGTAACATGATTAAATTTTAAAACCCGCGAAAGACCTGATGCGTTGGGTTGTCGTTGTCTAAACTTTTATTTAAAAAAATGTATATGAAAAGAAATTTGTTGCTGGGCCTCGTATGTGGGTTGGCTGTATTTTGTTGCTCTTACGCAGGCATAGACAAACCTAAAAAAGTGCATACATCCGTGTTGTGGGAGCAGGGAAAAGGAAAGTATAACAACTATCGCATTCCCGCCATGGTCGTAACAAAAAAAGGGACCGTGCTTGCATTTTGCGAAGCGCGGGAGGCCGGAGATACCGGCGATATCGATCTTTTAGTAAAACGCTCCAGCGATAATGGCAAAACATGGAGCGGAGAAAAAGTTGTTTGGGACGATGGTCAAAATACCTGCGGCAATCCTTGTCCGGTGGTGGACATGGAAACCGGGCGCATCTGGCTGGTGACATCATGGAATAATGGAAAAGATGGAGAAACGGCCATCATCAATAAGACTTCTATTTCGCCGCGCTTGCCCTTTGTTTGTTATTCTGACGACGACGGCCTCACCTGGTCTAACCCGGTAAGCATGGGCGCTTCTGCCCGCGACGAGTCGTGGGGCTGGTATGCGACCGGCCCGGGCATAGGCATACAGATAAAAACCGGAGCCTATAAAGGACGGCTGGTGATTCCGGCTAATCATAGTTACGACGATCCGGAAGGAAAAGTTCGGAAAGGGCCTTACGGGTATGGAGCTCACGTGTTATATTCTGACGACAAAGGACAAACATGGAAAAGAAGCGAGGCTATTAAACCGGGATGTAATGAAAGCCAGGTGACCGAACTCGGGGACGGTACGCTGATGATGAATATGCGGTCTTACAACGGAAAATCGTCGAGGGCTATTAGCCTTAGCAAAGACGGTGGCGCTACCTGGAGCCCTGTTTCACACGACTACCAGTTAACCGAATCGATCTGCCAGGCCAGTATACTAAACTTTGGCGGCTTAAAGCAAAAGCCAATGCATGTATTTTTAAACCCTGCAGTAGCTGTTGGCCGTACCCATATGACATTGCAGGCAAGTTTTGATAATTGCGAAAGCTGGTCGAATAGCAAACTTATTTATGAAGGGCCTTGCGGCTATTCGAGCCTGACCCGGTTGCCCAATGGTAATCTCGGCCTTTTTATCGAAGCAGGAATCAATAAATCTTATGAAAAGATGGTTTTTATTTCCATGCCACCAGAAAAACTTTTTGAGTCCGGCACGTTGTTGACAGCGACCGATTTATAAAAAGGACGTTATGGCGCAATTCATCATCTTTTCATTATTGATGTTGTTGGCTGGTTTCGCAAACGCACAGGCCCCGCAGGGATCGGTGGTTTGGCCTGCTTCAGGCAGCGACAGCGAAATTAAAGAGCATTTTGTTTATGGATTAGCCGAGGCGAAAAATGGAGCAATTCTTGCGTTTGCCGAAGGAAGAATCCGCCCGGGCGATGCAAGCGCCCACCATATTGTATTAAAGCGAAGCGAGGATGGCGGCAGCACATGGAGCGCTTCAAAGATCATTGTGAGAAGCACGGCTGGCGCTTGTTTTGCCAATCCTACACCGGTTGTAGACCGGCGCGGTGGTATTCATTTATTCTATGCGCAAAACTTTCACAACGATTCATCTCATCTCTACAAAATTGTAAGTCGCAATCATGGCAAAACCTGGTCGGCGCCGGTCGAGCTAACGCACTTATTTGCTGATGATCCGCTACAGCGCCCATTTCATTTACCTGGGCCGGGGCATGGCGTCGTGCTAAAAAATGGCAGGTTGTTGGTTCAGGTGTGGCACAGGCGAAGTATTAAATATGAACGGTCGCAGCGCGCGTATGGCGTATCCGTACTGATCAGTGATGATCACGGGCTGAGTTGGGAAAACGGAAACTATGTACCCGCTGCGGATAGCCTGGAAGGAAATGAAAGCCGTCTTGTAGCTCTAAAAAATGGGAGCGTGTTGATGAACGCCAGGCCCAGCGGATCGGCGCGCGCGCAACGGAGATTATTTTCATGGAGTGAAGACAATGGTTTTACCTGGAGTTCCTGGCACGAAGGCTCGATGGGGCCGTTGCCGGTGGTCGATATGGGATTTAATGTCACAACGGTAAAACATCAATCTTATTTATTGTCGAGTTTCCCTGAAGGTCCCGGCCGGCACAACATGGTGCTGCAGGCCAGTGCAGATAATGGCCATAGCTGGCTCAAACGATATTTAATTCGGGAGGGTGTGGTCAATTATTCCGATATCGCTGTTTTAAAAGATGGATCCATCCTCATCCTTTATGGGAGAGGTACATCTAAGGAAGTGATCGCCTGCCGGTTAAGCAAACAGTTGTTGCGAACGCAGGTCATTGCTCATTAACACTAATGAATTCAGCGTACCAACTTCATGTGCATATATTTTTTTTGTTCTACATATTCATAAATAATTTTACTTTCGTTCCATAACACCATCAATTTTTTATATGCCAAACGGTAATTTAAGCAACGACATCAGGAGGATAGAATCCACCACCATGGCTGATATCGTAGAGTTGCGTTTAAGAGAATTTTTAAAGAAGAAGGCTTTTAAGCCAGGCGACGCGCTTCCAAAGGAAATCGAACTTGCTGAAGCGCTCGATGTTAGCCGCAATGTGGTGCGCGAAGCGTTGAGCAGGCTGCGTATGTTAGGAATGATCGAATCCAGAAAAAAACGGGGAACGGTATTGGCCGAGCCGGATATCATGGGCGGTTTTGAACGTGTAATGGATCCGCTGATTCTCGATCAAAAAACGCTGCAAGACCTGTTTGAATTGCGACTGGTGCTCGAAATGGGACTGGCTGATATTTTATTTTCGCGCATTACCAACAAGGATATTGATCAGTTGGAACAAATCGTGGAAAAGGAGGTTAACAAAATTCAACAACCCTTTCGCCTGAAATTTGAAGTTGATTTTCATAGTAAGCTATACCTTATGACAGGCAACGACACTTTTCAGCGTTTTCAAAATATATTGCTGCCCGTGTTTGAATATGTCGTAAAAGAAGAGCAAAAATTAACAGGCAAAGCCAAAGTAGGAAAAGTAACGCATCGCGATTTGCTCGACCTGCTGAAAAAAGGAAAACCCGAAGATTTTCGAAAAGGCATGAAAGAACATCTGTCGCCTCACTTTGAAAGGGTAAAAAAGAGGACGATCAACCGCTAAAGCTGCACGCCGCATGGTTTCTGCTACGAGGCCCGATTTACCCGGGCAGCATGGATACACCAGTTACTGGCAGGCATTCTATTTAAACAGATGACGTCACGGAAATAGCTGAGTCGCCATGAATAATCAGGGATATTTGCGTCCTGTTAAAAGAAGTGGTTGTATATTCATCCCTCAAAAAAATCTCTGATGAAACGTTCATTGTAAAATTTTCATGTTTATCACATAGTGATATGAAAATTTTTACTTGATAAGTTCCATGCGATCCATAAAAACATAAAAAATATACGGATGAAATCAACGATGAACGGTCTAAGGCATATGGCTTTGGCCATACTGCTGACTGCTGCCGGGTTTACTGCTATTGGACAAAAAGCGGAGTGGCAGGATCCTGCTGTCAATGCGATCAACAGGGCTCCGATGCGAACTCATTTTTTTGCTTATGAAAACGAGGCCTTGGCCCTGAAAGAAGAAAAGAAACATTCGGCTCGCTTTATGACGCTCAACGGTGTATGGAAATTCAATTGGGTGAAAGATGCCAATGAGCGACCTATGGATTTTTTTCAGACGAATTTTAATGATAAAGGCTGGGCCGAAATGCCGGTGCCGGGCAACTGGGAATTGAATGGCTTTGGCGATCCGGTTTATAAAAACGTAGGTTATGCCTGGCATAATCAGGCTCCGCTAACGCCTCCCGTTGTGCCTGAAGTTAATAATCATGTGGGATCTTACCGCAAGACATTTGTTGTTCCGGCCGACTGGAGAGACAAAGACATTTTCGCTCACTTTGGATCGGTGACTTCAAATATGTATTTATGGGTAAACGGGAAATTTGTAGGTTATAGTGAGGACAGTAAACTGGAGGCTGAATTTGACCTTACCAAATATTTAATACCCGGTAAACCGAATTTAATTGCTTTTCAAACCTTTCGCTGGAGCGACGGGTCTTATCTCGAAGATCAGGATTTCTGGCGCTTATCGGGTGTGGGCCGGGATTGCTATCTCTATGCAAGGGAAAAGCAACGTGTGCAGGATATTCGCGTGGTTCCAACGCTTGACGCAGCTTTCCGGGACGCCGTTCTTAATATTGATATGTCTGTTTCGGGGCCTGCCAGCCTTCATTTTAAATTGCTTGATCAAAAAGGCGCTACGGTTGTAACCAAGGAGTTAAATATAAGCGGCACAAGCAAGGTTGCGATCGACGTTGCCAATCCTCAGAAGTGGTCGGCCGAATCACCCTACCTGTACACACTTGTTGCATCCGTTTTTAATAAAGGCAAGCTGACAGAAGTGATCCCGGTAAAGGTTGGTTTCAGAAATGTGGAAGTAAAAGGAGGGCAACTCCTGGTAAACGGGCAGCCTATCCTTATCAAAGGTGTTAACCGACACGAGATGGATCCGGATAGAGGTTATTACGTGTCACGGGCACGCATGATTGAGGACATCAGGATTATGAAAGAGCATAATATCAATGCGGTACGCACCTGCCATTACCCCGATGATAATTTATGGTACGACCTCTGCGATCAATACGGACTCTATGTAGTTGCCGAAGCAAATATCGAATCGCATGGCATGGGCTATGGAGATAAAACACTGGCAAAAAATAAGCTGTTCGCAAAGGCGCATCTCGAAAGAAATGAGCGAAACGTGCAACGCAATTTTAATCATCCTTCGGTGATCATTTGGTCGTTGGGTAACGAAGCCGGCTTTGGGCCCAATTTTGAAGCTTGTTATACCTGGATCAAAAAGGAAGATCCGTCTCGGCCGGTGCAATACGAGCAGGCGGGTACTAACAATTTCACCGATGTTTACTGCCCGATGTACCTTACAGTGAAAGCCAGCGAGGCCTATGGAAAGAGCAATCCTAAAAAGCCGCTGATCCAGTGTGAATACGCGCATGCGATGGGTAATTCAGAAGGCGGCTTTAAAGAGTACTGGGACCTGGTAAGAAAATATCCCAGCTTTCAGGGCGGCTTTATCTGGGATTTTGTAGACCAGGCTTTGCACAAAAAAAACGCAGCAGGAATTACTTATTATGCATACGGCGGCGATTACAACCGCTACGACGCCTCCGATAATAATTTTAATAATAATGGACTGATTAGCCCCGATCGCACCCTCAATCCGCATATGTATGAAGTGGGTTATTTCTATCAATCTATTTGGGTAAAACCGGTAGATCTGACGAAAGGAACTGTTGATATCCACAATGAAAATTTCTTTGTCGATCTGGATAATTATTATGCCGAATGGGAACTGTTGGTTAATGGTACATCGGTTCAGCATGGCGTAGTCCAACAATTGGATGTACAGCCTCAGCAAACGAAAGCGGTGCAGTTGCCCTATGATTTGGACGGCATTGCTGCTGATGCTGAAGTTTTGCTGAATGTTGATTTTAAACAAAAGCGCTATGGAGACCTGGTAAAAGCGGGGTGGGTGGTTGCCAAAAATCAGTTGGTTATTCAACCGTATAGTTTTAAAAACAGCGCTTTTGCCAAAACGGATGATGTTGGGTCACCCCTCGAAGTTTTGGAAAACGACAGAAATTATCTCATTATCAAAAATGATAAAATTGATATTGAGTTTAATAAGGCAAACGGCTTTTTAAGTTTATACCGCATTGGCGGATCCGATTTGCTCGCAGCGGGTAGCGAACTAACGCCGAACTTTTGGAGAGCGCCTACCGATAACGATTTTGGTGCAAAACTTCAGCAAAAATATGCCGTTTGGAAGCATCCGGAATTGAAGCTGAAAGCGCTAAAGCCACAAATAAAGGAAGGTGTCGTGCATGTGGAAGCCAGTTATGAAATGCCCGCTGTTTCCGGCAAATTGTTATTGACTTACCAAATCGATAAAGAAGGAAAAATAAAAGTGGCACAAAAACTTGAAGCGGACCGCTCCGCGAAAGTGTCGGGAATGTTCCGCTTTGGGATGCAGGTGCAGCTACTTAAAGATGTAGATCATATTTCCTATTATGGCCGTGGCCCTTTTGAAAATTACAGCGATCGTAACCATTCCTCGTTTTTGGGTATTTTCAACCAAACCGTGGAGGAACAGTTCTATCCTTATATCCGCCCGCAGGAAACGGGAACAAAAACGGATATCCGCTGGTGGAAGCTGATGACAAAAGGTGGTCGCGGCTTGAAAGTGTATGCCGATGCGCCGCTTTCTATGTCTGCACTGCATTACTCCATTGAGTCGCTCGACGATGGCCCGGAAAAAGACCAGCGCCATTCTGAATTGGTGCAACCTGCCAACTTTACCAATCTTACAATTGATAAAATTCAGATGGGATTGGGGTGTGAAAATAGTTGGGGCGCCTTGCCACTTGAGCCTTACAGGCTTCCTTACGGCGACTATGAATATTCGTTCGTTGTAGAGCCGGTAGGTTTTTAGAAAAAGCTATAAGGTGTCTGGTCGCTAATCGGTATGAAAAACTTCTTCCATTGGCGACCAGATTTTATTTTCTTTGGCTGCATCAGGAAGCGGCACCTGGCAGGGATCCGTTTCTTTCCACCAGCGTTGCGTGATTGAATCTTCGCTCATTTTTTGCATGTCGCCCTCAAAGTCATTGCCCACATACTCAAAATAGCTGAATAAATAAGGTCTGCCATCGATTTCTTTCAGGTAGATAGAATAGTTTTCAATGTGGCAGGCTTTTATTTTGTCGAGCACGCCTTGCCAGGCATCAGCATGCAATTGTCGGTAATAAGCTTCTTTTTCGGGGTTGAGCCCGGTAACCATCGCATAGCGCTGCGCCTTTTTCGCTGGTGGAACATCATTTTCCCTGACAGTATTTTTTTCCTTACATGAAGAGAAAATAACGAGCGCAGCAAGGACGTAAAAAAATGTAGCGCTGGTTAGCCGAGTTTTATTTTGATTCATTAAGATATGATTTGTAGCGCTGCATCGCTTCAAAGAAATAGTAATCAGCATAGGTTAGGGGTACGTCAACCTCCGAGTTGCCCGGCAAAGAGCCCACGCTGTGCTTCAACGCGAAACCGCCATTTTCACCGGGCTGCGCCAGGTATTGCGGTGTCGATAAAGTTTGTATGGCCGTGGCCGCTACAGCTCGATATTTTTTTGCCTGTTTCTTTTTAGTGTATTGGGCCAATTCCATTAAGGCGGAAGCCATAATGGCGCCGGCCGATGCGTCTCTCAATGCATTTACACCTTCGGGTGTATTATAATCCCAAACGGGGATCATATCTGAAGGCATGTTGGGGTGTTCGATCATGAATTTTGCAATCGCCTGCGCCTGCTTTAAATATTTCTTATTTTTCGTGAACCGGTACATCATCGTGTAACCATATAAGCCCCAAGCTTGGCCTCTCGACCAGGCAGATTCATCAGCATAGCCCTGGTGCGTCACCTTTTTTAAAACATTTCCCGTTTCGATATCATAATCAACCACGTGATAGGAACTGTGATCTTTTCTGAAATGATTTTTGAGTGTGGTGTTGGCATGCGTGATCGCAATGTCTTTGTATTTGGGATCACCGCCATTTTGGCTTACCCAGCAAAGTTGTTCAAGGTTCATCATATTGTCGATGATGACGGGGCAGCGAAACTTATTGGACTGGTTCCACGATTGAATGGCATGTATCGAAGGTTTGTATCTTTTGATTTGCCAAAAGGCTGCGGTATCGATCACCTTTTTGTAAGTGGGGTTTCCGGTGATGCGATAAGCGTTGCCAAAAGAACAGAATATCATAAAACCGATATCATGATTACCGGTAAAGCGTTGCTCTTTTTCTTCAAGTTTTAGCCTTTTCTCAGCGATTGCTTTTATTTCATTATCGCCTGTCGCTTCATAGATGAGCCAAAGGCTGCCGGGGAAAAAGCCGCTTGTCCACCAGCCCGTGCCCGATGCTTCAGACTTGCCGTCTTTAAAGGTTTTAGGCATCTTGTCGCTGGGCGTATTCTTTTCAAGCAGTTTGTATTGCGCTGCAGCAGTTTTAAAATTGGAGGCGATAAGCTGGTCAAGAGGCGTTTCTGTTTGGGCGCACAGCACAGTTGTGATAAGCAGGCTGAGAGAAAGTAGAGAAGACTTCATGTATAGTTGATTATTGTAAACAATGGATTATAACTTGCCGGCGGGCCTTACTTCTTTCCCTATCGTATTAGTAAGCCCGTCGCCCAGCTGTTCTCTGTATTTTTGAGCGGTTGCGTCCAGCTCTTTTACTATTTCAGGATGGTGGTCTTTTACATCTCTGTCTTCGCCGGGATCTGTACTTAGATTGTATAATGCGAGCGGTACTTCTACTTCATAAGTCTTACCCGGATAACGGTCGTTTTCAATAGTAGAAGGAGGCCCGTAGGTGCGCGATTTTGCCGGAAACACTAATTTCCACTGTCCTTTGCGTATGGCTTTTAAATTATTCCGGTCATAATAATATGCAAACTCGTTGCGCGGGGTGCTGTTCATGTCGCCTAATAAAAGATCTTTAAAGCTCACGCCATCTATTTTTTTAACGGGTTGTTTGGCGCCGCATATTTCTGCCAGCGTGGGTAAAAGATCCATGGTAGTTAATAGTTTGTTACTCACTACACCGGCTTTGGCATGCGCCGGCCAGCTGATGATGCCGGGCACCTTTACGCCGCCATCCCATGCCGTTCCCTTGCCTTCTCTCAATCCGCTCGTATTGCCTGCGTGGTTGCCGAAATTCAGCCAGGGGCCGTTGTCGCTGGTAAAAATGACAATGGTGTTTTCAGCCAATCCATTATCCTTTAATGTTTTCATTACCTGGCCTACCGACCAGTCTACCTCTTCGATGACATCGCCAAACATGCCTGCGCCGCTTTTGCCTTTAAATTTATCCGAAACGCCCAACGGCACATGCATCATCGAATGGGCGAAGTACAAAAAGAAAGGATTGTTTTTATTTTTCTTAATAAAGGAAACCGCGCGTTCCGTGTATTGCGTTGTCAACTGGTCCTGATCGGCAAATGAAGCGATAATCTTTACAGTTTTATTGCCATCGATAAGCGGCAGCGGAGCATATTTGGCGCGCCAAAAAGAGGTGTCTTTCCAACGTTCGCCGTTGTAATCGTAGGCCCACATATCGTTTGAGTAGGGAAGGCCCAGGTATTCATCGAAGCCGTTTTGAAGGGGCAGGAAGGGCTCTTTATGGCCGAGATGCCATTTACCCACCATGCCTGTTTTGTAACCTCTCGCTTTCAGGATTTCGGCCATTGTTTCTTCGTCGCCATTTAAAGCGAATTTTGCGTGGTTGTCAATCGCGCCGTGCATGCTAATGCGCGTTGGATAGCAGCCCGTCATGATGGCCGAGCGGGAGGCCGTGCATACTGCCTGCGCTGCGTAGAAATTGGTGAAGCGGATACCGCTGGCCGCTAACGCATCGATATTTGGCGTTTGGTAAGGGCCGCCGCCATAGCATACCGGGTCGCCATAGCCCATGTCATCCATAAAAATGAGTACGATATTCGGCGGTTGTGTGGCAGCTTTTTTCTTTTGGCAAAAACTTATAAAAGGCAGCAAAAGCGCCCAAATCATGATGTGTACAGATTTCATTCGTTATTTATATTTTAAATAGTTAACCGGAACGTCATTCGACTGTTTTGCGCCTGGCGTAGAGCGTCCGTTGTGAATAATAGTTTCAAGTTTTTTTGTCAGCGCTGCTACAATTTCTTTATGGTCGGATGCAATATTGTGTTGCTCGCTTATGTCTTTTTCCAAATCGAATAATTGCAAAGATGGCAAGTTTTCTTTTTTAGCGGCTTTTTCAACCGGCGCGCTCCAACCGCCCGAGCCATAGGCAAAAGCGAGCTTCCATTTGCCTTCTCGGATCGCAAAGTTGCCGTCGATAGAATGATGAACTGTTTGCGTTCTTTGAAATTTATTTTTTCCGGTCAAAAGCGGCAAAAGGCTGTAACTATCTACGCCTTCGCCTGCCTGCAATGGCTGCTTCACCATGTCGGCGGCGGTAGCAAGGAAGTCGGTCAGGCAAATCGTGGCATCGCTTTTGGAACCCTCCTTAACTTTTCCGGGCCACTTCACAATAAATGGAACGCGATGCCCTCCCTCGAAAATGTCTGCTTTGGTGCCTCTAAAAATAAAGCTGGATTGATGGCCGGCGGCTTCCAATTCTTTAAGGTTCGCCATGGGCGCTACGCCGTTGTCGCTGGTAAACACAATCATGGTGTTCGCTGCGATGCCGGCATTTGCTACCGCCGCAACAATTTTGCCGACCATATCGTCTGTCATCAGCACAAAGTCGCCGTATTCATTTGTATTGGTTTTGCCGCGATATTTTTCTGCAGGCAGAATGGGAGTGTGGGGCGAGGGCAGGGGCAGGTAAAGAAAAAACGGTTGTTTGTTTTTTGCCTTCGCGCTGATATAACCGGCAGCCTTATCAATAAGGTGTGGTAAAACTTCTTCATGCCTGAAATCGTCTCCTATCGGGCCCTTTCGCCAGAAGCCTTTACCGCTAGTGCCTTCGATCGTGTCGATTTTTTTTGCGGTTATTTTATTGTTCTCAATGTAGAAATAGGGCGGAATATCAAGCGAGGCGGTGATGCCATAAAAATAGTCGAAGCCCACTGTGTTAGGGCCAGACGTAATTGTTTTTGAGAAGTCAACCAGGCCGCCATCGTCTTTTTGCCACCCTAATCCCAGATGCCATTTCCCAATGCAAGCGGTTGCATAACCTTTATTTTTTAGTAATGATGCTACTGTCGTTTGGTTTGCAGCGATCAGCAGAGAATCGTAGCTCCATAATACACCGCTTTGTAAATGCGTGCGCCACGCGTAGCGCCCGGTCAAAACACCATAGCGCGTGGGCGTGCAAACGGCTGAGTTGGTATGCGCATCTGTAAAAGACATACCCGTTTCTGACAAGGCATCAATATGCGCTGTTTTAATTTTTGATTGCGGATTGAAAGCGCTGACATCGCCGTAACCAAGATCGTCGGCAAGGATATAAATTATGTTAGGTGCATTTGTCTGGGCCGCGATATTAAGGCAAAGCACGGAGAGAAAAGCTATAAATACCGATCTTATTATCTTCATATTTTATATTCTTTACACAGCAAAAATTCGTCGCAAGGCAATAACCGCCCTCATGAGTTTTGTTGGCGTATAACACCTCAATGAAAAGGTTATCAAAAGCCGGCACCATTGCTAAAGCCGCTTAGGATCCTATTATTGGTCTTGTATTTATCAATCTTGCAAAGCGTTAAAGGGCTTAAAATTAAGAAATCCCCGGCTTGGAGATGACGTAAACTTTTTAAAATTTCAGCTTAAAATGCGAGATTAACCCACCTTGATATAAAAAGCCCCCATCGGCGCCCATTTTGCGCGAAGATGGAGGCTTGTATGAAACTCCAGAAGAGCTTTTTTTGTTTGTTTTTACCAGCCTGGATTTTGTGTCAGTGCCGGATTAAGCGTTCTTTCGTTAACCGGTACACATTCTAAATAATCTCTGCCGGCATTGAAATTGTAACCATTTGGTAGTAAGTTTTTATAAGGATCTACAAAGCCGTTGGTGGTAAGAATCGTAAAAGAAGCGGGATATTCTGAAGCTAAGTAAGGGAAGCCCAAAGGCCTTTTGTTTTTAAACAAATTTCCAGCCGCCCATCTGCGCCAATCATCAAACCGAAATCCTTCACAACCGAGTTCAACCGCTCTTTCCCTGCGAATTTCATAGAGTTCGTCTGACAATGGATAACCAAAACTGGCATACGACGTGCGGGTTGCATCTGCCTGCGCTGCGAAAGCCGGCATGCTCACCCTCGACCTCAGTAAATTGATGGTATTGACGTAATCGACAGTTTGGCCGAGCTCTGCCTGAGCTTCAGCTAAGTTTAGCAAGGCTTCTCCGTAACGGAAAATGATGCTCGCCGTTTCGCAAGACGTACTGAAACCCTGGGCGCCGCCCGCCGTAGGATCTCTGGGGTCAGCGCCCTTGCTCATCTGAAAGCCGGTGAAATTTTTGCTTTCATTGGTTTTGTCAAGATTGGGTTTGGCAAAATTAACCACACCTCCGGCGTTGTTCCACATATTTTGACCCGGAATCCAGATTATTTGCTTCAGGCGCGGATCGCACTCATTTGCAATTTTTGAAAGAAATGCTGTGCCTTTCACGGCTGCGCCTGTATCTAAATAGTTATAGGGCTTGCCATCAGCTTTCAAATAGTTTTGAACCTGTTGCATCGTTGCGCTTACTTCGTCGGTGGAAAGCGTAACAAATTGTTGGAAGTTGTGCGCAAAACCTAAAGTTCGGTCGTATTTGCACCAAAGCACAACTTCAGCAACAGAGCTGAGATTGGTTTGATTGAACAGCCCGCTATAAGTGCTGTTAAGCCCAACCTTATATTTGCCAGGCGTCCTTAATTCGTTAACAGCATCAACACAGGCCTGTAGATATTTGGTAGGCTGAGCGTTGGGCGTAGCAAAGTCTGTTCCGCTGTGATATTTTTGCCAGGTTCCTTCAAACAGGCCCACTCTCGATTTAAAAATCAACGCCGCCTCCTTGCTAAGCCGGTTGCTGCCTGCGGTGCCGAGATCTTTTAAAAAGTTTAAATTACTCACCGCGCTATCGAGGTGCATTAATATCGAATCCACGACTTGCGTTCTCGGTGTGCGGGGATCGAATAGGCGCTCATCATCCAACAACATCGAGTTGGTGTACCAGGGCACGTCGCCATAGGCTTTTACCAGATTAAAATAAAACCAGGCTTTGAAAAAGTGGGCTTCGCCTACATATTGTCTAATGTTGACAAAAGGTTCATTGACGTTTTTGTAGTTTTCAAAAAAGATGTTGACGGACCGGATATTGACAAAATTCCACGCAGTGCCTGCAGCGCTATTAACCGGGCTGCGGTTGCCGTTAAGCCTTGGGTTGGGAGTGGCGCGAATCTGGAGATCAGATCCCACATAGGCGTCAGAACCAATATACCCCGTATAGCCGGAGCTGTTTCGGGTGGTGGGTAAGGATGCATAAAATTGCAATACATAGGCATCTAAATCCTGCGCAGTTTTCCAATATTGACTATTAGAAATGTCGTCTGCCGGAGGCAGATCTAAATTTTTATTGCACGATGATAATAAAAGAAGTGCAGCTATTATAGAAAGTAAATATTTCATTTTACTGTTTTTTGGGAAAGACTAAAATTTAACATTAACGCCAAGAGAATAGGCTGTAGCAGGGAAAAATGACTTCGCATCTCCTCGCGAGCCTACGTTGGCTGTTTCCGGATCAAAATGCTGAGGCAGGCTGCTTATTGTTGCAAGATTTTCGCCTGAGACATAGATATAAAGTTCTTGCATTTTTATTTTTCGATAAAGCTTTTCGCTTAGGTTGTAACCAATTTGAAGATTTTTAAGCCTGCCGTAAGCCCCGTTTAGAAGATAGCGGGTTTGAACAACCTGGTTTTTGGCGTTCATGCCCGAATTAAGATAGGGACGTGGATAAAAGGCGTCTTTGTTTTCTCCCAGGCCCGAATATTTGGTGGCCTCTGCGTCTCGGTAATAATCAAGGTGATCCACAAAGATGGAACTTTGGTTATTAGTCGTAAAGCCCCACATCATATTTCCGCTGAGGTCCAGGTCTCTTTTTGCAACGCCCTGCCAAAACATTGATAAATCAAAACCTTTCCACTCAAGGCGGGTGGTCAAACCAAACTGGTAACGGGGGGTGCGGTTACCGATAATGCGGCGATCGCCCGGATTGTCCAGCGTATTGTTGCCGTAAGTTATTTTTCCGTCGCCATTGAGGTCTGTATATTCCATATCACCGGTTTGCCATTGTTGTCCTGAAACAACAGATTGTAGGCCTCCGGTATTGATCGCGTCAGCAGTTGCCTGGTCCTGAATTAATCCCTTTGAAACTAATCCCCAAATTTCTCCCACTTCCTGGCCACTGTAGCTCGTAGTGAGCAAATTTGTAGGATTATTATATTTCGTAACGGTGGTTTTGTAATCAAATAACTGGGCAGCTACCGAATACCTCAACTCTGAGCCGATGCGGTCATTCCAGTTGAGGGAAATTTCCCATCCTGTTGTTTCCGTTTCGCGGTTATTGGCCTGAGGCAATGTGGCCACACCGATAGTTGCGGGCACGGCAGCCTGCGGGCCCAACTGATCTTTGGTTACCCGTTTGTAAATATCACCCGTGAAAGTAAGCCGGTTTCCCAGAACAGAAATATCCACACCCAGGTCGGCCGTATTAGAAGTCTCCCAGGTGACGTCGGGGTTGATGAGGTTGGGAGCCGTGACATAGCTAGGCCGTACTCCATTGATAATCCAGCCCAGATTCGGGTTTACACCCAACAGCGGAATATCCTGGTAGGCGTCGGCTGTCAGCTGATTTCCTAAAGAACCATAAGAAGCTCTGATCTTGAAGTTGTTAACGGCAGTTTTCAAACCACTCCAAAAGCCTTCGTTCGAAATATTCCATCCCACTGATGCAGAAGGAAAGAAGCCCCATTTTTTGCCATCTGCAAATTTGTAGGTTCCGTCATAACGTCCATTCAGTTCTAATAAATATTTGTTCAGGAAGTTGTAATTTAATCTGCCGAAAACACCTTCTGTTGCATAATCTGATATATTATCCCTTCCATTTTCCACCCCAGTTGAAGTGCTGAGTGTCGGTACCAACGGTGTTACCAGTCCTGTTTTTTTGGCGTAGATATATTCCAGGTGCGAACGTTCCTGCTGGTAACCAGCCATTACAGAAAGATTATGTTTTTCCTGTAGATTAAATTTATAAGTTGAATAAACATTGAAAGTGCGGTAGATCGTCAGCTGCTGTGATTTTTCAACAAAAGGGTTTTGCGTACTTCCCGAAATTACGGGCGCCCCGGCCACATTGTCTTCGTAAACCGTGAAGTTTTTTGAAGTGTAAGCGTCGTGAGTTAAATTGACCGTAAAATCAGCGTTGATCGTCCATCCTTTCGCAGGCGTTATTTCTGTCGCAAATCGCTGAACAATATCGTTAACAGTGACATTGTTGTTACCGGCATCTCTCGTCCAGGGAATTTTTGACTGAATGCGGTAAACGCCATTTGGAGACATAATAGCCTGTGAGGGCACCGTTCTGGCTACCTGGTGGAAGAGCAAATCATAGTTTCCCTGATTATCGTAAGCCGGTGTATTGCGGGAAGTGTTGAAATACCGGGTGTTTGATGACACTTTGATCCACTTTGCGAGGCTTGCGTCAAATTTTGAAGTAAAATTATAGCGTTTATAATTATCGGTTCCGATCTCTTTTCTAAGCAGGCCACCGTCGTAAACATAACCGCCCGAGAAAAAGAATTGCAGGCCTTTATTGCCACCGCTTACCGAGATGTTATGCTGCGACCTTTTGCCGGGCCCGTAAAAAATATCAAACCAGTTGTTATTGGAGTTCGACTCGAAATAATCGCCCCATAAATTGGGGTTGGCTGACGCCGGATAAGTAGCCGGCGTATTGATAGGATCGGCCTGGTAAGCAAGTATCCTGTCAATGATGGCCTCTTTATATTGTGGCGCCAAACCTGTGTTTTGACTGGCTTCGTTGAGAGCCAGGGCGTAGGTGTAAGAATCGAGCATTTTAGGCATGTTCAAAGGCTTTGCTTTGGTATATATGCCCGAGTAGTCAATGGAAAGCTTATTTTCTGTAGATCCTTTTTTAGTTGTGATTAAAAGCACACCGTAAGGCGCACGGGCACCATAGATAGCCGAAGCAGCGGCATCTTTTAAAAGCGAAACTGATTCCACATCGTTGGGGTTTATGCCGTTGAGTGAACTGGTGACAACTCCATCCACCAAAATTAGCGGTGCGCCCTGACCACGAACCTGGACATTAAGCGCGGCGCCGGGTTCAAAGCCATAAATGCCCGTGCCGAAATTGACGCCAGACACTTTTCCCTGCAATGATTGAGATAAGTTAGGCGTCGGGCGATTGACCAGCTCTTCGCCTTTGATGACTTCAACAGCGCCGGTGAGGTTAACCTTCTTTTGCGTGCCATAACCAACGACCACCACTTCATCTTCGCTACCTGCAGGGTCGAGCGTAACAGATCCCAGCGTAGTTTGGGTGATCAACACTTCTTTGGACAGATAGCCTGCATAACTGATTACTAATGTTTGACCATTTGCGGCCTGAATACTAAAAAAGCCCGCGTCATCGGTATTGGTTCCCGTCGTACCGCCTTTGATGATTACGGAGGCTCCCGATAGTGGCTGCCCTTGGTCGCTGCTGCTTACCTTTCCTGTTACTGTTTGTTGTGAAAAGGCTACAAATGGTGCGAAAAAGAGGGCACACGCGATAGCCAGTCTAAAACCAGATGGATTTTTTCCCATATGCAATTAATGTGATTTAAACGTTAAAACTGGCGATAAAATTATGGGGAAAAATTAAATTGTAAAATTTATTTTTAAAAAATTTAAAAAGTTGATTGTTGGGCTATTTTAGAGATCTGGATTTGCCAATGTTTATGATCTCCGCGGGGCTGTATGTCGAAATTTTGTAGGTGGGACACCCGTATATTTCTTGAAAATCCTTGAAAAATAAAATACGTCCTGGTAACCGGTTTTCTCTGCAACCTCATTTACCCGAAGGTCAGTTTGTTTGAGTAGCTGGCAGGCAAACTGTATTTTCAAACGGATCAGATAATCGATAGGTGAAGTACCGGTTTTAGATTTGAATCGGATCATAAAATGAGAGCCGGAAAGGTTTTGCCGGGCTGCAAGCTCCTGAACCGTCAGTGGCAAATGTATGTTTGCTTTCATATAGGCAATCGAACGACTGATGGGGTCTTCATCGGCCAACGGCTTTATAAATTCGATCGGGCAAACGAAGGTGGCTAAAAGTTTGTAAAGACTAAGATTGGCATAAGTTAAATTGCTTTGCTCAAAACCCGCAGACAGCGCACTGTAAATATCGCTCCATTGCTCAATAATTTTGATTTCGTTTTTTACTTTGGTAGGCGCAACAAAATCGTCGGCTTTTATCAGGTGGTTGAAAGTTTTTAGCATGTCGCCGCTAAAATGGATCCAATAAATAGACCATGGGTTTTTGAGATCTGCCTGGTACATATGAAACTGCCCTGGCGGCAGCATAAAGAACTGCCCCGGCAACAGCGTGTGTTCCGCCTGCTCGGTTTGATAATGCCCTTTGCCCTCTGCACAGTAAATCAAAATATTGTCGGCACAACCAAACGGGCGCTCTCGAAAATGGAATTTAGCCTTTGGAAAAAAGCCAATATGGGTGATGAATAAATTGCCTAAAAATTGTTTCTTTCTTAATTTATTAATTACAATTTCTCTGGGGATATTGATTTGTAATTCCCCCGAAAATCCATCTTTTATTCTAAAATTTTTCATTGCAAAATCAGATACTAATGTACTGCTTTTTTCTTCCACCATAGTATAATCCATATAAAGGCGACAATACTCCATACCTGCAAAACCTGTCCATGGTATTTTTACAGTCCTTTTTACAAACAGGATTATGCTAAAAAATAAAATCGTATTTCTAACCGGCGGCTCAATGGGAATTGGACTTTGCTGTGCCCGCGCTTACGCCGCCAACGGCGCAAAATTAGCGGTCATGGCCATCGAGCCGGAAACACCTGAAATTATTGCGACGGAGCTCGGCGCGAATAGCATCGGAATCACGGGAGATGTAGCAGACGCAGCGGCGGTGAAAGCAGCTATCCAGACAGCGATTCAAACTTTTGGGCGCATTGATATTATCCACAATAATGCAGGAATTGCACATCCTTCAGCGCCGTTACACCTGACTACGGAACAAGAGTTTGATCGCCTGATGCAGGTGAATATCAAAGGCATTTATCATACCACTGTGCACGGTATTGAATATCTTAAAAAAACTAAGGGCTGTATTATCAACACGTCGAGTTTGGTTGGCGAAATCGGGCAGGAACTGCATGCCGCCTATACAGCGACAAAGGGTGCGGTGAACGCAATGACAAAATCAATGGCGCTCGACTACGCCAAATTTGGCATTCGTGTTAATGCTGTAGCGCCTGCCGGCGTGTGGACGTCGATGTTGAAAGAATGGAGCAATGAACAGCCCAATTCAGAAACGATAGAAACTTATCTCGATCATATCCATGTGCTCGGTTACTGCCCCGAAGGAGATGTTATTGCCGACGCGTGCGTCTTTTTGGCTTCGGACAAAGCCGCTTTTATTACGGGCTGCATTTTGCCTGTAAGTGGTGGCGCCGAACTGGGCTACCGTCGCGGAATCGACCAGGACGCTTTCATAAAACAGATAGAGAAAAGATGATTAAAAAATTTGAAATTGCCGACAGGAGATATCCTTTGACCGGAGGGTCGGGGAGCGATGCGATTCATAAAGATCCGGTGTATTCTTATGCGCAAACCTTACTTACTACGGACGATGGGGTTTCGTCGTCGGGGCTTGCGTTTACGGTGGGCGCCGGTAACGAACTCGTTTGTGAAGCGGCAAAATTTTACGCGCAATCGCTCATTGGAAAAGATATTGAAGAGGTAATGCAAAATTTTGGCTCCTGGTTTAACACAAGCGCCAATGAGCAGCAATTTCGCTGGCTTGGCCCGCATAAAGGTGTTGTTCATTTGGGTTTAGCGAGCGTAACAAATGCCTGTTTTGACCTTTGGGCGAAAAAGCGCGGTTGGCCTTTATGGAAATTATTGATAACGCTTTCCCCGCAGGAAATCGTAAATACGCTCGACCTTAGCTACCTGGAAGATGTGCTTACAAAAGAAGAGGCCATCGCCCTACTGGCGGCACAAAAGCCCACGCAGGCGCATCGCGAATCGATTCTCGATCAGGGGTATCCCGGCTATGACACATCGGTAGGTTGGTTTAACTATGATGATGAAAAGGTCAGGGCCAATTGTAAGATAGCGCTCGATCAGGGCTTCACTGCGATGAAACTGAAAGTGGGTTCGGCCGATCCGCTCCGCGATATCAGGCGTGCGCAAATCGTCCGCGACACAGCAGGCGATGATGTCAAAGTAATGCTCGATGCAAATCAGCAATGGACCCTGCCGCAGGCCATTAATATTTGTACAGATCTTAAGCAAATGAATCCATATTGGATTGAAGAGCCTACACATCCTGATGATATACTGGCGCATAAAACGTTGGCGGATGCTATTGCTCCGCTAAAGCTGGCATTAGGTGAACATGTACCAAACCGCATTGTTTTTAAAAATTATATTCAAACAGGGAGCGCTGCTTTTATCCAGGCGGATGCGGTCAGGGTAGGTGGCGTGAGCGAGTTTATTACGATAAGCTTGTTGTGCAAAAAATTTGGTGTGCCAGTAGTTCCTCATGTAGGCGACATGGGGCAATTGCATCAGCACCTCGTACTGTTCAATCATATTGCGATGGGGCATGAAGCGCTGTTCCTGGAACATATCCCTCATCTTCAAAAGTATTTCAGGCATCCGGTTGTTGTCAAAGACGGCGTTTATAAGACGCCACAGGAGCCCGGCAGCAGTTGCGATCTGGTGCCGTGAACCTGTTTCATTTTTAACCTAATAAAAAATGATGATTTCTACGATTGATATTGCTATTTCCATTGCATATATATTGCTGATCGTTTTTATAGGGCTTTGGTCGGCGCGCCGCAAAAGCGCAGGCACAACGGGAAGTAAAGAATATTTTTTGGCCGGCAAAACATTGCGCTGGCCAATGATCGGCCTGGCTCTTTTCGCGACCAATATTTCCTGTATTCACCTGGTAAGCCTCGCGCAGAGCGGCTTTGATACAGGGTTGCTCAATGGGAATTTTGAATGGATGGCTGTGTTGACGCTTATCTTGCTGAGCCTCTTTTTCGTTCCTTTTTATATTAAATCCGGCGTGTCAACGCTGCCCGATTTTCTGGAAAAAAGATATAATAAAGCCTGTCGCGACTGGCTGGCCATCATCTCGATTGTCTCGGCCATTATTATTCACATAGCTTTTTCTTTTTTAGCCGGCGGCATCGTACTCGAAACGCTTTTTGGAATTGATATGTATGTGAGCGTTATTGTTATCTCTTTTCTAACCGGGGTTTATACAATTGTGGGCGGGCTGAGAGCGGTGGTGGTTACGGAAACGGTGCAAAGCATTGTACTGATTGCGGGCGCTTTTATTATCACTTATTTTTCATGGGACAAAGTAGGCGGCTGGGCAGAGATGGTGAACGTGCTTTCGCAACAACAAGAGCTGGATAAAATAAGTATGATCCGCCCCGTCGGCGATGCAAGCGGAATGAGCTGGCTTGCGGTGTTTTTAGGATATCCGGTTTTGGGCATTTGGTATTGGTGTGCCGACCAAACGATTGTGCAACGAACCCTTGGCGCCAAAGATGAAAATCATGCGCGGGTAGGCGCTTTATTTTGTGGGTTTATAAAAATATTGCCCGTCTTCATTTTCGTAATGCCCGGTTTGTTTGCCTACACACTTTATAAAACCGGATCTCTGGATTTGAGCAGTCTGCCGCTGATCGATTTCAATGGAAAAATGATACCTGACTCAAAAGGTATTTACACTTTAATGATTCAGCAATTGGTGCCCAAAGGGCTGGTGGGTGTTTTAGTGGCCGCCCTGCTTTCGGGGCTGATGAGCCAGATCGCAGGAGCGCTGAATTCAATCGGCACTTTAGCGAGCTATGATTTATATAAACGTTTTAAGCCTGAGGCCAGTGATAATAGGCTGGTGGCTGTTGGGCGTTATACCGCTGGTGCGGCGCTCGCGCTTTCGCTGGCCTTGTTGCCTTTGCTCAATCGTTACACCAGTTTGTTTGAGGGCATCAACGATGTGATTGCTCATATCGCGCCGCCGATTACATGTGTATTTCTTTTAGGTGTTTTTTGGAAACGCGCGTCGGCTAAGGCAGCACAGTACACGCTTTGGTTAGGTTCGTTGCTGGGCGTTTCGGTTTTTCTGATCAGTAAAATAGGAGGGCAAAAAACATTTATCGGCAACATTCCATTTATGATGATGGCGTTTTATCTTTTTTGTGCTTGTGTGTTCATGCAGGTCATTTTTTCTTTCCTACACCCCGTAAAGCATACGGCCGAAAGCAGCACGCTTTATTGGAAGTCATGGGCCGAACCGTTGCAAGCGCCGGGTTGGCGCGGCCTGGGTAATTACAAATGGTTATCCCTGTTATTGGTGATCATTATGGTGATATTATATATTTTATTTAAATAACAAAATGTAAAATCATGAGATTTTCTAAAATTATAATAGCGATCATGTGCGGTCTCCTTAGCCTTGTGGTAACGGCGCAAAATTCTAAAACAAAAAGCCTCCAATCGTTTATGGAAGACCGGTTTGGCATGTTTATTCACTGGGGGCCGGTGGCGTTGCGTGGCACCGAAATAGGATGGAGCAGGGGCCGGGAAGTGCCGGTAGAAGCCTACGACAATTTATACAAAGAATTCAATCCGGTGCTCTTTGACGCGGATGCATGGGTGGCGGCCGCAAAAAATGCGGGTATGAAATATCTAACTATTACAGCCCGCCATCATGATGGATTTTGTCTGTGGCCAACCCGCTTTACCGACTACAACATCATGCAGACGCCTTTCAAGGTGGATGTTGTTGGTGCATTAAAAAAAGCCTGCGATAAAGCCGGTATCCGGTTTTGCATTTATTACTCTGTGTTGGATTGGTATCATCCCGATTATCCCATTCACATTACAAAAGGTAAAGTAGATCCGAAGTCCAATATGGCGCGTTATGTCACCTACATGAAAAAACAACTGAAGGAATTAATTGATCTCTACGATCCTTTTATGTTCTGGTTTGACGGCCAATGGGAAGCGCCATGGAATGATAAGCTGGGCAAAGAAATTTACGATTACCTTCATGCGCTTAAGCCGGAGATTATTACCAATAACCGGTTGGGTAAAGAGTTTGCTGCTATGGCAAATAAAAAAATTGATCCTTCAAAAATGGTGGGCGATTATGATACGCCAGAGCAGGTAGTAGGAAAATTGAATATGGAAATGCCCTGGGAAAGTTGTTTTACCATTTGTAAACAGTGGGCCTGGAAGCCCAATGATCAAATGAAATCGTTGAAAGAATGTCTTGCTATTTTATTAAAAACCGTGGGTGGTAATGGCAACCTGTTGCTAAATGTAGGCCCGATGCCGGATGGGAGAATAGAGCAGCGGCAAATCGAACGCCTGGCTGAAATTGGCGACTGGCTTCGAATCAATGGCTCTTCGGTATACGGAACGAAAGGTGGCCCCTACACGCCAAATGATGATTTTGCAACGACGAGAAAGGGAAATAAGCTTTTTGTTCATATACTGAACACGGACACAACGACCATCGGTTTGCTCCAAATCCCGGATAGGAAAATAGTAAAAGCTTATCGCTTGGGTGGCGGCCCGGTAAAATGGGAAGAGGACAAAGAGTGGATTAAAATACCTGTGGATAAGGACGCTGACATTCCTTATACGGTGGTATTAGAATTAGACAAAAGCGCAATAACGATCCCGGTGTTTTAATTGGATGAATTTGTCAGCTTTTTAGCCATCTTACCGCTTCATCCGATTGCTCAAGGGGATAGATGCGCAATTGATCAGGCAACTCTTTCCAAGACTCGGTGTTAGAAATTTTTGTGGTGTCGATATTACTAATGATGGCGCATTTATTCCATGTGGTCCAGTCTCTCACCACCATCCACAAAGATTTCATCCACCATTTTAATGAAAAATTATTCAGGTCATTTTCTAAGAAAAGTAGGTAATTGAAGTTTTCGTGATTTTTTACAAATTCGTTAATTGCTGGAATTTGAGTGGAGGTGAAATCCTGTAATTCTACATTTCCTGAAGCCCTAAAAGCGATAACATTTTCTGGTACTTTATCTATTTGGCTAATCATAGGGGTGAATTTTGTTTTTCATATAAAAATGCAAACCAAAGTCGTACCGAATTTTACATAATTCGCTCACTAATTTTGTTGGGAGGCAACAAAAACCTGAAATCCAACCAAATGTCTTATTAAAAAAATATCAGGTATGATGTCGGCCTTTTATGCGAGAGCTCTTTTACAACCTTTAATTTAAACCCTTCGTCAAGGATTTAGTTTGGCATTGCAATTGCTCCTTTAGAATTTTAAAATGAAAATAACATGAACAAAAACAGAAACTTAACCGCCCTCGCCTTTTTATTTGTCACTACTATGTTCGTGATTTCCTGTTCCTCCGGTAAAAATGCGCCGATCGCGCCGCGGAAGGACTTCAAAGGGAATTGGACCATCACTTCCGCACACCTGGAAGGCGTTGATGGAAAAGTCAATGTTACCGCTTTTGATGACGTGGCTTTAAACTGTTTTGAAGGCAGCCAGTGGGTGTTGCCGAATAACGGCTACGGATCTTACACAATTAATGGTGGTGGCGACTGCGCTGGCGGTGCCAGGCAAATTCTTTGGTCGCAGCGTGTAAACGGCGGAACCACCTTGTTCAATTTTAAACGCATGGATGGCGTGAAAAAAAGTGATTCTAAACACGTTGAAGAAGGTTATTCTTTGGAAGTAACCAATTTCAATGAGAGCTCATTTGAGGCGAGAAGCCCCATTCAGTTTGAAGGAAAAACGGTTTATGTCGTTTATCAGTTCCAGAAAAATTAAGATTATAATTTGAATGAAAAAACAGAAGGTTAGCAATAAGCCTTCTGTTTTTTTATGCCTACTTTTTATCGAAAGCTACAATTGTCGCCACTGCCTGGTTGTTGTTGGCGTTGACTTTAAAATAAACATTGCCTTCGGCGCCGGCTGTTTGGCTTGCCGTCACAGCCGTTCCCCGCAGGGCATCGTTTACCTTTCCGGCAAATGAAGCCTGCTGGCTATTGCTAATGGCCTCATTCACCAGGTTGTAACTAAGTTCTTTTTTACTTGTGATAATGGCGATATAATCCCTGTTGCCAATATTGTCGGCTTCCATCGATTGAGCTTTTGGAAACAGACGATAGCCCGTAATGCCGCAATAAGGCGCATGTTTGGATTTACTTTCACCAGGTTTCAAGTAAGGAAACAATACATAGCTGCTGCCATCCGTTTCCTGCCCAAAGATGTAAATATAGCAGGGTGTAGCGTTTTTAACCTCCATCTTGAAGCGAGTGCCGACTGCAATTGGGTTGACGGTTTGAAAACTGTTATTTCCCGCCGACTTTAGTTTGATATACTGCCGCGTAACATTATCGACCAGCCCGATGCTGCACTCCAACGGCTGGGCTGCAACAGCGGCGGTTTTGGGCAGCGGGTCGATGCCATAAGCCTCCCTTACGTATTGTTTAAAGTCGCGGTATCTCACCCAAGCAATACCATTGTTGCCCCATTGCGGCGACCAGCTGTTCATAATCTGGAAGGCGCCGCCGTATTTTCTGTCGTCATATCCGATAACGCACATGGCGTGGCCGCCCATGCCCACCTGCGACTGGTCGATGCCTTGTGGCTGCCACAAATCTTTGCCCATCATTCCCTGCATAAAACTTTCGCCCACCATCATTCCAATTACAACAGGTGCGTCTTTCGATAAATGTTCTTTCACCGCTCTCACACTGATCTGATTGAGGTTATCGCCTTCCGTCAACCTGGTAAAACCGTGAATCGTGTTTTGCCGGCCCATCTGGATAGTGGCGCCGCCGGGGGTGTTGCTACAGCTTTGGTCCGTGTAGGGAAATTGGCTTATAGCCACGCCACCGTTGACTTTCATGGCTTCCATGGCTTTCTGTATATATGAGCCCTGGCAATCATTTCCCAATCGAATCTGATTGTACAGGTAAGATGGGCTAAAGGCGATGCTGTTCGGGTCGTTGCCGGTGGCGGCAGCGGTAAGAATCGTTTGTGCGGCATAAGCGCTGCTCCAGGCTACGCAACTGCCCTGCGCACCCTGATCGCCGCGGCGAGGCGCAAAGCGCAGCAGAGAAACTGCTTCCGGCAGTGGATTTTTATTCGGATCATCTTCCAGGCCTTCATAAATAGAAGCTTTATTAAATTCGTCCGGGTTGTAGCTATAACCGCTTTGGGAAAAAGCCTGCCGGGCCACATCCGCAATATTCATATTGCCGCAACCGCCACCACCTTTTCCCATGAAAAACCATAGGGCTGCTCCTGCGACGAGGAGAACAATGATCCCCTTTCCTTTAAACAAGCTTAACAATAGCGGCAAAAGTGAAAATAACCCGCCGCCACCGCCCGAGGAGTTGGACGAACCGCCACGGTCGTTATTGTAATCGTTTTGCTGATCTTCCGGATCGTCGGTCATTCTTATGGGCATACGCTTGGTTTTTGACCATAAATATAAGTTATATAGGCAATCCACAAACCCGAAAAAATGCCAGGCGACACCCTTTCTAAACCTTTGAATACTTTGCCAAAATATAACGATCCTGTTATACATTACTTATCTTTGCGCCTCTCCGAAGGGGGTCTTCGGGTAAAAAAATAGTGTTTATAATGAAGTTTGATCGTAATACGGCCATCGGGTTTTCCCTTTTAGCTTTACTTTTCTTTTTCTATTTTTTCTATAACTCAAGGCAACAGCGGGCCGCCCAGGCAGAGCAGGCGCGCCAGGACTCTATCGCGAAAGCGATGCAGCCCAAATTAGATACGGCCGCTATGCGTTTGGACGCGGCGAAGGCCGATTCTCAGTTACAGGTTACAAAAGCCGGAATGTTTCAGCAAGCCGCGCAGGGAACAGAACAGGTGTTGTTTGCGGAAAACAGCGTGTTTAAGATTGCTTTTACAAATAAAGGAGGCCAGCCCAAATATGTGGAGCTGAAGCAGTTTAAAAATGCTGAATCTCAGAAACAGGTACTATTGGCCGCCGCCGATTTTAATAAAATCGGTTATGCCATTAACACGGCGGCTAATCAAAGCTCACAAACCACCGACCTGTTTTTTAGCAATGGGAAAGTAGAAAATGGCCCCGACGGATCACAGGTGGTAAGTTTTGAACTGGCCGGCGGCGACAGCGCACAGGCAGCCAGCTATATCAAGCATCAATATATTATTTATCCGGATAGTTATAAGATTGATTTTAATATCGTGTTGAACCAGCCGGCACAGTTGCTGACGCAGGGAAACCTGAACCTGGTTTGGCAATACGAAGCACACCAGCAAGAGTCGGACCTGGAGTTTGAAAGGCAGAATACGCAAATCGGCTATATGGAAGATGGTGATTTCGATTACCACACGATCGGGAAAAAAAGTATGGTTGAATTCGAAAAGCCGGTAGAATGGGTAGGCGTGCGGCAGCGTTTTTTCAACACTTTCCTGATAGCAAAATCTAATTTTTCGGGCGGAAAAGTAGATTGGAGCATGCCCGAAACGGAAAGCCATATCGTAGCCCAATCCACCGCTAATATGCGCGTTAATGTGACGCCGGCTGCGACCGCTACTATTCCGTTGAGCATTTTTTACGGTCCTTCCGATTATAATATTTTAAAAAGAGAAGGTAACGGGTTGAATAAAATGGTGAACCTGGGCCAGGGCGTTTATGCGTTTGTGAGGCCATTAAACCAGTTTGTTATCATCCCCATTTTCAACTTCTTTAAAGGGTTTGTATCGAGCTATGGAATCATTATCGCATTGCTGACGCTGATTATCAGGTTGCTGATTTCTCCGCTGACCTATAGCAGCTACCTGAGTGGCGCCAAAATGAAAGCGCTGCGGCCCGAAATTGCCAAGCTGAAGGAAAAGCATGGCGGCGACCAGCAGGCAATGAGTATGGACCAGATGAAGTTGTTCAGAGAGGCAGGCGTAAACCCGCTCGGAGGTTGTATTCCGGCGCTATTGCAAATCCCGATATTCTTTGCCCTTTATAGTTTCTTTAATGCTAATGTAGATTTGAGAGGCGTGGATTTTCTTTGGGCCAACGACCTTTCGGCTTACGATGCGCCGATTACTTTCGGTTTTACTATTCCGCTTTTAGGAAACCACCTCAGTTTGTTTACCATCACTGCGGTAATTACCAGTTTATTGATTTCACTTTACAGCATGAGCATGACGCCGGATCAAAGTAATCCGATGATGAAATACATGCCTTATATCATGCCGATCTTCCTGCTTTTTATCTTTAATAAACTGCCTTCGGCGCTTACCTGGTATTATACCGTATCGAATATCATTACACTGGCGCTTCAGTTTGTTATTCAAAACTATATCATTGATCACGATAAGATTTTGGCAAAAATTCAGGCCAACCGCAAGAAGCCAAAGACAAAATCAAAATGGCAGGAGCGGCTTGAACAGGTGCAGGAGCAGCAACGCCAACTCAAAGAGAAGCAAAACAAGGCTGGCAAATAATTACAGAATCCGGGTTTATAAGCGCCCGGATTTTTTTTAAGCAACTTATTGATTATCTTGTAGCGTCTAAGGTGAGCTTACAGATTACATTCGTAAATACAAAAATTGATTTTTGTTTGTTTTAAGCAGGGTGGTTTTAGGATGATTTAGGAGAGATGCCCACATTGCTAAAACATTAAAAAAATAGAGATGAAAACGCGCTTTTTCCCGGTAGTGGCCCTTATGTTAATTGCGAAGATTTCGTTCTCGCAAAAAAAACTGACTGATGCTACTGTTTATTATGATATTGTGGTGACGACTGATAATAATACACCAAAACGTGCTGATATGCTGGACGGAGCCACTAATATCGTGTATGTGAAAGGGAATATGAGCCGGTCTGACTTTATCAGTTCGCTGGGTGTTTCTACTACGATTTTCGATGAAAAGGCTGGAACGGCGGTGAATATTAAGGATTATGGCAAGAAAAAATTTTTAATTACTTACTCGCCTTCCGAATGGAAAGCATACAATAAGCGCTACGAAGGCGTGACTTATAAAATTGAGGACGAATTCAAAAAAATAGCGGGGTACAATTGTCAGAAGGCGATTGGTAAATTGGCAGACGGCACGAAGTTTACCGTATTTTTTACAAAAGAACTCATTCCTGTAAATAAAAACCTGCAAAGTATCAACAAAGGGCTTCCAGGCCTTGCCATGCAATACGATGCGTCGAGAGGGAAAGACAAAGTAACTTTTACCGTGTCTAATATAGAATTTGTACCGGTGTCACTTGCTAAGTTTGATATTCCCAAATCTGGATACAGGGTCATGTCTTACACCGAATTTTCCAAACAGAATCAAAACTAAAAAATCCCGGAATTTCCGGGATTCTTTTAATGATTTTTCGCAAACAATCAGCAAGTATTTATTTTCCGGAATAATTACGGAGTAGCTCGTTGGGGTTAAAAGTCAACTTGTTAAGCAATGCCTTCTTTTTGTAAGGCAATAAATAACTGCTTTGACTTTTTTGAAGATTGATGCTGAAATCGTAGTCTGAAGTAGCACGAGATTCAACATTGATGATGTTTTCACCTTTAAAGTACATACCAGATCTCAAAGAGAAAGAATGCACCTGCTTAGCGGATTTTTGATCGAGCGAAAAACCGTTCTTGGGTTTTTCTTTGCCCAGATCGTTCTCCACAACCTCCTCACCCGCGAAAGCGGCCGAGCAGGAAAAGATGAACAATAGGTTTAAAAAGATAGCCTTAATCATAACAATAAGATTTGTATAATACAAATACGACACAAAGATAAGAAATTTTATGACAAAAAATAATAAACTTTAGAATTTTGTTAACATTTTTACGCTAGGTCGAAAAAATTAGTTTTGCACATTCGGAGGAAAACTTAGAGGGCCGGAAATTAATGAACTAATATATATTAGTAAGTGTTATCAGTTGGGTCGTCATCTATTAAAACGGGAGGCATTATGAAGGAGTTTTCGCAGCACGATGAAGAAAGGGATCAGGAACTGAACGAATTACTACAGCGCTATGAGAATTTGAGGCGGGGGAGAGCCGGATCGTATATTGAAGAAGAAGCATTTGAGAAAATTATCGAGTATTACGAATCGCAGGAGCAATTTCTAAAAGCCTACCAGGTGGTCGAAATTGCTACTGAACAATTTCCCTATTCCGGCGCGTTATTAATTAAAAAAGCAGATTTACTTTTAAATAAACGCAAATATGAAGAGGCGCTCGAACTTTTGGAGCAGGCTTCGATTTTCGACAACAGCAACATCGATATTTATATCCTAAAAACGGAAGCTTTTTTGGCGCTCGACCGCCAGGAAGAAGCGGTGCTGCTTTTAAAGGAGGCTTTAAATCTTTTCACAGGCGAGGAGCGGATTGAATTGCTTTTCGAGCTGGCGGATGTGTATGACGACTATGAGGATTTTGAAAAAGTGTTTGACTGCCTGAAAGAAATTTTGCTTCAGGAGCCCGAAAACGAAGAGGCTTTATATAAAATATGTTTTTGGACCGACTACACCGGACGCAATGCCGAAAGTATCGAATTGCATAAAAAATTAATTGACGAAAGCCCCTACAATGAGCTGGCCTGGTTCAACCTCGGAGCCGCCTTTCAGGGTTTGAAGCTTTATGAAAAAGCAATCGATGCCTATCTGTATGCTATCGCGATTGATGAAAAAATGGACTATGCTTATCGCAATATTGGCGATGCCTACATCCGGTTGAGAAAGTATAAAGACGCGATCGAAAATCTTGAAAAGGTGTTGGAGCTGTCGAAGCCGGAAGATGTTATTTACGAAGCGATTGGTTACTGCTATGAGAAAATGAAAAACTATGCGCAGGCCCGCTTTTACTATCGCAAAGCTTCCCACTTGAATCCAGATATCAGTTATTTGGTTTATAAAATGGCCTATACCTATTACAAGGAAGGCAAATATGATCTGAGCGTCAAGCAGCTCGACGCCGCAATGAAATTGAAAAAAAATAAGCCCGAGTATCATATTTTGATGGGAGAATGTAAGCTGCAATTAGGGTTTATAAAGGAGGCGATTCAGCACTTTAGCACCGTCGTGCGGCTGAAGCCCAAATCAGCGGTAGGATGGGAAGCGCTTATCAAATGCCTTTACGATGCGGGTTATTATGACGAAGCGTCGCGGCAGGTTAAGCATGCTACAATTATGACAAAGGATAAACCTGTTTTTATCTATTATAAGGCGTTGTTGGCTTTCGCGCTCGGCAGCAAAAAGCAGGGCTTAGTCTTTTTGGAAGAAGCGCTGGTGCAGGCGCCTGCTCATTTAAAGAAAATATTGCAAATTAATCCCGCCCTGCTTCAACATCAGCAGGTGGCTGATCTCATTCTCAAATACAAGAAACGCAAAAAATAAGCTGCGTTAACACAGCGGCTATTAAGTTTCTAATTTTTGATCATAATATAATACATTTGCCGCTATACTAATTTGAATTAGGGAATGAAGTTTAATCTGACTCAACTACCGGAAAGGAATAAGCAACCACGATCTTTTGGTCTTACGATGGTTATGGATAAAGGGCTTAGTCTCGAAGAAGCTAAAAACTTTATGGATGTATCTCAACCCCATGTCGACATTGTGAAACTGGGTTTTGGAACTGCGGTAGTAACGCCCAGGCTCGAAGAAAAAATTGCCTTATACAAATCTTTCGGAATGGCCGTTTATTTTGGCGGCACTTTGTTTGAAGCTTACCTGGTGCGCAACCAGCTCCAGGATTATATCGACACCTGTAAATCTTTTGGGATCGACTACATGGAAGTCAGCGACGGATCGCTCGTAATCCCGCACGCTGAAAAATGTGGCTACATTGAAAAGCTGACCCAATATGGAACCGTGTTGAGCGAAGTGGGCAGTAAAGATGCGACACATATTATTCCGCCCTATAAATGGATCGAGTTGATGCGGGCAGAACTTGAAGCGGGGTCTTCCTATGTGATAGCCGAAGCGCGGGAGGCCGGTAATGTCGGCATTTACCGCGGAAGCGGTGAAGTGCGCGAAGGGCTTGTCCAGGAAATTCTTACCCAGATCCCTGCCGAAAAAATAATTTGGGAGGCGCCGCAAAAAGCGCAGCAATTATATTTTCTTGAACTTATAGGCTGCAATGTAAATCTTGGCAATATTCCGCCCAACGAAGTGATCGCATTGGAAGCGATGCGTATCGGCCTTCGCGGCGATTCCTTTGAATTATATCTTGATAAAAAGCCTTCGGCCTGATGAATTTGTACGGACTTATCGGCATGCCTCTGGCGCAATCTTTCTCCAAAAAATATTTCACTGAAAAATTTGAGAAGGAAGGCATTGAGCATGCGGCCTACGAATTATTTCCGCTCGAAGGTATCGATTTGCTGAAAGGCCTGCTTTCGAGGCATCCCGATTTAAAAGGGCTCAATGTTACCATTCCCTATAAAGAAGAGGTGCTGCCTTTTCTCCATTCTTTAGATGCGGATGCAGCAGAGATCGGCGCTGTTAATTGTATCAAAATAAACGACGGCCGTTTGAAAGGTTTTAACACTGATGCGCCGGCGTTTGAAACTTCGTTGATGCCTTTGCTCGAATCCCATCACAAAAAAGCCCTGATCTTGGGAACAGGCGGAGCAGCTAAGGCCGTTTTGCATATATTGAATAAGCTTGGGATTGAATACGCTTTCGTATCGAGGCAGCCAGGCGCGGATTTCGTTTATGAAGATTTGAATGAAGCTACGCTTGCTGCGTATCCCTTAATCATCAATGCTACGCCATTGGGCAGTTTCCCCAAGGTTGACACGGCGCCAGCCATTCCCTATGAATACCTGACGGCGCGAAATTATCTCTACGATTTGGTCTATAACCCGGCCATGACGTTATTCCTTCAAAAAGGAGCGGCCAAAGGCGCGCTGATTAAAAACGGGTACGAAATGCTTGTTGGCCAGGCGGAATTAAGCTGGGAGATTTGGAATGACGCTGCTAACCAGTAGATTTTTTATTTGAAGTTTGAACAAAGATCAACGCCGGCATTCAAAGTTTATTTATGTAAATTGAATTCCAAATTTTTTGTTCATGAAACAAGCCCTTCTCCTTACATTTATTATCGGTTGCACTTTTGTAGCTTTTTCTCAATCCTCACGGCCGCCCAATGTAGTGCTTATTATGGCCGATGATGTAAGTTGGGAGTGTTTTGGCGCTTACGGTTCAAAAGAATATCAAACGCCGCATATTGATGCGCTGGCCAAGGGCGGGCTACGATTTAATCATTGTTATTCGACGCCGCTTTGTACGCCTTCGCGCGTGCAACTAATGACAGGGAAATATTCTTTTCGCAATTACACACACTTCTCTTATCTCAATCCCAGCGAAAAAACCTTCGCCCATGTTATGAAAGAGGCGGGGTATAAAACTGCGATTGCAGGCAAATGGCAACTAAACGGCGTTATCTACGATCTGCCCGGCGCGTCAGATGGAACGCGCCCCAACAAAGCCGGATTCGACGAATATTGTTTATGGCAGCTGACCACCATCAACGGCGCCAACGGCTTGCCGGGAGGAGAGCGGTTTTGGAGCCCTTATTTGGAAATGAACGGCAGGCATCTGACCACCGAAGACAACAGAGATCGCTATGGGCCCGATATTATGTCAGATTTTCTTTGTGATTTTATGGAGAAAAACAGGAACGAACCCTTTTTCGTTTATTATCCCACGGTATTAGTGCATGATCCGTTTGTGCCCACGCCAGACAATATCGGCGCCGCATCGCGCGGGCCGGAAATGAATAAAGCGCCGAAAGATGCACTCTCGCAGAAACAAAATTTTGTCGCCATGGTAGCTTATTTAGATAAAATCGTAGGTAAGATCGTAAAGAAACTGGAGGAATTGGATCAGCTCGAAAACACCATCATTATTTTCACTGCCGATAATGGAACTAACCGGAATATCAGTTCCGAATGGATGGGCCGCGTCATTCAGGGCGGCAAAGGAACCACCACTGATATGGGTACTCATGTGCCGCTGATCATTAGCTGGAAAGGAAAAACACCTGCCGGATCTCAAACCAACGACTTGGTTGATTTTACCGATTTTTATCCTACGCTTGCTGAGATTGTCGGGGCGCCGGCTACCACAGTTGATGGTAGGAGCTTTCTGCCACAGATTGTTGGCAAAAAAGCGAACTCCAGAAAATGGCAGGCGCTTTATTATCAGCCCTATTGGGGAAACAACAAATCAGGAAGCCAGGCTTATGTGCGCAATCAGGAATTTAAATTATATACCAATGGCGCATTTTATGAGATTGCAAAAGACTTGAATCAGGAAGATAATTTAATCCAACGAACGCCGCAGCAGCAGCAAGCCTATGATTTGCTAAAAAAGGTTGCTGACCGGCTTCCGCCACTGCCGACGAGTGGAGGAAAAGATGCAAAGGAGCGCACCGTTTATCCCGATTGGCGTAGCCTTTATGGTGACTGACCGCAACGAAAATGTGTCTGGCTTCGTCCAATCAAAGTCTTGCCTCATTGAAATGAGTTTCACACGGTAGGAGCTTTGAATCATATTTTTTAGAAAAGATAAAATGCCAAAACCTGACTTATGCAAAAACGACTCTTTTTTTTTATACTAGTAGTGATGCTGCTTACAGCCTGTACTCAAAAATGGGTGGAGACGGTGGGTGATCCGGGGCATTACAGCCGCGAGTACGAACCGATATTTACTTTTGCTACTGCAAAAAAGAAGGAGATGCGCTTGGCTGCGTCTTATCCACCTTCAGGGTTGATTGATGGTTTAAAAAGCTATCGTATTCGATATAATGCGTGGCCGCACGACCTTAATGATGTCTTTCGAATCAGCCTCGATGCCCGCAAAGATGTTGCTCATATGCTGGAAACACGTTTTTCCGATTTAAAGATTCGGAAGGCGACACAGGATACGCTAATTATCACCTATAAATATCATAAAATGCCGAAACGGGAAGAAGCGAATTCCAGTCAAATTATTTTAAACAGATCAAAGGTCAGCCGGCAATATGTTTTCGCTTATAACGCCAAAGACAGTTCTCTTTTTATTGAAAATATGAATATAAAATAGGATTCACCTGCCATTAAAGAGCAGGTGAACCTTTTACTTACTCTCCTGATAAACGCCATCTCATTCCCACATAAATCATACGGCCCACCACAGGCCCCCATGTCAGCGATCCGTCGAAATAAGGGCCGAAGGGATTTTGCGCATCGATAATTCTATGTTCCTGAACAAAATTGGTCAGGTTTTCCCCACCTACATAAACATCCCATTTATTGCCCAATTTTTTACTTACCTGCGCTGCCATTTGGATATAAGCGGGTGAGTAAGCCGGCATTTGCAGGTCGACCGGGTTGCCGCCGGTGGCAGGGATTCTTTTTTTACTGAGCCATTGCGTTGTATAATCAAATGTCCATTCGTTGGGCGTTTCATACTGAAGGTTGATAAATGCCCTATGCCTCGCGACAAATGGTTTTTCCATCAGCCCGGTTTTATAAGTAGTTTTCACATCGAGCCAACGATAAGCCATTCTGGCGTCAAAATTTTTGAAAAGCTCATAGTTTACTTCCGCCTGAATGGAATTGGCAAAAGATTTTCCATTGAGGTTGTAGAAGGAAATCGTTTGCGCGTCCGCGTCCATGTCGGCCACTGTTTGATTTTGGAACGAAGTGCGGTACATATCAAAAGCAAAAGCGCCGCTGCGATTATTTAACCTGAAGTTATGCGTAAAATTCAAGCCGTAGTTCCATGCCTTTTCGGGATTCAGCCCATAGCCATAGGAGGAAGAAGGGGCAAGGATTTCGTAATTTCTTGAACTGACAAATACGCCCACGTTTTCGGCGAAAATATTATTAACCCGGAAGCCGGAGCCGCCGGAAAGCCGAAGGTTGGTTTTAGGAGTGAAATCATATTTTATATGGGCGCGGGGCGTGGTAATCACACCGTACAGGTTATGAAAATCTGCTCTGATGCCCGCGAGTAAGGTCAATTTTTCGTCGGGGGTATAGGTATATTCGAAGAAAGAACCGGGTATGATTTCATTACGTTTAAAAACCTGAGTGTTGAATTTTTCATCATAGTTCTCGTTCGCAAAACTGAAGCCTGTTTTAAATTTATGGTTGGTGTTGCCGATAATGGATTGATAAATCAGGTTGCCATAAATCGTATGCTGCTTCCCGTTATAGTCAGACAGACCGTAATAGGCATCATTGGTGTAGCGGCCGGCCGACAAAATCAAACCGAGGCTTTTGTATTTATGTTGCGGAAAAATGTATCCGATTTTGCTGGTAAAGCTATATTGTTGGCCATGAACGCCCACTCCATAAGCATTGGTGGTGTTCCTGTCTGTGGTGCGGTCAAAATTCATCTGGCCCGCATAGCGCTGGTCGTTCATCGCTTTTAAAGCAAATTGAATAATCCATCCGTTATTATCGAGATATTTCCAGCGGTTGATCAGGTTCCATTGAGAGCCGGTTGGAATATCCAAAAAGCCATCGCTATTCATGTCTACTTTTCGGTCGCTATAATTGCCGTGGGCCAACAGTCCAACAGTCCATTTATTATTGAGTTTATGAGCCGTATTGATATTCGCTTCCAGCCGCCCCATCGTATTGGCATAGGCGTTTATAAATAATGATTCGGAATTGTCAGGTTTTTTTTCTTCGAGATTGATCTGGCCCGCAATGCTTTCATAGCCGTTGACCACCGATCCCACGCCTTTGGTAAGTTGAATGCCTTCCAGCCAGGGTCCTGGCACATAGGTCATGCCATAATGAGCCGCCAGCCCTTTAATCTCGGGTACATTTTCTGTGAGTAGTTGGGTGTAGTTGCCCGATAATCCGAGCAGCTGAATTTGTTTAACGCCGGTTACAGCATCGCTGTAACTGACATCAACCGAAGGCGTTGTTTCAAAACTCTCGGACAGGTTGCAGCAGGCTGCCTTGGTTAATTCGCCTGCGGTTAAATTCAGTTTGTTTAACACGCTGAGCGAAGAAACATAGGAGGACCGCGACCGGGAAGTGACAATCACCTCGTCCAGCGTTCCAGAGGCAGATCGCTTTAAAACGATCGATATCATCTGGCCTTCGCCTACTTCGATGGTGTCTGAATTGAAGCCGCTATAGGTTACCGCTATTTGTGTGGGCGTATCGCCGTTCATGGCGAATGTGCCCGCACTGTCTGAAATGACCTGTTCGTGCGTTTTTAGATTTTTGATAGTAGCATTTGAAAGCGGACTGAGTTTACCTTTGGTGCTTTCCTCGAGCACCACGCCCATAATAGATAAAGCCGTGGTGGCATCTCCGGGTGTGCCGGAACGGTTGTACCGGCAACAGGCGGGAAGTTTGTCGTAGGCTTTTTCGGGCGCTCTGAATTCTTCGTTATCGTGACCGGCATCGGCCAGGGCCTGCCGAACTTTTTGGCCGTTGGTTTTTGTGCTGTCGTAGGTAATAGCCAGTGTTTGGGTTGCTTTTTCCCATTTAGCAGCATGAACGTGGAAATCCAGCGCAATCTGTTCAATCCTGCTTTTACACATTTCGCAAGACCCGCTTACTTTAAACTGTTCTGATTTGGTATTTTTTTGTGCATGGCTCCAAAGGCTTATCGACAAAGCGAAAGCAGCCATGATAAATTTAGTCTTCATTATATTTTTTTAAAGAAAAGAATAGCAGCCAAAAGCCGCGATGAACTCATGGTTGAATGATTCTTTTCTCTAAATACGAAAGACGCTATATAAAATGGAACGGTCGGGGAGAAGGGGCGGTGAGCTGTCTCCGCTTTGCACACGTAATGTGTTGGAGGTTAGGCCCAAAATATCAAAAGTGTAATAGGCTGGTGGCGTTAACAGGGCCGGTGCCGGCGCGGCTGAAAAAACAAGAACATGGTGCAGCTGGTCTTCCGATATTTTTATCTGGAAGCGTTCATCTTTACAACAGTCTTTGTTTTTCTTCGGAAGTTTACAATCAACATGATGGCGCTGCACCTCGAAAGAAATGCTTTTCAGGTTGTCGCAGCAATAAAACAGGTTCACGCTAATACCAAAAGAGGTGAAGCTGTAAAGTGCGAGCAGCGCTAATATGGTGATTTTTTTAAACAATACTGTTTCTTACTTCTCTCGATAACAAAAAGGGGTTGTGTTTGTTCAATGTTGCCGAATGATTTTTTTAACGGTTTATGAAGTTGCCATCTCTCTTTCCGCATGCTTATAGAGCTTTGCTTTCTTTTTTTCGTACCACCATTTAGGCACCGTTTTTTTCATCAGCGTGTCGATATTGCGCATGCCGAATAAATTCCATGCGCCGTGTAGCTTTCCGCCGATGCTATTTTGCAGCGCCCGTAAACTCATGGCAAAACCAGCTTCAATATATTCCATGTGATGCCAATAGCCGGCTGGCATAAACAGCGTGTCGCCGTGTTCGAGTGTCAGTTCGTATCCATTGGCCAGTTTTACGGCGGGGAAATTGTCGTAATCAAACTGATCGCTGTAATTCGCATAATTGGCGAGGCTTAACACTTCCCAGGGTTTGCGATACAGCTTATATTGTTCTTCGAACGGGAAAAGCAGCACTTTTTTCTTCCCGATAAATTGGGTGTGAAATATATGACTGAGGTCGATATCGAAATGCATGTGGGTGATAGCGCCTTGTCCGCCCACGAAAAGCATCGGGAATTTTTTTACAAAGCCGCGCATCAATTCGTCGGGCCAGTTGAAATCAGCTACAATTTGGGGTGCATGTTGAAAAATATTGAAAAGAAAAATGCGGAGATCCACCGGTCCTTTCTTTACCAGTTCGAGATATGCTCCAAATTTCATATAGGCATCGGCGGTGTTGATGGGCGTGTAGGAATCGCTTTTAACGTTATTGTACACGCCTACCTGTTGATCACCCACAATTTTAATAAAATAGTCCCAATTCCATTTCGTGTAAGCGGGCCATTGTTTCGCAAGGCCTTTTATCACGAGAGGTTGCCGTTTATTATAGTAATGGCGCTTAAAGGCGTCCGGAGCAATCTGCTCCACGGTGTCGACCGGTCTTAGTTTCATCTGTTCTGCTTTAGGAATAGGATTGCGCAAAATTAGGTAAGAAATATTTACGATTGATGCAGCAACCATTGTTTAACATTCCAGTTCTTTTTTACGCAGGATATACTTGCCCACTACATCAAATTCAATATTTACAAGGTCTGAGGCGTTGATAAAACGGATATTAGTATGATTATATGTGTAGGGAATAATTGCCACTTTAAATCTCGTTTTCGAAAGATCAAACAAGGTCAGGCTAATGCCATTGATGCAGGCAGAGCCTTTTTCAATAATCAGTGGTGCAAATTTTTCGTCGATTTCAAATTCGTACTCCCAGCTTCCCTTTTTTTCAGCTACGGAAAGGCATCGGGCGGTATCATCTACATGGCCCTGAACGAGGTGCCCGTCGAGGCGGCCGTTCATGATGAGGCAGCGTTCTATGTTTACCAGGCTACCCTCGGCCAACGCGCCCAGGTTGGTTTTTTTCAGGGTTTCTTCGATGGCGGTCACGCTGTGTATATTTTCCGAGAGGGTTTCCACGGTAAGGCAAACGCCGTTGTGGCTGACGCTTTGATCCACTTTCAGCTCCGCGCTGATGGCGCTTTCGATCCAAAAGGTTTTATTGCTGCCCGATGCGGCGACCTTTTTAACAACGCCTGTGGTTTCTATAATACCTGTAAACATGGTGTGCAAAACATTTTATCAGGCAAAGATAAATTTCTGATTCCAGTTTTTCCTTTTCAGCCGCGTCTCCTGAAAGGGACTCGGCGTAGTTTCAAGCCCATGCTGAACGACGAGTCCACGGCCGACTCGCAAAATCGCTTGTGGGACTCGGCTAAGAAGAAAACGACGAGTCCATGGCCAACTCACAAGACTACTTGTGAGACTCGGCTGAGAAGGGGATTGGTGGTGATTTCCGGTTTCCTTCAGCCGCGTCTCCTGAAAGGGACTCGGCGTATGTTTGAGTCCACGCTGAAGGACGAGTCCACAGCCGACTCGCAAAACCGCTGGTGAGACTCGTCTAAGAAGAAAACGACGAGTCCATGGCCAACTCACAAGACTACTTGTGAGACTCGGCTGAGAAGGGGATTGGTGGTGATTTCCGGTTTCCTTTTCAGCCGCGTCTCCTGAAAGGGACTCGGCGTATGTTCAAGCCCATGCTGAACGGCGAGTCCACGGCCGACTCACAAGATCCCAGGTGAGACTCATCTGAGAAGGAGCATAGCGCTAATTTCAAGGGTAATTGCATAAAAAAATTTGCCAATGCAATTTTGGGGATTTATCTTTATGCAGTAACCTATAACACCTGTATGAGAAACAAAGTTAGCCTGAGAATAACAATTTTTACTGCCTGTACAATCATTTTTGCGGCGTCGATATTTTATGCCTGCAGGAGACAGGAAGTTCTTATTAAGTCGCATCCAATCAATGAAGCACAGGCCAGAGCCTGGCTGCAAAAAAATGGATTAGCCTATAAAAATGAAACCATTAGTGTGCAAACGACAGAAGGTAAATGGTTGACCGCAACATTAAACTGGCGGCAGGCACAGCAATATAACTGGCAGGGTAGGGATTATATTGATGTACCATTTCAATTTGACGCTACACAAACAAGCGGGAACTTTGGTGCAAGATTTAACCTGGTAGTACGTAGTAAAGGAAACGAATTTGAAGGAGCTATTAGAATAGAAACGCCGGATCTGAGATTAGCAGACTTCGACGATGGTGGAGGGATAGTGCAGCAATACGAAATGCTCGACGGCAAACGCGCAAACATTTGGTTTAGTAAGGAAGATTACACAAATGCTCAAGCTGCGTTTGTACAAAACATTACTCCTGCGCAATATGCACAACAAAAAATTGAGCAGGTGAAAAACGACGAAACTGTATTGAAGCCAGGCTTGGCTACAGTGGCAAGAAAGCTAACCACAATTTGCGATTCAAAATGGGTAACTACTTATAGTGGTAATTGCAACTACTCGGTTGGCGACCACGTGTATGTGAGGCTTTGCCGGCACGATTATTATATAACCACCTGCGAAACTTATGATGATGGAACTGGCGAGGGTGGTGGCGGTGGTGGCTATCCTCCTGCACCGCAGCCTACTCAACCACAGCAACCTGATCCCAAGCCTGATCCTTGTGACGAGGCGAAAAAAGCGGCTGATTCGTTGAAAAAAGCTTTGGCACAGTCAGATGTTAGGGCTCAATTAAATAAATTAATTCAGGATCATAAAAATTCATCTAATGAATATGGCTTTGGTATTTATAAAAACGCAGATGGTTCTTACGGTTTCACAGAAATAGCAACTTCTAACAGCAGCAATTCGCTTGAGTTTAGTTTTGATGCTTCGTTAAATATTGTTGCATTGGTGCATACACATCCGCCCGGTAGCTCTGCTATACATTCTTCTACGGATATATATGGGTTAAACAATTATATAAATAAGACTGATTTTGCCGGTAGTATTGTAACCCATGGCGACGATGTTCACTTGTTAAGCATTACTGATGTTGCAAAGTATCGTAAATTTTATGAAGGAAAAGAAAATGATTACGATAAAAATGACCCAACAGGCTGGAAAGTGAAGTCGAAAATGAATAAAAATTTTTACAGTTTTTCGAAGGATTTAAATTCTGCCAACTATGATGGTGCAGACGTGACATTTCCTACCCAATTATACTTAATGGACGAAGCGAAAATGGGCGTGAGTTTGCAAAAATATAATACCACTAATAATAGTTTTCAGGTTAAGAGTTTGAATATTGAGAGGAAGGATATCAATACGATTGTGCCCGGCAGTAATTCGCCCTATTTATCTGTAACGGTAGATGACGGGTGCTAATAGTGTTTAACCCAATTAAGAATAAAGATTATGAAAAAAGTATTGACTGTAATAGCATTTATAATTTTGGCTGCACAAATATATGCCCAAACGGTTTTTTTTACCTATCAGGATACAGCACGCTACCTGATGAACGAGATAGAGGCGAAATCCAATCTGTATATAGGCAAGCCCTTTTCTGTATTGTATGATAGTCTTAAGCTTAACCCCGTTACGGCTGGAAATGGGCTTCCTCAAAAGGATATTTTTGGCAAAAGAGTTTTCTTTGAATTTAACTATGAACGCGAGTTTGAAAAAGCTCACTACCTGATAGTGGATTTTGAAAATGTGCCTCCCTATAATGTGCTGTTCCCGATATTTTACCCGTCCCAAGGCCAATTCGGGCCTCTTCAAAGCATTGTAGACACTTATAAGCCCTTAATTGTAAAAGATGTGGTTACAAAGGATTATTATGCCGAACCCGATTGGGAACCTGCCATAAATGAGTTTACCCCTGTTGAGTATAATGCAACAATAGCAGCGCAGCAACAAACGTTAAATACTAACGCAAGTAATTACATTGGTCAGCCATTTTCAACGCTTTGGAATGCTTTACAGGTAAAGCCCATCACAATACACGGCAAAGCAGCAGTAGGTGATTCTGAAAAAGAGGGTTCCACAGCCTTTTTTTATTCACCCCCCGATAATTTAAGTGTTACGTATTTTGTTGTAACATGGCAGAGCCCAATCCCCAAAACAATAACCCAACAATACCAGCTAAGTACGGTAAGGAACTTCACAAATCCAGCCGAATATGCTATATATGCTGATAAAATAATCAACCATGTTAAAACATATCCGCTGCCACCCGGCAAATGGATCGTCGTTTCCTGCGAACACAAAAAAGTGTTGATTGACGGGCTGCACCAATGGCGATATGTAGTTACCAAAAAGTTTTGTGACAATGGAAATCTGGGAACGGAGGAAGAAGTAATTTATTCGGAAACAAGTGTGCCTGTGGAGAGTTGCGCTATTGAACTTGTGGAATGAAACACGTTGGAATAAGAAAAATGTACAAGATAATTGTGTTACTTTTCGATTTTTCCTTTTCAGCCGCGTCTCCTGAAAGGGACTCGGCGTGTGTTCGAGTCCATGCTGAAGGACGAGTCCATGGCCGACTCACAAAACCGCTGGTGAGACTCGGCTGAGAAGGAAAATAAAAAAATATTTTTTCTCTCAAAACATTCCTCTATCTTTGCACCTCTTAAAAATTACCAAAGGAGGTATATAACTATGTTAATTATTGATTCTAAAGACTGCGAAAACATCGACAAGGCTCTGAAAAAGTACAAAAAGAAATTTGAGAAGTCTAAAGTGCTTCTTGAGTTGCGTGAGCGTCAGGCTTTTACAAAGCCTTCGGTGAAGCGTCGTGGAGAGGTTTTGAAAGCCATCTACAAGCAGCAGATCGCCAGCGGTAAAATCGAAATATAATTACAAAAGATTTTGAATAAATTGCAGTCCTACAGAAATGTAGGACTTTTTTTATGTACGCAAGTTTGCAGCAATATATCCAGGCCTTTGTCGATTATCTTAAATTTGAGAAAAGATTTTCGCAGCATACGGTGCTTGCCTATGAAGGCGACCTGAACGATTTTCGTATTTTCCTGCTGCGCGTTTTTGAAGAAGCCAATCTTGAGCAAATCACTTATAACCAGGTAAGAAGCTGGCTGGCCGATCTCAAAGCGCATCAATTAAGCTCAAGGAGCATCAATCGCAAAATATCTTCCCTAAAATCTTTTTTTAAATTTCAATTAAAAATGGGACATATCACAGCCAACCCAATGGCTAAGATTGTGGCCCCAAAAGCCAGCAAGCGCTTGCCCGTTTTTATTAAAGAGGAAAATATCGCGTTGCTGCAAAACGCGCTCGAAGCTTCCACCGAAGACTGGAAATCACTTAATACCAGGATGATTGTGAGCATGTTTTACGCCACCGGTTTGAGGCTCAGCGAACTGATTCAACTGAAAGAAAAGCAGGTGGACGCGCACCGCGGGCAACTGAAAGTTTTGGGTAAGGGTAATAAAGAGAGAAGCGTGCCGCTATCGGCGGAAATGATCGCCGCAATTCAGGAATACATACAACACAAACGTCGCGAATTTGAAGCGCCTGCCGATACCCTGCTGGTGACCGAAAAAGGGAAAAGTTTATACCCCAAATATGCTTATCTACTTGTGAAAGACGCCCTGTCGCATATTCCTACCCTGGACAAAAAAAGCCCGCACGTTTTGCGGCATACTTTTGCTACGCATTTGGTAAACCAGGGCGCCGAGCTTAATGCTGTAAAAGAGCTGTTGGGCCATAACAGTTTAGCCGCTACGCAGGTGTATACGCACAATACGATAGAAAAGCTGAAGGAAGTGTATAAAAAAGCCCATCCCAGGGCCTGAATTTATACAAAATTTTAGCAATAATTTTTTTGAGAATCGAAAGGGTTTATGCTAACTTTAGAATGAGTAAACACAGCTCTTTGAAATTTTCGATTATTCACTCTTTAAATATATGAACTATGAATGTGAACATTCAAACAGTTAATTTTGATGCGGATCAAAAGTTGATAGACTTAGTTAGTCGTAAAATGGAGAAGTTGAATACCTTTCATGACCGCATTATCGAGTCTGATGTATTTCTAAAACTGGACAATGTTGTGCACCATATTAAGGACAAGATCGTTGAGATTAAAGTCCACGTCCCTCGCCACAGCTTTTTTGTAAAAACTACCAGCAAATCTTTTGAAGAGTCCTTTGACAGTGCCTTCGATTCCCTCGTCAACCAGGTAAAGAGACGCAAGGAAAAAATGATTGCCTAAAAAATATTACAAGCTCCGCAATATGCGGGGCTTTTTTTTGGATGTAAATATAGGCTGCCTAAAACAGGCCGACCGCCAGAAGGTGATTTTGGGTTTCAAAGGCGGCTCTTTTGGACATAGATTTTCATTGGTTGGCGCCTGAAAAACTTGGCGATGTTTTTTTTATAAAAATATTCTTTAGTGTATTTTGACATTTGAAAAATTCCCCCTACTTTTGCCTTCCAAATTTTTGAGGCATTTCGCTGTGTGATTGAAATACATTGAAATAGCAAAAATTAAGATCTTTAAAATATACGCCGAAGTAGCTCAGTTGGTAGAGCAGCTGATTTGTAATCAGCAGGTCGCGGGTTCGACTCCCTTCTTCGGCTCTTTTGTCTGGCGCATTCCGCCGGGCAGCGTAACTATAGCCTTGCAATATTTTGCAGGACTATGATTTCGTCAGACGGTTTACGTCCGACGAAATCGGGTAGGTGGCCGAGTGGTTAAAGGCGACAGACTGTAAATCTGTTCTCTCACGAGTACGGAGGTTCGAATCCTTCCCTGCCCACTTTATATGCCGGAGGCATAAGTTCTTTGAATTTCAAATTTGAGATTTTTAATTTGAAATTTTGATTAGCGGGAGTAGCTCATTTGGTAGAGCGGTAGCCTTCCAAGCTTCAGGTGGCCGGTTCGAGCCCGGTCTCCCGCTCAGAAGAGTTTGACGTTTAAAGTTCAAAAGTTTACAATTTGGTTAGATTATCGAAACCCTGAACTTTTAACCTGAAACTTCGAACTTATCAAGCCGTTGTAGCTCAGTGGTAGAGCACTTCCTTGGTAAGGAAGAGGTCGTGAGTTCAATTCTCATCAACGGCTCTTTCAATTTTCGGATGAGCTGGTTGGGTTTGGAATTGATGAGTAAGATTACAGAACGTACAAGAGTGCGACGCAATACCGCTGATAGTAGTACATTTGCCGGGCACAGCATTATAAAAAAACAACTTTAAAAACAGATAACAATGTCAAAAGAGACCTTTAAGAGGGAGAAACCCCACGTAAACATTGGTACCATTGGCCACGTTGACCATGGTAAGACTACGTTGACTGCCGCAATCACTGAAATCCTTTCTAAGAAAGGTCTTGCGACAGCAAAAAAATATGATGATATTGATGGTGCACCTGAAGAAAAAGAAAGGGGTATCACAATTAATACTGCTCACGTAGAATATCAGACTGATACGCGCCACTATGCGCACGTTGACTGTCCTGGTCACGCTGACTACGTGAAAAATATGATTACTGGTGCTGCTCAGATGGACGGCGCTATCCTTGTAGTTGCGGCTACAGATGGTCCGATGCCTCAAACTAAGGAGCACATTCTTTTAGCTGCACAGGTTGGTGTACCTAAAATGGTAGTATTCTTAAACAAAGTTGACCTGGTTGACGATCCTGAACTTTTGGATCTTGTAGAAATGGAAGTGCGTGAAGAGTTGAGCAAGCGTGGATTTGATGGTGACAACACTCCGATCATCAAAGGTTCTGCAACTGGCGCTTTAGCTGGCGACGAGCAGTGGGTAACTGCGATCACAGAATTGATGGATTCGGTGGATAACTGGATTCCTCTTCCTCCCCGTCCGGTTGACATGCCTATGCTGATGTCTGTAGAGGATGTATTCTCTATCACAGGCCGCGGTACTGTAGCTACTGGTCGTATTGAGAGAGGTAAAATTAAAACAGGTGATCCTGTTGAGATCGTAGGTTTGATGGAAAAACCATTAACTTCTACCGTTACTGGTGTTGAAATGTTCCGTAAAATCTTAGACGAAGGTGAAGCTGGTGATAACGCAGGTTTATTATTGCGCGGTATTGAGAAAACTCAAATTCGCCGTGGTATGGTAATTTGTAAGCCAGGTTCTATCACTCCTCACACTGAGTTCAAAGCTGAGGTTTATGTATTGAGCAAAGATGAAGGTGGACGTCACACTCCATTCTTCCAAAAATACCGTCCTCAGTTCTACTTCCGTACAACTGACGTAACCGGAGAGTGTTCTTTACCAGAAGGTACTGAAATGATCATGCCTGGTGATAACACTACCCTGACTGTTAAGTTGATCACTCCAATCGCGATGGAAAAAGGTTTGAAATTTGCGATTCGTGAAGGCGGCCGTACTGTAGGTGCCGGTCAGGTTACTGAAATCATAAAATAAGCCTTCTTAAGCTCCCCATGACGGGAGGCTTTGGAAAAGCTTCGAATACTTTTACAAAGTACCTTAGGCAGTAAGCTTGGGTACTTTGTTTTTAAAAATAGTTCTTTTAAATTCTTAGCGGCATACATTTGCTTCATCACAGAATGAAATAAGTAAGCCGCTTATACGGGCATAGTTCAATGGTAGAATAGCGGTCTCCAAAACCGTTGATCAGGGTTCGAGTCCTTGTGCCCGTGCATGTTAAGTTCATTGTTTATTAGTTAATAGTTCATAGAATTTTTTTTAACTATGATCTATGAACCATGAACCATAAACTATTAAAAGATGAATAAGTTTGGCAATTATTTAAAGAATAGCTACAAAGAGCTGGCCGAGAAAGTAACCTGGCCCGATTGGGAGCAGTTGCAGCAATCTACCATGATTGTATTGGTGGCTACTATCATTATCACACTTATCGTATGGTTGATGGACTTTTTGGCGGGCGGTGGTCTTAATTTCTTATACAAAATATTATATAGTTAAGAAATGGTAGAAGAAAATAATGTTGAAAATAAGCCGGCTGAAGCTCCGCAACAAGATACCAAATGGTATGTGCTGCGGGTGGTAAGTGGCAAGGAGCGTAAGGTAAAGGAATATTTAGATAAAGAAATTTCGCGCAGCCCTTTTGAAAAAGTGGTAAAGCAGGTTTTTTTACCGGTGGAGAAGGTGTACAAAGTGCAGAACGGAAAAAAAGTGATGCGCGAGCGAAATTATTATCCCGGCTACGTGATGATCGAAGTGCTGGATGGCAAAATGAGCGATGATCTTAGAGATTTAGTAGTGGCTACCAACAGCGTTATTCACTTTCTTGGAAAAGATAACCCCATTTCGCTTCGTAAGGCCGAGGTCAATAAGATGCTGGGCCGCATGGATGAAATGAACGAAGCGGGCGGCGTAAGCATGGTTGAGCCTTATATTGTTGGCGAAACCATTAAAATTGTAGAAGGTCCGTTTAACGATTTCAATGGAGTGATTGAAGAAGTGAATGATGAAAAGAAAAAATTGAAAGTAATCGTAAAAATATTTGGAAGATCAACGCCGGTAGAATTGAACTATATGCAGGTTGAAAAGATCATTTAAATCTCATATTAAGTTATTGATAGCCATCTCATTAGAGGTGGCTTTTTTTATGCTTGTTTGTAACGCTTTAATGTTGCTTGCCGCAAAAGGATGTATTCAATTAAGTTTTTTTTATGACGGAAAGAGCAACTCAATTGGCACAGTTTTTTGTCTATATGCAGAAGAAAAAGATTATCAACTAAAAATGATTTTATGAAACAGTTTAAATTTTTGCCCATTATAGCGGTATTATTCACTTTATTCCTTTTAGCATGTACCAACCGCAAAAAGGATGATACAGGTGCCGTGCAAATGCAGGATACATTAGGATTGGCGGAATACCAAAAATGGAAAATGGAAAGCGAAATAAGAGAGCAAATAGAAGCCGAAGAGGAATTGGAAGAGAAGCAGCAGGCAGCAGCTGCCCCCGCACGTCGTTCATCAGGAACGAGGTCTTCAAGCAGTTCGAGAAGCAATACAACTTACAGTAGTAACGGCGGTGGCACAGCATCATCTGGTAGTGGCACATCTGCGCCTGCTCCAGCCCCTCAAAGAAAAGGCATGAGCCATACCGCTAAAGGCGCCATTGTTGGTGCAGCATCGGGTGCGGTTATTGGCGCTGTGGCTAATAAGAAAAATCGTGTAGGCGGTGGTGTCGTAGGTGGTGTGATCGGTGCCGCAACGGGTGCCGGGGTGGGAGCCATCGTTGATAAGAAAGAAAGGCAAAGAAACGGTTACTAAAAATTTTCATCTTTCCCCGATATAACATTTTTAAACGAAAAATTATAACTACATGATCGCTGTTTTTAAAGCAGGGTCATTCAAACTCAAACAACATGAAAAGAATTTTTATTATTGCTTCAATTGCGACCATTGCTGTCGCCTGTAATAACGCCTCTAACGGGACAGACGCTGAAGACACATTAGCATTAGACACAGACACGATTCCGGTAGCGTCCACTACGCCCGATTTTACTGAAGGTGATGTGATTAAACGTGACGGGCAATTAGTGGTGTACACTAATGCTGAATGGGTAGCCGTGGATAAGGATATTGTGCTCGATAACGGTGTTATCATCAAGCCAAATGGCGAAGTGATCGATAAAAACGGTAACAAAGTAGTGCTTGAAGAAGGAGAGCGGGTAACCAGAACCGGTATTTTCTTTGATCGTGCCGGCGCCGCTATCGAAAACGCATGGGATGCGACAAAAAGGGGCGTTGGCAATGCAGCGGACGCTACCGGTGATGCTGTAGAGAAAGGTTATGATGCGACAAAAAGAGGAGTGGAGAAAGCAGCAGATGCCACTAAAGATGCAGCTCAGGATGTTGGTCAGGCAGTGAAAAAAGGCGCTCAAAAAGTGGGCGATAAGGCCAGAGAGGTAAAAGAAGATATCGAGAACTAATGAATCTTTCGATTATGTTTTGATAAGGTGCGGCGTTTAGCCCACCTTTTTTTATGGCTGCGTTTTTTGAAATTCTTTATAACTGTCGCTGATATAAGTAATCATTTCAGCCCTGTCGTGATGTTTCCTGCAAAATTCGTAGGTCGGCCTGTAGCGGATCATGAATTGCTGTAGGGCTGGCCCCTTCAATCTGGTTAAAGAACTTACCCAGGCGGGCGAAAACACATAATCAATAAACGCTTCCTCTTCCTGCTTTTCAAGTTGTTTTTTCAGGCGGCGGGTTTCTTTTTTTTCTTTTGAAAAAAAGCTGAATGGGCTTAAGACAATCCCCACACCAGCGGTCGGAGTATTCCCTCCGGTAATGCCCGGTTGTTTTTCATAGGCAAATGCATAAGCCTGCCTGCGCCTGATGGAATCTCTGCGATAAGCTGATATGACGGTAACGCCTGCAAGAAAAGCTGCTTCTTCAATAAGCGCTGCATCGTATCCTGATACAAAAAACTGGCTTTGCACCGTTACCGTGTCGCTGATAAATCCTGTATGAGAAAAAATTAGCTGATCATTTTCTTTTGCCCGTATCGTATAGTATCCATATTGATCGGACAGTACAGATGAATGATCATTTTTGTTGGTAATTGTCGCGCCGGAAAGAAACGAAAGCGTGTCATGGGTAAAGTCGTTTACCCGGCCTTTCACCAAGCCCTGCGCATCGCTCCCAAGCGCCATCAACAGGAGCGGTAAAAGAGAATAGTGTTTGATTTTCATCGGCTTTTTTATTGACATGGTCAGCATTTGAATCTTTTTATAAAATAGCGCTCCACCATCCGGTGGGTGCGCCGGTGAAAGAATGGTTTGTTGCAACGGGTATCTAAAGATACTAAGCCTCGCGTTTATTTGAAAAACTATATAAAAGATAAAACAAAGAAGGCAGGATAAAAATGCTGCCGGCGATTAGCGCAACCGCCAGCGATTGAATGGTTTTGGGACTGCCATAGTTGTCAAGCAAACTCAACCCCTCACTATCTTTTAAATTAATGAGCACCGGATAGTGTTCGTAGGTAATAGCCACAAGCAAAAGCGTCACTTGCGCACCTGCTATCACCCGCAGTAATTTGGTCTGCTTGGTGAATAAAGACACCCACATCCAAATAAGCGAAGCCACCGCGAGTGCCACACAGGCAACGCTGACGGCGTTACCAAACAACCAATGCGTCAGCGGAATATCTTCCAGAAAAGCTATGGCGAAAACAAGCGCCGCCGCCAGTAGCGCGGCAATACTCATGTGTTTTGATTTTTTTACAAAACGTGTTTTATCCGTTTCAGATTTGGTTTCGCCGATAATGAAAATGGCTGCCAGAAATCCACAAATAGTTACAGTAAAAATGCCAACCGCTAATGAAAAAGGAGTGAGCCAGCTAAATATATAAGCGTCTGCAAAATGAGTTGCTTTGGGGTTTATACTGCCCGAAACCGCACTGCCGGCGATGATACCCAAAAATAATGGCGTGATAACGCTCGAATACATAAACGTTTTAGAATACACCACCTGCAACTGATCTTTCACGGCATCATAATTCCTGAAAGTAAAAGCAGTGCCCCTTGCGATAATACCCAACAGCATGATGGTAAGCGGGATATGAAGATATACAGACATGGTCGTGTAGATGACAGGAAAGCCCACAAAAAGAATCACGATTGCAATGATCAGCCACATGTGATTGGCTTCCCAAATCGGTCCGATAGCACGGTACATCACCGTGCGCGTGCGTTCCTGGCTTTTTCTGGTGGAAAAAAATTCCAGGATGCCAGCTCCAAAATCTGCTCCCCCCATTAAAATGTAAAGAAGCACGGAAGCCCACAGATAAGCCATTACAATATAGATCATAGAAGCGCTTTAAGCTGTTTTTAGGGAATATTTGCCCGGGTAATGATGGTTTTTAAGATCATAGTCTCCTTCTCTCTCTCAACTTTTATCATAGAGTTTGCCCACCATCTTCACCTGGCGATACAAAAGCAGGATCACAATAACGCTCAAAGAAACATACACGCCCGTAAAAATATAAAAGGAGTAAACAATACCCGGCATTGGCGTGACGGCATCGGCTGTGCGCATAATGCCGTGAATAATCCAGGGCTGGCGGCCCACTTCCGTTACCGTCCAACCGGCTTCTACGGCAATGAACCCCGCCGGGATCGCTGCAACAAATAGCTTCAGCAGCCATCGCTTATCGAGCCAGCTTTTTTTCCGCCATAATATAAAAAGATATAACAACGCGATTAGTAACATGAGCACGCCCAACATCACCATTACCTGGAAAGCGTAATGAACGATCGCTACCGGCGGCCGGTCTTTTTTGGCAATGGCATCGAGCCCCGTAACCTCTTTATTAAAATCTCCATGAGCTAAAAAACTTAATGCGCCCGGTATTTTAACCGCGTAGCGAACAGTTTCTTTTTCTTCATCCGGAATGCCGCCGATAATCAGCGCTGCTCTTTCTTCTGTTTTAAAATGGGCTTCCATTGCCGCAAGTTTTGCCGGCTGTCTTTTAGCGATATCCTTCGCAGAGAAATCTCCGCTGAATGGTTGAAGAATAGCGCCTATGACGGCGAACAGGGCGGCTATTTGAAATGCTTTTGTGTGGAAAATGATATTTTTTCCTTTGAGTATCATCAGCGCATGAACGCCGGCTACCGCGAAGCCGGTAGCTACCGTTGTTGCAAGGATCATGTGGATGGCCTGAGAGAGCCATGCGTCGTTGAACATCGCGGTTATGGGATTTATGTTGAGATACTGTCCGTTTACAAAATCAAACCCTGCCGGACTGTTCATCCACGCATTGGCTGCCACGACGAGAATTCCTGAAGCCAGGCCGCTGACGCCTACTACCACGCCGGTTATCCAGTGAAACCATTTGTTAAAGCGGTTCCATCCATACAGATAAAACCCCAGCGCAATTGCTTCAATAAAAAAGGCGGTTCCCTCTAACGAAAAAGGCATCCCGAAAATCGGGCCGGCGTGTTTCATGAATTCGGGCCAAAGCAGGCCGAGCTCAAAGGATAAAACCGTTCCTGACACGGCGCCGGTAGCGAAGAAAATGGCTACACCCCGGCTCCAGGCTTTGGTCACGTTTTTATACGTAATGTCTCCTGTTTTTAGCCACTTATAATGAGCCACCGCCATGAAAAAAGGCATCATCATTCCAATACATGCGAAAATGATATGAAAGCCAAGCGACAGCGCCATTTGCGCCCGTGCTGCAATAAAATCATCCATAAGCTGTATGGATTTAGAGGTGAGGTGATGAAATCGGTGGCAAAGGTACAACAGGGCATTGATGAAACATATCCATCACGAATTTTTCGCCGATCTTTTTTGAAATTTTTTATTCGGCCGGAGCATGCACCATCATAAAATGGCCATCCTCGCCGCGTTGAAGTAGTCTTATACCACTTTTGTATTTTATAAGCAGATATGCCAAAGACTGAGCACGAGTCGCGCCCAGCCATCCGCGAACGCGATTAAACGCATCGACCAATTCCTGGGGAAAAGTAGGCTGGTAAAAGGTAGTGCTGCCGTCGGCCTGAGGCTTTTTTATCCCGGCCCGCCGTGGATATTTGTTATTGAATGCGATGGCGGCTTTGGGATCTACCATTATCAAAGCATAGATGGTTTGTTGAGGGGTGACGATCAAGCGGAGATATTGAGAATCGGCTATTGCCTGATCGGAAAACCCATATATATCGCCACTTGATGGCGGATGTTCGCTGGTATGAATATGTATATCAGCAAATCTGCGATGGATGCCTGGCAGCGATGCATTATTGAAATTTCCCGACCGGATGGGCGATGCAATCGTGATCCCCGAACTGTCTTTTCCAAATGAAACGACCTGCTCTTTGTGCATTTCTGTTTGCAGCGTTGTGAGGCGGGCAACCACTTCCGCGAATAAAGGGCTCGCCGCCAAAGCATTTGCATGCCTGATTTTTTGAGCAACGACGGTACTGTCATAAAGATAACCTTTCGCAGCAGCGGGCTGAGCGAAAACCTGCGCGGATGCCCAAAGAAACATAGCGCTTATCAAATATGAAATCATTGCAATACGCATAGCAATCGATCGATATTCCATAACTGGTATAAAAAATCCCTTCAGTTTTTGAAGGGATTTTTTTATTTACTCACCACTTTTACCATGGCATTGTTTGTATTTTTTTCCACTGCCGCAGGGACAAGGATCATTTCTGCCAATCTTCGGACCGACGCGTACCGGCTCTTGTTTTACCGGTGGAGCAGAGGGGTCGAAATAATCGTTTTCATTAGCCGCATAGTCTTCGCCGGCGGCATCGATTTGATCTTTATTAGCGTGGAGCTTGCTCAAATCTGTTTTTTCCTCGCGCCCTTCCTTAATCTGATTGGAGGGCTGCTGCTGATCAGGCAGGTTGGCCTGTGTCAGGAAAGCAATAATATCCTTGTTCAAATTTGTGGTCATGTTGTTGAACAACTGAAAAGCTTCAACCTTATAAATCACAAGAGGATCTTTTTGTTCGAGGTAAGCGGTCTGCACACTTTGCTTCAGGTCATCCATTGAGCGCAAATGTTCTTTCCAGGCATCATCGATAACGGCCAGCGTAATTGATTTTTCCATGCTCGAAGTAAGCGCCTGCCCGTTGGTCTCCACAGTTTTATCGAGCGGGGCCAACACATTGATCGCTTTGCGGCCATCAGTAAATGGAACGACTACATTTTCGATATGGCTGCCCTGCGTAGCGCGGATATCTTTGAATACCGGCACGGCTTTCTGCGCAATATGCTCAAGATGCTGCGCATATCGCTGAATGGCTTCAGCATATAATTTATCGGCCAGCTTGCCGGAATCCAGGGATTTAAACTCATCAGCGCCGATCGCAGTATCCATACCGAAATTAACGATACAAGCCAGTTTGAAACCTTCGAAGTCTTCCTGCTCTTTGAATGAAGAAGCGAGGCTTTCAGCAACTATAGAAAAAGCGTTGTCGATGTCAAGCGACAATCTTTCTCCAAACAGCGCATGGTTTCTCTTTTCATACACGGCATTTCTTTGTTTGTTCATCACGTCGTCATACTCCAACAAGCGCTTCCTGATGCCGAAGTTATTTTCCTCTACCTTTTTCTGCGCGCGTTGAATAGAATTGCTGATCATGCTATGCTGAATCACATCGCCCTCTTTATAACCCAGTTTATCCATCATGCCTGCAATACGTTCGCTGCCGAACATACGCATCAGGTCGTCTTCCAGCGACACATAAAACTGGGAGCTTCCGGGATCTCCCTGGCGGCCGGCACGGCCACGCAACTGGCGGTCTACACGGCGGCTTTCATGACGCTCTGTACCAATAATGGCAAGGCCACCGGCTTCTTTCACGCCAGGCCCAAGTTTGATATCGGTACCACGCCCTGCCATATTAGTGGCAATTGTTACGGCGCCTGCCAGGCCTGCTTCTGCTACAACATTTGCTTCGCGCGCGTGTTGCTTGGCGTTTAATACATTGTGTGGGATTTTTTTCTGTTGCAGCATGCGGCCCAAAAGTTCGCTGATCTCCACCGAGGTAGTACCCACCAACACTGGGCGGCCAGCGTTGCGCAGCACTTCAATTTCGTCGATAACAGCTTTATATTTTTCGCGTTTTGTTTTGTATACAAGGTCCTGGCGGTCATCCCTGATAATGGGCAGGTTGGTAGGGATGGTCACCACATCAAGTTTGTAAATGCTCCAAAGTTCACCAGCTTCAGTTTCGGCAGTACCCGTCATCCCGGCCAGTTTGTGATACATCCGGAAAAAGTTCTGCAATGTAATAGTGGCGTAGGTTTGAGTGGCCGCTTCGATCTTCACATTCTCTTTTGCTTCCAGCGCCTGGTGTAAACCATCGCTATAACGGCGGCCTTCCATGATACGGCCGGTTTGTTCATCTACGATTTTAATAGTACCGTCAATCACCACATATTCCACATCTTTCTCAAAAAGCGCGTAGGCTTTTAATAATTGCTGTACCGAGTGAATGCGATCTGCTTTTTGCGAATAGTCGTTAAGAATCGCTTCCTTTTGTTTTAACTTATCTTCAGGAGCGGCATCGCTCTCCTCAATTTCAGCCAGCGATACGCTGATGTCGGGTAATACAAAGAACTCAGAATCTTCTCCCGATTTGGTGATCGTACCCAGCCCTTTTTCTGTCAGGTCGACCGATTTATTTTTTTCATCGATTCGGAACAGCAGCTCTTCGTCAATAATGCGCATATTGCGCTCCTGATCCTGCAGGTAATAGTTTTCTGCTTTTTGAAGTTTTACCTTAATACCCGGCTCGCTCAAAAACTTGATAAGTGGGTTGTATTTGGGAAGCCCTCTGAATGCGCGATACAAATAAAGCCCGCCCGTTTTAGGATCGTCTTCGCCTTTTTCGATTAGCTTTTTAGCTTCGTTGAGAGCAGCTCTCACAATTTTCTCCTGCTCCTGGAAAAGTTGTTGAACGCGTGGTTTATGGATATGATACTGCTGCTCGTCGCCTTTTTCGACAGGGCCGCTGATAATAAGCGGTGTACGGGCATCGTCAATTAATACGCTATCCACCTCATCCACCATGGCAAAATGGTGTTTGCGCTGCACCATTTCATTAGCAGTATGCACCATGTTATCGCGCAGGTAGTCAAAACCAAATTCATTATTCGTTCCGTAGGTAATATCGGCCAGGTAAGCCTTTCTTCTGGCTTCTGAGTTGGGTTGATGCTTGTCAATACAATCTACGCGCAGGCCCAACCATTCGAAAACCGGGCCGTTCCATTCCTGGTCACGGCGGGCAAGATAATCGTTCACCGTTACAATATGCACACCTTCGCCTGCGAGCGCGTTTAGATACGCAGGTAAAGTTGACACAAGCGTTTTACCTTCACCGGTTGCCATTTCAGCAATTTTACCGCTATGTAAAACAGCCCCGCCGATCAATTGCACATCATAATGCACCATGTTCCAGGTTACCTGTCCGCCCGCTGCCGTCCAGCTATTGCTATAAACCGCGTTGTCGCCTTCGATCGTGATGTAGCCCGCTTTAACGCTAAGGTCGCGATCGAGGTCGGTGGCTTTGGAAACAATTCTTTCATTTTCTTTAAACCTGCGTGCTGTCTCTTTCATGACCGCAAACGCTTCGGGCATAATTTCTTCCAACGCTTTCTCGATTTCTTTATCCCTTTCTTTGGTCAGCTCATCGACCTGCTTGTAAATATTGTCTTTTTCTAAAAGCGCTTCGTGCGAAAGTGTATCAGCGTTGGCTTTCAGCTGGTTGATTTGTTCATCGACCTTGCTTAAATGTTGTTTGATGCGAGACCGGAATTCGTGTGTTTTATTACGCAGTTCATCGTTGCTAAGCGATTGGTATTGCGTGTAAAAACCATTTACTTTTTCAATAATAGGTTGAAGCTTTTTTGTATCTTTTTCTGACTTGCTGCCGCCGAAGATTTTTGATAAGAAACCAAACATGATAGTATATTAATAAATTATTTTCTTTGAAAAAATATATTTAGTCAAAAACAATGCTATACGGAAATAAAGACATTTTGACAGGGCCGCAAAGATAACGAAATTTGCCCGCAACTTTTGAAGGCGACGATTTTACTGCCTCAACACCCCATCATCAGCCGAAATGGCTGCTATTCAATTTTTACCGTAAAAAATGCGCTGGCGAAATTGCCTGCAAAGGATTCGTTCTTTATCGAAAAAAGCAACTTGTAAGTCCCTGGCTGCTCCGGAGCTTTTAACTGTATGGGGATCGATAGCGTTTCGCTGGCCTGAATCATTTTTTTCGGAAGCGGATAGGTTTCTTCGGCGTTAATAAAATCAGACTTTGCAATAAAAAATGCATAATCGATCGATAAAGGGTTGTAGATGGTGACCGGATGATTCGATTTATTGGTGCAGATGAGTGCAACAGGATACACCGCGCCGGGCTTCATCGAGGTGGGAACTCTGAGGGGCGCTATTTTCAATGCATTTACACAGGTGAACTGATTGATAGGATAAAGTTTGCCCGGGTTATATTTTGTATCAATATAAGCAAGCGCGGAATCGCGTTCGTGCGTCATTTGGTAGTGCCACACTTTTTGCCCCGACAAAAGGCAATCATCTTCCAGGTTATAATTGGTTTTGCGATAGCCTTTTGTATTATAATCGATGGCGGTCACCTCCTCAAAATAATATTTATACAAAGAAGGCAGCACGTAGGAGTTTTCAAACACAACAGGCGTATCGCCAATGGCGCGGTGAAGTGTAGCAGCCCATTCTTTGCCATAAAAAAAGGGATAGTAATGCCTGATAAGCGTGAAAGGCGAATGAGGCACCAGGAATAAAATCCGGGCAAGAAGGATGATCGCAATATTGGCGATCGCAAATTTTTGGAAAAGCTTTATATAGCGGTCTGTTGCATCGGTAAGCAGCGCCATAAACAGGGTGATGAAGGATGGAACAGCAATCAGCGTCCAGTGGGCTTCGACCGTATTTTTAAAAGACGAAATGAAAAAGAAAATCAACGTGCCGGCAAAAATAAACAGATGGGTTTTAATCAGTTGCTCCCTGATCTTCAGTTTATAACAGGTCGCATAAAATAAAAGGGAAATAAAAGGGCCAAAAACTAATATCTGCCCTAACAAATAATCCGTGGTATAGTTGATTCTGTAATGCCTGGCCAGCCGCTCGTTGAGATGATATCTGAAACTTGGCCAGTCGTGTTGGTATTGCCAGAAAAGATGGGGAAGAAAAAGAAGGGTTGTTATGAGGACCGTAAGCCAGAAATAGCGGTTGGTCAGCATTTTTAGATTGGAAAGCACCACAAAGCCAACCAACAAAATGCCGTGATATTTACTGTAAAACATGCCGGTAATGCACAAAGCCATTAGCAAACTGTTGCCTATGCTGTTTTTGGCCAGGAATCGTTTGTAAGTCAAAAGAAAAAGAGCGGCGAAGAAAAGAAGCGGCGCGTCGGGCGTTGTGATAAAACTGTAAACATTTAAGAGCAGGGTAGCGCCGGCCACCAAAATATACCATTTCATATTGCTCAGGCGTTCGGGGAGCGCTTTATAAATGATTCCCACCGATAGTGTTGTGATGAGGACCGTTCCCAGCCGCGTAAAAAATGATCCATGTCCGAAGCTTTCTCCAATTCGAATCAGCAAGGCCACCATGGGTGGATGATCAAAATAACTCCAGTCAATATTTTGCGACAGATGCCAATAATACGCTTCATCACCCTCCAAGCCCAAAAAATGCGCCTGTAGCGCGTTAATGACAAACCAACAAAGCATCAGGTAAACCAATACTTTGTTTTCTTTTTCCGGAGGCAGGTTAGAAGAGTTACTTAAAATAGAACGCACAGCATGTATTTAAACAGTTATAATAAAGAACTGTAAAAGTCTGCAATTTGCGGCTACATTTGCAAAAAAAATGATATGGCTAAAAAACCAACCGATAGTTTAGTGATTATGACCGAGCTTGTTTTACCCAACGATACCAATGTTTTTGGAAATTTGATGGGCGGCAGGCTGATGTATTGGATGGATATTGCAGCGGCGCTATCAGCTCAAAAACACAGCAACGCGCCCGTGGTGACTGCTTCGGTCGATAACCTTTCCTTTATGAACTCGATCAAGCTCGGCAACGCGGTTCATATTGAGGCGCGGGTAACACGGGCTTTCAATTCATCAATGGAAGTGTATTTGAATGTTTGGGGCGAAGACCTGGTAAATCAGAATAAATACCAAAGTAATACCGCTTACTATACTTTCGTAGCGTTGGACAAGGATAGCAAACCTACGCCAGCGCCGTCTTTGGAGCCACAGACGGAGGAAGATGTTGAATTGTTTAATGGCGCTTTGCGCCGTCGTCAGGTGCGATTAATATTAGGAGGAAAAATGAAACCCGGCGACGCCAAGGAGTTGAGAGAGTTGTTTGAAAAAGGATAGCCTATTTGTCCGCTCTCCTTATATGGAACTGCCGCGCCTGAATCAGCAAGCGCGGCAGTTTTTATTTTAAATGTAGGAACCTTACATGTCGGCCATCAGCGTTTTGATATGCTGCGCATGTTTTTCGCTAACCGGCACCACCGGCAGGCGCGCATGAAGTGTGCAAAGCCCCATTTCTTTCAGGTACTGTTTAACACCGGCGGGACTGCCTTCTGTGAATAGAGAAGCGATGATATCCGTAAATTTTAAATGCTGCGGCAGCGCTTCATCAAACTTACCGGCAAGGCACAGGCGGATCATGTCGCTGAACGCTTGAGGGTAAGCATTGGCCACGACGGAAATAACGCCTTTGGCGCCAAGGGCGATCATCGGCAAGGCAATCGGATCGTCTCCGCTGATCAGCATAAATCCTTCCGGTTTGTGCTTCATGATATAATTAAACTGCTCAAAACTTCCGGAAGCTTCTTTGGTGGCAATTATATTTTTGCAATCTTTTGCGATGCGCACCGTCGTTTCAGCGCTCACGCTTTGGCCCGTCCGTCCCGGAACATTATACATAATGATGGGCAGCGGGGCTGCGTCATTGATGGTTCTGTAATGCTGGTACAAACCTTCCTGGCCGGGTTTATTATAATAAGGAGCCACAGAAAGGATAGCATCATAGCCATCTAATTGCATGCTTTTAAATGCATCCACCACTTCGCGTGTGTCGTTGCCGCCAATACCTGCCACCAGGGGCACGCGGCCGGCGGTGCAATTTTTTACGAATGTGAAAAGTTCCTGTTCTTCTTCTCTGGTAAGCGTTGCACTTTCACCGGTGGTGCCGGCTACAACGAGATATTCTATTTTATTGGTAATCCAGAAATTGATTAGATTTTCCAACGTCGGCCAATCGAAGTCGCCGCTGGCTGTGAACGGCGTTACAATTGCGATGCCTGTTCCTGTAAGTTTTTCTTGTATCGACATGTAAGTTTTATGAGAAATGTTGAGTTGTAAATTTTGATGCTGGGTGCTGGATGTTTGATGCCCTATACCAGCCTGTTACACTTCTTCCCAGAAGCCCATCTTGCTGAACTTCTCAATGCGGGCGTCAACCCGTTTCTCGGGCTTCATATTTTTCAATTCATTTAAGCCCGAAAGAATCTGCTGCTTTAAATTTTGCGCAGCCATTTCATAATCCCAATGGGCGCCGCCATCAGGTTCGGGGATAATTCCGTCGATCAGGCCAAACTCTTTCATTTTGGTGGACGTAAGCTTCAATTGCTCGGCGGCTTTCACCTTATAATCCCAGCTGCGCCATAAAATAGTGCTGCAGTTTTCCGGCGAGATCACCGTGTACCAGGTATTTTCCATCATGTAAACCCGGTCGCCCACGCCAATACCTAAGGCGCCGCCGCTGGCTCCTTCGCCGATGATTACACAAATAACCGGCACTTTTAGCCGCATCATTTCGTAGATATTGCGTGCAATGGCTTCGCCCTGGCCTCTTTCTTCTGCCTCTAATCCGGGATAGGCGCCGGGCGTATCAATTAAAGTAACAATAGGTTTGTTGAATTTTTCAGCCAGTTTCATTAGGCGCAGCGCTTTGCGGTAGCCTTCAGGATTGGCCATTCCGAAATTTCGTAGCTGCCGTTTTTTTGTATTCGACCCTTTTTGCTGCCCGATAATCATTACCGTTTGCCCGTCGATCGAAGCAAAACCGCCTACCATCGCTTTGTCATCTTTGATATTGCGATCACCATACAATTCCACATAATTTTCGGTCATCAGTTCGATGTACTTATGTGTATAAGGACGGTCGGGGTGGCGGCTCAGCTGCACGCGCTGCCAGTCCGTAAGTTTATGGGTAATTGTCTTACGCGTCTCATCCACTTTCAGACGAAGCTGCTCTATCTGCGCGCTTAAGTCGATCTCGGTTTTCTTTTCGCGCTCAGTTGCCAGTTCAATTTCATCTATCAAATCCTTGATAGGTTTTTCAAAATCAAGGAACTGCCTGTTTACAATCTGGGGCATAAAACAATGCTTTTTAATGAGGCGGCTAAATTAATGATTATTTGGGAATACCGGCAAGCGGCGTGCATTTTATGTGGAATATACCACGGGGCGGGGAAACGATATGAAATGGGAACAATTTAGGCATGTGTCGAAAGTTAAAGCCACGGCGGTTATCGCATTTTTACATCAAATGATGGCGGCCGGATCCAACTTGCGCGCTAATCGGAGTCGTATTTTCTCAGTATGTTTAGAATGGCATCATCCTTTAATTTCATCTTCTCTATCTCGTCGGCCAGCTCAGGCTTTTGTTGGGTCAGGGCTTTAAGCTTTTTTTTAAAATCGAATTTTACATCAAAAACTTCTCCTGTTTCGGATACGAACCGCTCATTATAAACGAGTGAACCATCATAGAGATTTTGAGCAATGCGTCTCAACCATTTTGTCTTTCCGTCATACATAAGCCGCTGAAGCAATCTTCCGTTATTGATGTAGCGCCGCGGCTCACCGGTGAAATCTACAAAGCTCAAGGATTGAATGTCCGGAGCTTTGATTTTTATTTTCTTATCACCCTGGTTATTTTCGAATTGCACGGTTTTGATAAAACTAATTTCATTAATCTGATTCTTAGAAAATAAAGTGGGGTAAACCATCATCTTGCCACGCAGCGTGTCGCCGCCAATCTTTACGAGGGTCGCATCAACGCTGTTGTTTTGGCTTTTTCCGGTGATGGACACCAGCGCTAAAAAAGCAACTAAAAGAAATTTAATTTTCATGTCAGCAGAAATGAAGGTGCTATGATTTTTATCTCACCTGGCCATTTCCCTGCAACACCCATTTTTCGGTCACCAGCTTTTCTAATGCGAAGGGGCCGCGCGCGTGTAATTTTTGAGTTGAAATGCCAATTTCAGCGCCCAGCCCGAACTCCTCACCATCGGTAAACCTCGTAGAAGCATTGGTGTACACCGCCGCTGCATCGACTTCGGCAATAAACCGATCGCAGGCTTTTTTATCTTTTGAAACAATTGCTTCAGAATGTTTTGTTGAAAATTGAGCAATATGCGCCAAAGCTTCATCGATACCTTTTACAACCTTTACGGCGCACTTCAATGATAAAAATTCGCGCCCAAAATCGGAAGTTTTGGCTTTGTTAAGATGAGGGTATCCTTTTAAAAATGTATACGCCTTCTTATCAGCAAAAATTTCAACATCATTTTTAACTAACTCCGTGCTAACCGCTTTTAAGAACGCCGGAGCAACGGCTTCATCTACAATAAATGCATCGGCCGAATTGCAAACCGAAGGGCGGCTGACTTTAGCATTAACAGCAATATCCACTGCTTTTTGCAGATCGGCATTTTTTTCAATATACACATGACACACGCCTGCGCCCGTTTCGATAACAGGAACCAAACTGTTTTGTCTTACAAAATTGATCAGGCCTTCAGAGCCGCGCGGAATCAACACATCCAGGTATTTTGTAGCGGTAAACATTTCCTGCACCACTTCTCTTTGAGGCGGCAACAGGCTCACCGTGTTGGCGTCGAGGCCAAATTGTTTCAAGACATCCTGGATAATCCTGATCGATACCTTATTGGTATGCTGTGCATCAGCGCTCCCTTTCAATACACAAGCGTTGCGGCTGCGCAGGCAGAGCGCTGCAATATCGTAAGTGACGTTGGGCCGGCTCTCGTAGATTGCGCCCACGACGCCCAGCGGCACCGATATTTTTTTTAGCTTAAGGCCGTTTGCTAAAACCCGCTCCGCCAACACCTGCTGGGTGGGGTCAGGCAATTTTGCAATATGCTTAATGGCTTTTGAAATATTTTTTAAACGAGCGCTATTAAGCATGAGGCGGTCGTTTTTGGGATCGTTAGCGTCTTTCGAAGACAGATCCTTTTCATTGGCTTTAAGAATGGCAGCCTCGTTTTGAATCATTTGACGGGCTATTTCGTTCAATAATTGCTTCAACTTCCGTTCGGGTAACTGCTGCAGAGCAATCTTTGACTTGTTGACTTTTATAAGCGTATTCTGTATCGACATAGTTAATAGTTGATCAACGCTATCGCGCGATTTTCGTGATTGTAAGCAATAAAAATAATAATTAAATCAGAACAATGTCGTTAGCGTGTGCCGCAACAACATGTTTCTCTTTGAGTTTTTTCTTCAATTCCTGGCTGCCCAGTTTTGTTTTTGCAACGCCGATGATGGCTTGGTCATCACTCATTAATTGCACCACTTCACCCGCCGAAAATTTTCCTGAAATCCCGGAAATGCCCACGGTTAAAAGGCTTTTTCTTTCCGATACCGCTTTGGCCGCACCCTTGTCGAGCTGCACTTTGCCCAGCGTGATCGAACCGCTGGCCAGCCATTTCTGCCGGTTTTTTAAATTGGAAGATTGGGCGTAAAAGCAGCTTCCGGTTTTTCTTTCCAGCGCGTGGGTAATAGGAGTCTCATGTTTCAGTCCGCACATAATTACATTAATGCCGAGGTTGGTGGCCAATCGGGTAAAAGTAAGTTTAGACAACATGCCGCCAAGTCCGAAATCAGATTTTTCTTCTTTTCTTACCAGCGACAATATCTCCTTGTCAATTTCTTTGATTTCGGGAACGATTTTTTTATCCTGATCCAAAAAACCTCCAACAGATGTGCATAAAACCAACGTTTCCGCGTCGAACGCAATGGCTAATAAAGTAGCTAGTTCATCATTATCGGAAAATTTTAATTCGAGGTCGCTAATCACATCGTTTTCATTAACAACGGGAATGATATGATGGGCCCAGAAGCTGGTAAACGTATCGCGCAGTTGTAAAAACTGCTTCCGGTTGCTAAAGTGGGAGCGCTCACATAAAGCTTGCGCCACCGTGATACCACATTTCTGGAAATAATTGCGATACAATTGTATGAGGATCGGGTTTCCAACCGCCGCGGCCACTTTTCTTTGCAACAGGCTGCCTTTATAATCGGGAATAAATTTTTTACCACTGCTCACAGCGCCGCTGCTCACCAACACGATTCGGTAATGCTTCGAAAGCGAACAAATGTCGTCAACGATTTTTTTAATCACGCGCTGATTGATATTTCCGTTTGCATTGGTAATAACTGCCGAGCCTAATTTGATCACTAAAACTTTATGCGCCATAATTGTTGAATGAAGAGGAGCAAAGTTAGTTGATAGGCCGAAGACTTAATAATCTGCTGGCTTTAAACTTAGATGCCTTCCTGAAACAACCGTTCCAAAACATAATAAGTGATCGGGCAGAACTCGCTGTTTTTAATGGTTAATGCCTGCCGCTTGATAATGACATCTTCATCGGTATAGGGAAAGCGGGCGCAGTCGGAAGGGCGTTCTTCATAAATATGGCAGGTATTGTCTTCGTTCAAAAAAGGGCAGGGCGAACTTTTTACCACAAAATCGCCGTCTTCATCTACGCGCAGGTAACTGCTGATAAAAACCGATTCTTTCATGCCCAAATATTTGGCAATGCGTTTTACGTCCGGGGTTTTAAAGCGGGGCGAATAGTTCTTACAGCAATTGGCGCATTGCAGGCAATCTACGGCCTCGAAGGCCGCTTCATGAAGTTGAGGCAGCTTTTTCAGCGTCTTGTTTTTGTCGGCTCTTTTTAAAAACTGCTGATATTGTTTTCGATGAGCTTTGGATTTTTGTTCCCAGTTATGTAAGATGTCTTTATCCATTCAGGAGGCTTTATTTTTCAGGGCTTCTTCCTGTTGCCGCATTTGATGGCTGGTCTGGCGGCTGCCGTTGTGGCTCCATCCCGGCGGGCCGAAAATATACCCGAGCTTTTGCTTAAAACTCAGATTGTGGTTGCGAAGATCTTTGAAAATATTGATCCATTCATGAAAAACAATATTAAAAGCATTCTCCTTTTCGATCGGTGTAGTGAGGCCATATCTGATCGGCTGGTATTCGCCGGGCGGTAATTCTTTCTGAAAAGTGCCAAAAAGCCGGTCCCAGATGATTAGGAACATACCCATATTTTTATCAAGATATTTGGGGTTCGACCCGTGGTGCACGCGGTGGTGAGAGGGAGTTACGAGAATATATTCCAGAAAGCCAAGTTTCCCTACTTTCTCCGTATGAACCAGTATGCCCCAAATCTGCGTGGCCGAATAAACGAATGCAATGTCGAGCGGATGAAAGCCCAGCCAGGCAATCGGAATAAAATACACGAAGCGGTATAACGGTTCCATCACAGAAGACCGGAAACCCACGGTTAAATTGAATTTAGAAGAGGAATGATGCGTAAAATGGGTCGCCCAGAACAAGCGGCATTCATGATCAACGCGGTGCAGCCAATAATACATAAAGTCTTCGAAAAGAAACAGTAGCGTCCAATAAAGCCAGGCGGTTTCTACCGGCGTAACCAGGCGGTGCTCGTAGAAAAACATCAAAATAATACCGATATAAATCGAGCGGAATAACAGGTCGATGCCGCCGTTCAATAGCATGAGATAGATATTCTGAACGGTGTCTTTTAATGTGTAAGTATTTTGTTTTCGCAGATGGCTCAACACCATTTCAAGCCCGATTACAACTATATAGAGCGGGGTTGTAAGAAGTATGAGCAGCGTTTCTTTGGCTGTTTGCATATCGTCCGCAAATATAATCGATATCGGTAAACTGTGTTTTGCTGCATTACCGGCGCGCGGGGCAGGCTGCCGGCAAAATGAACTTTATTTATGCACATCTTGTTTATGTACAATCGTGTGCGCAAAAAAGGGTCGTTATTAACCATTAACTTTGCGCATCCTAAAAAAATAATTTTTTCGACACTATGAGTATCTTAGCGCTCCAGTCCAAAGAGTTCACACAAAGGCATATTGGTCCAGACGAAGCTGAAACACAAAAAATGTTGTATCAGACAGGTTTCGACAGTCTCGACAGCCTGACGGGGAAAACCGTCCCGCAGGGTATCCGCATGCAAAAAGCGTTGAATATTCCCAAAGCGATGAGTGAGAACGAGTACCTGCGGCATATTAAAAATGTATCTCTAAAAAACAAAATATTCAGGAATTATATAGGCCAGGGATATTATGGAACGCTTACGCCTTCGGTGATTTTGAGGAATATTTTTGAAAATCCGGGATGGTACACGCAATACACGCCTTACCAGGCCGAGATTTCGCAAGGCAGGTTGGAAAGTTTGCTTAATTATCAAACGCTCGTAAGTGACCTTACGGGGTTGCCGCTCGCCAATGCTTCGCTTTTAGACGAAGCGACCGCAGCGGCCGAGTCTATGGCGATGTTTTTCAATTTAAAAAACAGGCAGGATAATATAGAGCGTCCTAAATTTTTCCTGGATGCGCAAACTTTCCCGCAAACCAAAGATGTGCTGTACACGCGCGCCAGGCCATTCGGTATCGAAATCGTGGAAGGCGATTATAAAACGGCCACGATCGACGAGCGCTATTTTGGTGCCTTGGTTCAATATCCCAATAATATCGGAAGTGTGGAAGATTATTCCACATTTATTAAAAATGTTCAAAATGCGGGCGGTTACGTGGCGATGGCTACGGACCTGATGGCGCTTACCTTGCTGGCAGCGCCGGGCGAGCTTGGCGCTGACGTGGCGATCGGATCGGCGCAGCGATTTGGCGTACCGCTCGGTTATGGCGGGCCTCATGCTGCTTTTATAGCCGCTAAAGACGATTTCAAAAGGGTGTTGCCCGGCCGAATTATCGGTGTGAGTGTTGATGCGCAGGGAAACCGTGCGCTCCGGATGGCCTTGCAGACCCGAGAGCAGCATATCAAAAGAGAGAAAGCAACTTCTAATATTTGTACGGCGCAGGCTTTGCTGGCGAATATGGCCGCGATGTATGCTGTCTATCATGGGCCAAAAGGGTTGAAAGCTATTGCTTCCCGGATTGCAGCTTTTGCGCAAACCGTTGCAGCAGAAATCGAAGCGCGTGGATTTGAACTAATGGCAGCTTCATTTTTTGACACGCTGGTTGTCAAAGTCGATAATAATGAGGCTATCCGTAAAAAAGCGGAAGCTCAAAAAATCAATTTCCGGTATATCGGCCAGCAGCTGATCGGTATTTCGATTGATGAGACCGTAATTATCGAAGATCTTTTCGATATCATCAATTGCTTTGAAGATGAAACAAGCGCCGTAGCTTTTAGTATCAGTGAAGATGAAGGGCTGTACCGAATTCCCGAGCCATTATCGCGTACTTCGCCTTACCTGACACATGCGGTATTTAATACCCATCACAGCGAAAGCCAGATGATGCGGTATATTAAATCTCTTGAAAATAAAGACCTCTCTTTAAATACGTCGATGATCGCGCTGGGTAGCTGCACGATGAAGTTAAATGCTGCTACTCAAATGATGCCGCTGAGCTGGGCGCACTGGTCGAGCATTCATCCTTTCGTTCCTGTGGAGCAGGCGGGAGGTTATAAAGAATTGGTCGATCAACTGGGTCGTTATCTGTGTGAAATAACGGCTTTCGATGCATGTAGCCTGCAGCCGAACAGCGGCGCGCAAGGCGAGTATGCGGGGTTGCTCACGATCAAAGCCTATCATGAAGCGCAGGGCAATCCTCACCGAAAAGTAATGTTGATCCCTATTTCAGCGCATGGTACGAATCCGGCATCCGCGGTGATGGCAGGGATGAAAGTTGTTGTAGTGAAGGCGCTTGAAAATGGATATATTGATGTCGAAGACCTGAAGTTGAAAGCTGCGCAATACGCCAACGAGTTAGCCGGTATCATGATTACTTATCCGAGTACCTACGGTGTGTATGAAGAAACTGTAAAAGAAATCAATAAAATTGTTCATGAGCATGGTGGGCAGGTTTATATGGACGGCGCCAATATGAATGCGCAAGTAGGGCTTACTGCTCCGGGTTTGATCGGTGCAGATGTTTGCCACCTAAACCTTCATAAAACTTTTGCCATCCCTCATGGCGGCGGCGGACCTGGCATGGGCCCGATTTGCGTTAAAGCGCATCTTGCCAAACATCTTCCCGGACATGTTTGGGAAACCGATGGCGAGCGTAGGCATGCGGTTTCAGCAGCGCCCTTTGGATCTGCGTCGATCCTGTTGATTTCTTATGCGTATATCAGGATGCTCGGCGCCGAAGGCCTTAAAGCGGCGACAGCGTATGCCATTCTTAATGCCAATTATATGCGCTCGAAATTGGCGCCTCACTACGATATTCTTTATACAAATGATAACGGGCTTTGTGCTCATGAATTTATCGTCGATTTGAGACCCTTCAAAAAGACGGCGCAGATAGAAGCAGAAGATGTGGCCAAGCGTTTAATGGATTACGGCTTTCACGCGCCTACGATGAGTTTTCCGGTAGCAGGCACTATCATGATCGAACCTACCGAAAGCGAGGACAAAGCAGAACTTGACCGCTTTTGCGATGCGCTCATCAGCATCAGAGCAGAGATCAAGGCGATTGAAGAGGGAAGGGCTGACCTCAAAGACAATGTGCTGAAACAGGCGCCTCATACGCAACAGGTGGTGACAGCAAACGAATGGAATCATAGCTACAGCCGGCAGGAAGCAGCTTTTCCGCTGCATTATGTTACAATCAATAAGTTTTGGCCTTCGGTAGCCAGGGTGAATAATACGGTGGGAGACCGCAATTTGATTTGCACTTGTGAGCCAACCGAACTTTACGCCGAAGCGTAATAATATTTCAATATTGAAAAGAAAAAGCCGGGATCATTGAATTGTCCCGGCTTTTTATATTTTGAAAATGGCATCGCTATTTTTTTTCTATTGATATCACGAAATCTTTTTCCGCTTCATAAAAACAAAAGCTAAGAATGGTTGCTGCCGGCGCGTTAAATTCTAAAGCAGCGCCCGAAGAAGAATTATAATTTAAATAATTATAGAGTTCTTCCTTTGTCTGGCTAAAATCGTTGATGCCGCCATCAGCGTCTACGGCATAAAATTTTATAAGCGGAAATTTTTCGCTTAAAACACGGTCGAAATAAAAGAAGGTGTTTTTAGACGTGCCGTGGTTGCTTGCAGTCGATCTTAAATGAATGCTGCCCACTCGGCCATCTGCTTCGATCAACTCACACATGAAATTCGGGTTAGGCGACTCGCGGTCTAACAAAGGAAGCATTGCTTTTTTCACACCCAAAGAATCTGTAACGGTTATGGACTCCGTTCCCATGATGGCGCTAATGCTATCGAAGGGCTGACCCATTAGGCTAACGAGCTGTTCTATTTCCAATTTTTGCGGGTGTTGGTCGTCAGCAATAATATCGGTTTTGCCGCAGGATATTAATATTGAAAACAAAAACAGGAACAGTGCATAAAATATGGCTTTCATAATTCCAGTTTTGATATAGTTGTTTAACGGATTGGTTTCAAGCAAATTTAGAGACTTACTGCTAAGGGAAGCCATTTTTTTGAGATCAAATTTGATCGTACGCAATTTTTAACTGACTTTAACTTTTTATTATACCGTTCATCCGCATTTAAGATAAAACTTTGCCATCCCTGTTTGATCCGTATCTAATTTCGTATTGAAGTATTTACAAATTTTTGGAAACTTTAATATGGGAATGTACCTGTTTTTGCCGCTGCAACCGGTTGATAATGTGGTATAATTTTAGCTATAGATTTCTGGCTTTCTAAACTCATTAAGACGGGCACATGGTGTTATAAATGGACTCTCGAGCGTTAAACGAATCACATATTTTGAAAACGGCAATTTCATTGGGCTGCGATGTAGCAGTAATCAAAACCCTCATTGAAGTGGAGGGCAGCGCGGCAGGTTTTCTGCAGAGCGAAGAACCGGCTATCCGGTTTCACCGGGATGTTTTTTCAAGGCAAACCCTGGGGGTTTACGATGCGGTAGCGCCGGATGTTTCCAACCCCGTTCCGGACGAAAATGTTGTGGCTGATCAGCAGCATCAAATTTTGCACAAAGCTATCCTACTTAATAAAGACGCAGCTTTGATGGCTACGGCCTGGGGCAAATTCCAGATCATGGGTTATAATTATGCGTTGGCAGGCTTTAGCAGTTTGCAGGAGTTCGTTAGCGCCATGTACCAAAACGAGGGCGCCCAACTTACGGCTTTCGCGAATTTGCTTTCCAATTTATCGCTTGATGAAGATCTTCGGAAAAAAGACTGGAAGGGGTTTGCGGCCAAATACACCAAGGTAGAAAATAGAAGTGATTTTGCGCAGAAACTTTTAAATACATACGCCAGCTTTGAAGCCCGATAATGAGGTGCCTACTCGTTTAGATCAAATTCCCACACGGTCCGGTAAGTGCCCGACGCTTCCACATAGTTTAGAAACTTTTTATAAAAATTGTCGGCGCCAATGGTTGCGCTATCGCCAATCACTATAAGCTGCTTTTGCGCGCGCGTCATCGCCACATTCATTCTTCTGTAATCTTTTAAAAATCCAATTTCGCATCGGTCATTACTTCTCACGAGTGATAAAATAATGACGGTTTTTTCCTGTCCCTGAAAACTGTCAATTGTGCTGACGCGCAGCTGATCAGTGAGCGCTTCCTTTATCGCCGCCACCTGGCCCGCATAGGGGGAAATGACGGCTAAGTCGGCAACCGGCCATCCTTCTTGAAGCAATAGTTGTTTGATGATTTGGAGTTCCCCGCGGTTTTGAAAGCTGGCGCCATCCGGCCCTCGCGATTCTTCAAATCCCGAACCGGCGGTATCAATAAATATAAGCGGCGTGCCCTCATCTTTGAGCTGAGGCGCCGACTGCAAAAGATCTTGATAAAAATAGTGGCTACTGAAACCGGCGATTACGGGCTGCATCCGATATTGGATGTCCAACAATGTCACCGGCTGCCCGCTTTCAATGGCAATTTCTAAAATCGATTTGTTGAATCCTTTTCGGGTTGCGGCCTCGCTCAATACGGTCGGCGGAAGTTGAAAATGGTCTCCTGCCAACACAATGCACGGCGCCAATGGAAAGATGCACCACGCCAAGGGCTCGATACATTGGCCGGCCTCATCAATAATAAGTTGATCAAATGAATAGTTCTGCAAGCCTGCATCATACAGTGCGATAGGCGTTCCCGCAATTACCTGCGCGTCCTCAAAAAGTTTTTGCTCGTTGTATTGCCTCAACTTTTTTATTTCGGTACGAATGTTTTTTACTTCTTTAAACAATAAACTCCGTTGTTCTCGTTCGGCTTTGCCGAAACTGCGTTTGTACTTTAGTGCCATTTTTCGAAAGGCGTCGGCTCTCAACTTCAGTGCCCGCATTTCTTTCAAAACCTTTGCGTTGTTGAGCTTGCCTTCCGGTGTGTGTTGATAAACGGCTTTGTCGGTTTTGTCAGCGTTGCCCACTCTTAAAATGTTGACGCCTGCTTTGATCAGTCCCTTACAAATATGATCGACTGCCGCATTGCTGGGAGCGGCCACCACTATTTTCTTTCCCTGCGATACCTGTTGCCTGATGGCTTCAATCAATGTTGTGGTTTTGCCGGTTCCCGGAGGGCCGTGAACTATCGTCACCTCTTCATTGCATAATATTTTGGCGATCGCCTTTTGCTGAATCGTGTTGAGATGTTGATTGAAAAAAGAAATACCGGCCGGTGGTTTTTCGCTGGCTGCCACCTGTTTTTCCGAATGCAAATTTTCAAATAAATCAAACAGCCGCTTATCAGCTTCCAATGCTGAAAGCGTTTTTTTCATAATAGTTGTCGTCCTCGTGTCGGGGGTTAGTTTGATGCCTACACTACGATCTTCAATCCATTCGGGGAAGTCGGGGGCGAAAAGCCTTACTTCGCCCGAGCGGCCGGACAGGTTCAAAACAATACCTTTCACCGGCTCTTCGCCTTGTTTAAAACATTCGATAGCAATGCCGTCTTTAAAAAGGCCTGCCTCTGCCGGGTAATTCAATCGGAAGCTAAATTCGGGGTAATCGGCATAACCAAAACCTTTCCTGGTAATGGTAATCGGATGCAAGGCCAAACCCTCTGCCTTCAGCATGTTGAGTGTATGCCCCTGGTCCAGCCGATACCTTTCTGATTGTTCTTTCTCTTCAAGTTCGATACACTGCAAAAGATGCTTTATATGAGGATGCATGATAAGCGCTATTGATGAATAGCCTGCAAAATAAAAGCAATGTAGCTAAAGCATTTACATAAATATGTTCGGTTGTGATTCACGCCTTCGCGACGCCGTTGGTTGTGCAATCGATTGCTCAACGTTATGTGGTTTTTATTTTTTTGTTTAGATTTACAATGCTTGTTATTAGTCTTTACTAAAACTAATCTTTCAACAGGATATAAGTTCGATCCCAATCGGGATTATTTAACGGGCATACCCTTACAGGAACTTCAGCTAAATCCCAAGCTGCTCCCGCAAAACCCTGGCTGGCCAGCGCAGTAAACAAAATAGATGGGGAGCGGCATTGCGTTCAGAATAGATGTTCAGATAAAAAAGATAAAAGATGAAAGGAAAAATGATTAGGTTATTGATCTGGATAGTATTTGGATACAATGTCGCTCTTTTTGCGCAACCGCGTAAACATTCAACTGAAAAGCCAAATGTCATTTTTATAATGGCAGATGATCTCGGAGAGGGAATGTTGTCTTACTATGGTCAAAAATACTTCACCACTCCCCATATCGACCGGCTGGCAAAGCAGGGCGTTGTGTTTGAAAATGCTTATTCCAGTGCTTATTGTGCGCCTTCGCGAGCTACTTTTCTTACAGGTTATAATGATTGTCGTGAGGGCAAATATGTACTTACCGCAGCCGGCATTTACAGGAGAACGGCTACTGGCGAGATAAGCGATCTTCAGGCCCAGGAAGCAGTTAACAGAGCGATAGGAAACGAACCGGAGGTGCAATACCTGCCACAACTATTTAAAGCCGCGGGATATGTAACCGGCCAGATAGGTAAATTAGATTATGGGTTTGCAACGACCGAAAAGCAGCTCGATCATCACGGATGGGATTATCATTATGGCTATTATGATCATCAGCAATGTCATGGATTCTACCCGATGTTTTTACATGAAAATGGAAAGCGCATTGCTATTCCCGGGAATACCGACCCCGATGCCGGAAAGACGGGCGAGTGGGGCTCGGATTCACTGCAGGAAAAGGGACGGTGGGACATGAACGGAAAGCAAGTGTATTCCCAGGATTTATTCTTGCAAAAAATACTCGCGTTTATAAGGGATCACCAACACCAGCCTTTTTTCTTATACCATCCTACCCAACTACCTCATGGGCCGGTGGCCATTCCGGCGATTCACCCAGAACTGGCCTTTCGGAAGGACTTGACGGACATTGAAAAAGCCTACGCCTCCATGGTGAAAAGATTGGATGACGATTTAGGAGTGATTCAACATGAGTTGGAGCGGCTCGGTATGGCGGAAAATACGATATTGATTTTTTCGGCCGATAATGGCCACGAATTATACACCGCTTACAAAGGCCGTGTGACGAAAGCCAATCGAGATATAAGAACCGATGCTCCTTTAGACAATATCAGCACTAAATATTTCAGTGAAACCGGTGGTGATATTTTTGACGGAAACCATGGCATGGCAGGACTGAAACGCAGCAATTGGAATGGCGGCGTAAAAGTGCCTTTGTTTGTAAGCTGGCCCGGTCATTTTAAACAGGGTTTTACAAGCGATAAGCTGGTGACGAACTATGACTTTTTAGCGACAATGGCTGAGTTGTTGAAAGTATCCATTCATGAAAAAAAAGATGGCCTATCTTATTTGTCGACATTGCAGCAAAAGAAGACGGCTCGTGAGCAGCACCACGAATCAATTGCTTTCGCTTCTTTTATGGGGCCGGCGCTGATTACAAGCGATGGTTGGAAGCTGAGGTATTTTGCGCCCAAAAAAATATTTCAGCTATATTATTTGCCTGATGATTATAAAGAGCAGCAAAACAAGGCTGCGCAATATCCTGAAAAATTAAACGAACTTAAAAAGCAGTTGCTGCAAAAATGTGATGGAGATTTAAATAATGGCTGGTTTTCGGATGCCAAAGCATTGCGAAAAGTACAACTATAACCAGCGGCCGAATTATTTTCCTTTATGCAAAGCTTCTGCTAATCCAATAAGTAATCCTTCAACGCCACGGATATAGCAAAGGCGATACACGTCTTCGTACTGAACAATTTCCCCAACAAGTTCGGCTCCGTGTTTAGCGAGTCGCGAGACGGTTTCGTCAACATTTTCAACCTCAAACATTAAACGTAAATAGCCCAATGCATTCACAGGAGCGCTGCGATGATCGGCTATAACTTCAGGAATGATAAATTGAGAAATTTCAAGGCGGCTATGGCCATCAGGAGTAGCCATCATGGCAATGGCCACTTTTTGATCGCCCAAGCCGGTAACACGCCCGGCCCAGGCGCCTTCGACCGTCGACGATCCTTCGAGTATCATGCCCAGCTCTTCGAAAAACGAAATGGCCTTGTCCAGAGAGGCTACTACGATTCCCATATTATGCATTTGGACGAGTTTGTTTTTTGCCATTTGTTCAGCTTGAGGGTTTAGAAGTCTGATTACGAGGCGTTAAATTACAGATTTTTGTCAATAAAGTCTTTGCAGTAAACTTTGATCATTTGCCTTACTTCCCGAAACTGATCTTTTATTTCTTCTTCCGATCCCTGCGCTTTCGCGGGATCCGGAAAATTGTGGTGAAATTTTTGAGCGGTTGGAGGAAAGAATGGACAGCGTTCTTTGGCATTATCGCAAACGGTGATGACAAAGTCGAAGTTGATATTTTTATATTCATTTATATTGTTTGAAGTGTGGCCTGAAATGTCGATGCCGTCTTCTTTCATGGTTTCGATAGCCCTGGGATTCACTCCATGTGTCTCTACGCCGGCGCTGTAAATGTCGGCACGTCCCTGTGCAAAATGTTTTAGGTAACCTTCCGCGATCTGGCTCCTGCAGCTGTTTCCGGTGCAAAGCACCAATATTTTTTTCTTCATTTTAAGATATTATAGGTGATGAGAGATTTGAATTTTTTAAGATTTATCGTTTAGCAGCAGCCCGATCCCGGTTGGCAGGAATTCGCCGTCGTTGCCAACTCTTTAAGATCTTTTTTCTGTTTGTGAACTGGAATGCCGCAACGATCCTCGGCGAGGCAGGCCGTATTTTTATTTTTCAGTATAAAAGTTTCACCATCGAAATCGAGGTCATATTTTCCGATCGTATCGGTTTGATATTCTACTTCTATGGCTGCATCTTCGCTCGATACCTGCCTTTCAAAAGTGCCGATAATGGCCGAAAGTTTTTCGGGAGAAAGCTTGTGCTGGTAATCGGTGGCGTACCAAAGTTGAAAGCTGATGGCTTTTTCATTGCGGATCTTTCCTCCGCAGTCAATAAAATTTTTGCTCACCATGCCTATTTCTGTGATATGAAAATGTGCTGGCACAGCGGATCCGTTTTCTAATCTAAAAGAAACGTTTTCGATCGAGTGTAGTATTTGTTTAAGGGTAGATAAATTCATGGGTAAATAAATTTGAATAAAGATGAAGATTGATTTAAAGGCTTAACAACATTTTGTTTTGGCCGCAGACTGTAATGCCTTGGAAAAATATTTAGTCAGCATACTGATTTTTTTTTCGTCGATACAGTAACAGATCGAGTTGCCCTCCACGTTTCCCTTTATGATGCCGGCGTTTTTAAGTTCCTTTAAATGCTGGGAAACAGTAGGCTGCGCGAGCGGAAGCTGATTGACAATATCGCCGCAAATACACTCGTTCACCTTTATCAGGTATTCGATAATCGCTATTCTGGCGGGATGGCCAAGAGCCTTCGCCAGTGTGGCGATTTGGTTTTGCTGTTCACTGAAATATGCCGTTTTAGTGGCGCCCATATAATGATTTTAATATTGCAATATTACGATATAAAATTTCTTTTTCAGCTTTTTTCTCGATATACATTTTTTAGCGTTTGTAAAAGATATAATCGCTCATGACAGGAGCGACGTCGATGCGGCGAAATTCTGTGGCTATCTGCGCCCTGTGATAAGTGGAATGATTGATAATATGAAACAAAATGTCGCGCCCGGTATTTTCAAAGGGTTGTCCCTGGCTATTGGTATAGCGGACCACTTTCTCCAAATCTATTTCCTCCAGGATTTGAAGGGAAAGTTCAAAGTTCGCGGTGTCCACCTGTTTTTCTCCGTTGATGGTGCGCTCCTCCCATACGGCAAAGAGCGGCGTGGTGTGCCGGATCCGGTTGTTCCAGATATGATGCGCATTGAGGATATGATTATAAAGTGTTAATGACCTGCTCATATTGGCTTCGGGCTGGTCGACGAGCACTTTCCAGATTTCCTGGTTATAATGATGGCTATATTCAAAAAGCTCTTTGAAGAATGACTGCATGGGCTTACGGTTTTTGATAAGCGAAAATGTTGTTTTATTTGTAATTGAAAATTTCGGCCGAAAAAATTTAGTTAAAAGCGGCGTTACAAATGCAGCAATATGAATCCGGCTATGCTTCCTGTTAGAATAATAATAAGCGTACTCAATTTTTTAAAGAAGAAAGTTAATACCAGGCATAGGGCTAAGATAACAGCTCCCTGCCATTCCCGGATAGAGGTGTTGAACAAATGATAACCTACCACGGCAATAATCGAAACGGAAGCCGCGCTAAGCCCGTCTAAAAACAGTCGAAGGTTTGGATGCTTCCTGGCGGAAGAAAGTATGCGGTGCATGAAGAAGGAAATAAAGAAGGAGGGAAGGAAAATGCCCACGGTTGCGATAATACCTCCGCTGATATCGTGTATGAGATACCCAGCAAAAGTGGCGCTTGATAATATCGGGCCCGGCGTAATTTGGCCGACAGCGATAGCGTCCATCAGTTGCTGACGGGTAAGCCAATGGTTTTTGCGAACAAGCGCTTCATCCATATAAGCAAATAAGACGTACCCGCTACCATAAAGAACCGCACCAATTTTTAAAAAGATAAAAAAAAGCTTACTTTCCGAAAAGCGGGCGCTGGCCTGTATTAAGGCGGGAACCATTACTATCCGGGTCGATACACGCATTTTGTCCCTGCTCAAATGGATAAGGTAGTTTATAATGCCGATTCCAATAATCAGGAGCACTTCGTTTAAGCCATATAAGGAGCCGGCGAAAGCCAATACGCAAAGACCCATCAGCGATAGATTTTTTTTAACGGTTTGCTTCGCCAGCCGAATGACAGTCGCAATCACAAGCGCGGTTGTGGCGGGTCGTATACCGTAAATAAAAGTTTGAACATCGGGTAAGGCGCTGTAGCGTTTATAAAAAAAGCCAAACAATAAACAGATGATCATTGCAGGAAATATGTAGCAAACGCCCGCCACGACTAATCCTGCTCTTCCTGCTCTTTCTTTACCGCAATGCATCACAACTTCAACGGCGTTAGGCCCGGGGATAATATAGGAGGCGCTCAGCACATCCATAAAATGTTGATGGTCGATCCATTTTCTTCTAACTACCATTTCATTTTCGATGGTAGCCACCATCCCCGCGATGCCACCGAAACCGATGGTTCCCAATTTAAGACAAGAAAAAGCAATTTCTTTTAATCGCTGCACTTTGTCTTCGGAATTTTCTGTTACGGGTACTGACATTACAATGGACAACTTATTTTATAGCTTCAATAATAGCCGTAAAAAGTATCAAAGATACCATGAGCGATTATAATTTTTTTGCTTTTTTGAAGCAACAGAAGATAAAATGTTGTAAGGTATTTAGAGGTGTGTGGTGCTCCACTGCGACGCAATTTATTTTATCAAAAAAAGTTTGGAAACGGCGAGTCATAGCGGCTTCAGAATATCGCTGGATGGCAATGCCGCTGCATTTTTCTGGTCCTTGTTGAGAAAAAGTGCCTATAACGAGAGCACCATCTGTCGTTATGCTTTGCTTAGCGGTTTCGATATAACGCAAAATCTCGGCCTCTTCTGTCAGGAAATGGAAGGCCGCCCTATCGTGCCAAAAGTCATATTTTTCTGTCGGCTGAAAGTTGGCAATATCTGTAACAATCAACGTGACCTGTTTAGATTTATCACCCAGTCTCTTTTTGGCTTTAGCAATTGCTGCTTCAGAGATATTAAGAACGGTCACGTTTTTAAATCCTTTATCGAGAAGATGATCAACGAAAAAACTGTCGCCGCCACCAATGTCGATAATGCTGGCGTTGAGCGGAAGGCTGAGCTGTGCCAAAAAATTTAACGAAGGTTCGGGTACCGCCTGGTACCAGCTTACTTCAGCGAGCTCCTTTGTTTGGTAGATGTGCTCCCAATGTTTTTTTCGATCGAAGGTTGTCATTTTTTATGCGATGATAGTTTTGATATTGATCGCGCGAAGCTAATAATTTAAAGACAGTCCTGCGCCAAAGCCCATATCGCTGTCATAGTGTGCGCGAACACCGAAGTTCCTGCTGATGATATATTTAAGTTCGCCCATGTATTCCCGATCGGTGTTGACCATGAAGCCAGCGCGCAATCTACGACTTACAGGAATGTCTTCGCGCATGAGTGAGAGCCGGACAATTCCATCGTGATAAACTTCTGCCTGCAAATTGATCAGCATGGGCAGCGTATAAACCAGTCCTACGCTCACAGCAGCGCGGTTATCTTTTTTGTTGGTTTGTCCAAATATATTTTTTTCATGTTCATCTCTTCCCATTTTCCGGTATCGCCAGTCAAATCCGACAAAGGGCATCCACCATTGCATGCGGCCCAGGTAGCGGCCCAAATGTGTTTCCACTTCATAACCATGCCCGTCGTTATAACCCAGCCGCCATTCTGTGCCGAGGCTCCACCGTGTATTTTGCAGCATTGCTTCGCCGTCGTTGCCGTTAGTCGCAAAATCATTCTGCGCCATAAAATGAGCCATATTGCTTTCACGTTGTAAATGTTTAAACGCGGTTGCTGGATCGGGGATCAGCGGGTTCTTATAATTGCCGACCGCGAACACGCGATTCATACCAGCCATCATATGGTAGAGAATATGACAATGGAAAAACCAATCGCCTTCGGTGTTAGCTTCGAATTCTATGGTGTCGGTTTCCATCGGCATAATGTCCAGTACGTTTTTCAAAGGAGCATAGGCGCCCTTGTCATTTAGCACGCGAAAATCGTAACCGTGTAGGTGCATGGGATGGCGCATCATGGAATTATTATAGAGTGTAATGCGCAGTACTTCTCCTTTTTTCACCGGGATCTTATCCGTTTCTGACAGCACTTTATTATCCATGCTCCATACATATCGGTTCATATTTCCCGTAAGTTCAAAACGCAACTCTTTCACCGGCGCTTGGGCGCTTAGCGTTGTTTTGTGAGGAGCGGCAAGCATATTGTAGTTTAGGGTGACCAGCTCGCCAGAGGCGGTAGGCATTGCATGAGAGGCATGATTCATGGAAGCGTGGTCCATTTTCATTTCGGCCATGGCCTTCTTTTTTTTCAATTCGGGATACATGACCGCGTTCATATCCATCTTTTGTAAACTCATTTCCATGCCCATGTCATCCATGTCGCCATTCATTTTCATCATGCCGTTCATCATTTTCATACCTTCAAAATAATAGAGCCGCGGCAGCTTATATGCTTCTTTTTTGGTGCCATTCCCTAAAAACAGGGAAGCATAACCTGTACGGTCTTCGGGCGTTGCAAGCAGTTCGTAAGCATGGTTGTCCTCCGGAATCTGCACTACTATATCGTAGTTTTCTGAAACGCCGATGATCAGGCGATCCACTTCAACCGGCTCTACGTCATTACCGTCGTTGGCAACGATGGTCATTTTGCCCCCTGCATAAGAGACCCAGAAATAGGAGGAGCCACCGGCGTTGGAGATGCGCAGCCGCACTTTGTCGCCGGCTTTAAAGTCTTTTAATTGACTTTCGTTGTTACCATTGATCAAAAATTTATTATAATACACATCGCTAACGTCCATCGCTTCCATACGCTTCCATTCGTTGGTAACTTTTGTTTTGAAGTGGTGCGATTTGATGGCCTCGGCATAGCTCTGGACTGTATTTTTTTTGATGCCAAACCATTCGTTGCCTGTAGCTAGCATGCGCTGCACCTGATGAGGTTTTATATCCGTCCATTCGCTGAGCGTAAGGGAAACGGAAGGAAGGTCGTCTATGCCTTTCCGGAATGTTGTGTCGTTCGCCTTTTTCAAAAATACCAAAGAGCCATACATGCCGATTTGCTCCTGGAAACCCGCATGACTGTGGTACCAGTAGGTGCCGTTTTGTTTGACAGGAAAGCGGTAGGTGTGACTTGTCCCTGGCTTTATGGGCATTTGCGTGAGAAATGGAACGCCGTCCTCGGTATTTGGTAGCTGCACGCCATGCCAGTGAAGCGCCGTATTTTCTTTTAATAAATTATGGACCACAATTTCAGCCGTGTCGCCCTGGGTGAAAGTCAAAGTGGGCATGGGTATTTGTCCGTTTACGGCAATGGCCCTTTTTTCTTTTCCGGAAAAATTCACCACCGTGTCGTTTACGTATAAATCATATCGAATCACTTTTTGCGCAACACTAATGAAACCCATAAGAAGCAGACAAATTGTTAGCGGCAGCACTTTTTTGTAAACAATTTTTTGAAAATCCATTTTATAATTTTCACTTTAAAAAGGTAAGGAAGTTTTAATGTTATGGTAATTTAATTGTTTCAAATTGCTTCTATTTTATAGCCTGCATTTTCAACAGTTTTAATGACTTTATCAGCGCTGATGTCTGCCGCATTTACGGTGAGTATTTTGTCTTTATGGACGGTATCTACTTTCCAGTGGTCAACTCCCGTCGCCTGATCCAAATGAGGTTTTACCGCCGCAACGCAGCCACTGCAATTGATATTAGTCTTGAATTTTAGCTCCTTATTTTCCATTTTTTTAATTTAATTGGTGATGAATGGTGTCAAAGTTAGCGTCCCTTCCGGCAGCGGGTGTTACACTATTTTGTTTTTGATTTGTAAGATTTACGCCCCCGAGCTTTTTCCATTTCAATCTTAAACTATTGCTCACAACGCTTACACTGCTCAGGGCCATGGCCGCTCCTGCAATCATGGGATTTAGCAAGAAGCCATTGATGGGATAGAGCAGGCCTGCTGCAATGGGTATGCCAATAAGGTTGTAAATAAACGCCCAGAACAAATTTTGTTTTATCGTGGCTACGGTTTGCTTAGACAATTTTATGGCTTGCGGAATTTTATTTAGATCAGAAGATATAATGGTCATTTTTGCAACGTCCATCGCGATATCGGATCCTTTACCCATAGCAATGCTTACGTCTGCGGTTGCCAGCGCCGTACTGTCATTGATACCGTCGCCCACCATCGCTACGACTTTTCCCTGCTGCTGTAATTCTTTTATAAAATCTGCTTTGTATTGCGGTAACATTTCTACTTTGTAATGGGGAATGCCCGTTTGAACAGCAATAGCTTTTGCAGTAGCCTCATTATCGCCAGTGAGCATATACAGATCAATTCCCATGTCTTGCAATGTTTTAATAGCACTCACCGATGTCTCCTTAATCTGATCAGCGATGGCAATAACGGATAACGCTTCTGAACCGTTGGCAAACCAGATGACTGTCTTTGACAGTTTATTCCATTCGTTAGCCTGGTCGGCCAAGGTCGTGGAAATTTCAATCTTATTTTCAACCAGTAATTTTTTATTTCCTACAAAATAGATTTGATCGTCATACGTAGCGGTAGCGCCCTTTCCCGTAATGCTTTGAAAAGAAAGGAGTGGGACAGTAGCGGCATCATCGAGGTATCTAACGACCGCTTCTGCAAGCGGATGCTCTGATCGCTTTTCGATACTTAAAAGAATATTCTTTTCGGCTTCGAAGTTTTCGAGCCATTTCATTCCCGCTACCTGTGGTTTACCTTCGGTGATGGTGCCGGTTTTATCCAAAACGATAGTGGTTACATTTTTAGCCAGTTCGAGACTTTCGGCGTCTTTTATAAGAATACCATTTTCGGCGCCCTTGCCAACACCCACCATAATAGCCGTTGGTGTAGCGAGGCCTAAGGCGCACGGACAGGCAATTACCAACACTGTTACGGCCGCCAGCAAACCCTGAACCAGCCCGTTGTTTCCGCCAAGAATGACCCATAGAGCAAAAGTGAGTATGGCGATGCCGATGACGACCGGGACGAAAATTCCCGCGATTTTATCAACAAGTTTTTGAACCGGCGCTTTGCTGCCTTGTGCATCTTGTACCATTTTGATAATCTGTGCCAACATGGTTTCTTTTCCTACTTTCACCGCTTCGAACCGAAAGCTGCCTTTCTGATTGATCGTGCCTGCAAAGACTTTAACGCCGGCTTCCTTCGCTACCGGGATGGATTCGCCGCTGAGCATGCTTTCGTCCACATAAGAATGGCCTTGAGTCACCATGCCGTCGACTGCAATTTTTTCTCCGGGTTTTACCAATAGGATGTCGCCTGTATTTACATTTTCAATTGCGATTTCTTTTTCGGTACCGTCCGCTTGAATAACCAAGACGGTTTTGGGCTGAAGTCCGATGAGTTTTTTAATGGCCGAAGAAGTATTGCCTTTGGCTTTTTCCTCTAAAAGTTTACCTAATAATATAAAGGCGATGATAACGGACGCCGCTTCAAAATACACATGCGCTTCCAATCCTTTTGCCAACCAAAAATCAGGAAAGAGCATATTGAATACACTGAATAAATAAGCAATGCCGGTGCTTAAGGCCACTAAAGTGTCCATATTGGCGGCACGATGCTGTGCCTGCTTCCAGGCATTTTTAAAAAAATCGCGGCCAATCCACAGTACGACCGGCGTTGCAAAAAGGAACATCACTTCATTCGCATAGGGCATGTGCATGAGAAACATGCCAATAATGACAACTGGTAAGGAAAGCAGAATGGCCCAAAGTGTTTTTGCCTTGAGTTGGCGGAATTTTTTCTCATGGATAGCTTCCAGTGTTTCCTGCTGGCTGCTTTCCCTTTCGATAAACAGATCGTAGCCTATGCTCTGTACCGCTTTTTGTAGCTGCGAGGGCGTTGTTGTAGCTGGTTGATACGTTACATTCAACAGGCCGGTAGCATAATTGACGGAAGCAGAAATGACTCCCGGCTGACTTTTTACGATGCTTTCTGTACTGTTTGCGCAAGAGGCGCATGTCATGCCCAGCACCGGGAATGTTTCTTTTATTAGGTTGTGATTATTTGCCATTTTTTAAGAATTAGTTGATGCTACAAAGTTGGCAACAAATGGAGGGCGAATTGTTATGGAATTATGGATTTGAGTTGTAATATTTTAATGTTGTGTGATGTGGAATCAAGGAAACATTAAGGCATTAAGGGTTATTAAGATTGTTTACTCTGCACTATCTTAACTTCTTAATGGTTTTAAGTTATGGAACCGTTCGAGCATTAAGGGTCATTAAGAGTTTTTAATGTGCTCCAATCTTAACTTCTTAATGGTTTCAATGTTTGGTCAGTCACCTATCCATCGGGTAATCTTTTGAAATACTCATTAACAAAGGGTTTCAGGGTTTTCGTGATATTATCGGTGAAGAAGTTAATCAATAGTCCCTGCGGTTTTTTTAGAAGTTTCAGGTAGGTTATAAGCTGGGCCTCATGAACGGGATGAATGGCTTCGACTGCTTTGAGCTCCACGATTATTGTGTCATTTACCAGCAAATCCAGCCTGAGTGCGGTATCTAGAACAATATCATCATAAAAAACGGGCACAAAAACTTGTTGTCTTACCTGGTATCCATTCTTTTGTAATTCATAATAAAGGCATTTTTCATACACACTTTCTAAAAGACCCGGACCTAATGCTTTATGGACTTTAATAGCAAAGCCCGTTATCTCATATGATAATTGAGTGACTTGTTTCTTCGTCATGGTTAGCGTGTTTTGGTTAACGAACCATGAAGATATCGATAATTAAATGATTACATTCACTCCCTTCAGCCTAAACGCCGTCCAGGGGCTTGCGACGATGGTCTTTGATGTTTTTGAAATGACTGGGAGATAAGCCGGTTACCTTTTTAAATTGATTGCTGAGATAAGCCACACTTGAATAATTTAGCCGAAAGGCAATTTCACTCAGCGTTAGTTCATCATATACCAACAATTCTTTTACTTTCTCTATTTTCTGAGCAATAAAATATTTCTCAATGGTCGTGCCTTCTACTTCCGAAAAAAGGTTGGATAAATAGTGGTAATCGTGATGCAAGCGGCTGCTCAGTAAATCCGAAAGATTTGTTCTGAGTTCACTATCCTGGTAATGTACCTGATCAATAATTATGTTTTTGATCTTCTCAATAATCCGGCTTTTTTTATCGTCTATAATCTCGAAGCCGAGCGGAACGAGCGCAGCTTCCAGGTTTTGTTTTGTTTGGGGGGATAGGTTGTTTTCCAATACGGCTTCTCCAAGCCTGATACTCTTTACTGCTATACCTAACTTGTCCAGCTGATTTTGCACCACCATAATGCAGCGGTTGCAAACCATATTTTTGATGAAAATTGTTGTCATTTTTCGGATGGGGTCGTGTCCGCACAAAGGTAAAATCTTCCGGGCAGATTTTCATTATCGCCCCTTCAGCCGCCTGATCATTGTTTCCATTTCCCGAATTTCACGCTCTTGAGATGCGATGATGCTATCTGCAAGTTTTCGGACTTCCGGATCCTGAATATGTGCATGCTTACTGGTCATGATCGCGGATGAATGATGGGGAATCATGGCCTTCATATATTGTATATCATTCACAGGTGTTTGTGTCCGTAAGCCTGTCAGCGCCGCTGCGAACACAATGATAGCAGCAATGATAATTAAACCGTTCTTCTTTTTACTAGCGTACATTTTTCCCATCATCATGATCATGAGAATAGCCATGGGCGCTACCATAAGAATGGCCATATAAGCCCGGGTCAGGCTGGTATGATAATGTGCCGCTCTATCCATATTTAAGAACATAATGAAATACATAATGAGCAGGGAAATTGCCATCGTTGCAAAAAGCTTGCGATAATTCCTGTTTTTCATGTCGAAAGAGTTTAGTCCTGATAAAACCTATCAAAAGTTGGACCATTGAAATTTTTCAGTGCCAAATTTTCCATTCAGGCATTACAATAGATCTCTGATGCTTTTGATCAGTAGGAGCAGGAAGGCCAGCGGCAAAAGCCAGTTTACGCTACTGCTTAATGCATTTTTATTTTTTTTGCGTCCTTTTAATATCCAATAAAGGCTAACTATTAGCCCTATCGCAAATAATACAATTTTCAAAGTTGTCATAAGTTTTGTTTAAACAGCGTTTCTTTTTTACCAAACTTTATTTCTTTTTCCTGTTGTTGTAAATAGCCACACCATAAGCGATAACCAACGGTATGGCCAGAATCATGGAGATAAGCGTCAATACCACCAATACAGAATAGGAACTGTCGTGGGCGGTTGGGTTTCTTATGCCACCCATCACTTCGAACACGACATGGTGCAGGTTCAAAAGTGTCAACGCCGAAATGATTAGGCAGATAGGCATGAATGTTACCGTTACAAGAGTTCCGGTTGATAGCCTGGTGAAGCGGTCCATAAAAAAGCATAGCAGGCCGAGCCGCCACAGTGCAACAATCGCCAAAAACCAAACATTTATTTTGTTAGCTGTCGAAATAGAAAAAAAGCGCTCAACAGGTATGGCATAAAAAATAGCAGGAAAAGAGGTTAATGCGATAAATGTCAGCACGTTTTTGTAGGACCATTTTTCGACTTTAAACGGTAAGATAATGAGCCAGATAAAAGCAGCTAATGCAAAGATGTAAATCACAGAGCCCATCCCTAAGTGTTGTAACAAACTCGCTTTGGGATCGTCCCAGTAGCGTCCCATTCCTACCAGCCAGGTGCCGATGATTCCTGTGATTAAATGTTTATGCTCAAAGCTAAGCATCTCCTCTCTGGTGAGGCGGAAAGTTAAAAGCCTGATGATAAATTTGGCGGTACTCATAACGTGCGATTGATTTTTGATTTTAGTAGTTGTTTAAAATGCCGGTTGCATCTTTTAACGGTTTCGTTCGCATAGATGTTTGTCATTAAACGCTGAAAATTATGTTCGAATTCCTCGACAGTAAAATTTTTTGGATGAAAGGTGGCGTCGAAAAGAGTGCATTGATCCCAGTAATTTTCCTTTAGTAACCTGTTTTCACGTTTTAATTGATGATACAACATTGTATTTGGAAAAGGCGTCAGCATTGTAATTTGGACTTCGGACAAATGGCTGTTCTTGATAAAATCTTCAGTTTCTTTAAAAGTATCAATCGTGTCGGTATCAAACCCTAATATAAAACAACCGTTCACCGATATACCATAGGATTGAATTTTTTCAATGGCGCTGTAATAACGATCAAATTGTTTAAACTTCCAGTTGGCGTTGTCGAGGTCTTTCAACCCCTTTTTAGAAGTTGTTTCAAATCCGACAAGAATTTGAGCGCAGTTTGATTCAGCTAATTTTTCTAATAAAGAGTCATCGTAAGCCACCGAAATGTCTGTTTCCGTGAACCACTTCATTTTGTAGTTTGCAAAAAGGTCAAGCAATTGTTTAGACCAATCCTTGTCAATAAAAGTATTATCGTCCGCAAGTTCGATGAATGGCCGGTGCCAGATTTCAAAGATTTTATTAAGTTCTTTCTCTATAAGCCTGATGGGCTTCTTTTTGTAGCGGCTGATCGTTCGCGACGAGGCGCAGAAGCTGCAGTGCAACGGGCAGCCCCGCGTGGTTTGAATAGTTAGTCTGTTGTATTTTGAAATATCTAAAAGATCGTATCGCGGCACTTTAGCTTCGTGTAAATGAAAATTAAAATCCAAATTCGTAATAGAGCTGTACATCGGGTTCAAAATGCCTTTTTCATAGTCGGACAAGAGCGTCGGCCAAATGGCTTCTCCCTCTCCCTGAATTACGGCGTCAGCGAACCGGATGGCTTCGTCGGGCAGCGCCGACACGTGCAGGCCGCCTATAGCCACAGTTATTCCGCAGGCCCGAAAGCGCGCAGCGATTGTATAGGTTTCGTTTATCCCGGCCGTTAAGGCAGAAAAGGCGACGATGTTTGGTTGTTCATTTTCTATTTCCTGCAAGTCATCTTCAGTAAAATTGTCCAACTCCCTATAGGCCACTTCCCAATGGGGCGGGGTATGAGCAGCCAGCGTTAAAAGCCCTAAACTCGGCAAGCTTGCGATCACCTTACTCCGTTCAACAAAACCAGGGAGCGTTAAGCCGAGCTCCAACAGTGAGGTGTTGTAAACGCGAACGCCGCTCATTGATATCAGAACAACCTTATAATGTTTCATTGCTCAGCTGTTAATTTTGAAAATCGATCTGGCGGCTGATGACCGCCGGATAGCGCAATTAAAGTTAAATGGTAAGATTGGAATTTTCATTGGGTCTTATTGGCAATTCAATAAAAGGCTTTTGGGGAAGTGAAAGTTTTTCGAATACGGTATCGAAAGATCACAATATAAAAAAATCCGTCGCTTATCATATTGATAAACAACGGATTGATTTTTAAAGTTGTCGGGATGACTAGATTCGAACTAGCGACCACACGCCCCCCAGACGTGTACTCTAACCGGGCTGAGCTACATCCCGAACCGGCCCCTGAAATGATTCAGGAGGGATGCAAATGTATGCAAATCCAACGCAATTTTCAAATTTCAATTTTCGAATTTCAAAGTTCATTGCCTTATCTTCGCAACTTAATGAACATCATCATTAAGAAGGCTAAAATCATCGACCCCACATCGCCTTACAACGGTCAAATTTCTGATATACATATTGCCAACGGGAAAATAGTTTCCATTAAAAAAGATATTGAAGTAAAAGCGGCCCAAAAGGTTGAGGCTAAGGGGCTTCATGTGTCGCCAGGTTGGATCGATATCTTCAGCGATTTTGCGGATCCCGGATTTGAGTATCGGGAAACATTGGAAACCGGTGCGCGCGCCGCAGCTGCGGGCGGATTTACCAACGTCTGTGTGGTACCCAATACACAACCTGCGATCGACCAGAAATCTGTCGTGGAATATGTGGTTCAAAAGTCGAAAGATTTGCCTGTAAGTATTCATCCCCTCGGAAGTGTAACGCGTGGCGCGGCGGGCAAAGAACTGGCGGAAATGTATGACATGAAATTAAGCGGTGCTGTGGCTTTCAGCGATGGTAAATCCCCGCTTCAATCTGCCGGCATCCTCGTCAAGGCTTTACAATATATCAAATCTTTTGACGGCGTGTTGATTCAAATTCCGGATGATAAAACGATCAGTCCAAACGGTTTGATGAACGAAGGTATTACATCCACCCGGATGGGGCTCGCCGGGCGTCCTGCTATAGCCGAAGATATTGCCGTGGCCTCCAACATTAAACTGGCCGTTTATGCCGAATCGAAGCTTCATTTGACGGGTGTTTCGACGCAGACTTCATTAAAACTGATTAAAGAGGCAAAGCAACAAAAAGTTGACATCACCTGCTCGGCCACGCCCTACCATTTATACTTTTGCGACGAAGATATTACCGCTTATGATTCAAACTTAAAGGTCAATCCGCCGTTTCGCGATAAGAAAGACCGCAAAGCGCTTCAGAAGGCTGTTGCCGACGGTCTGGTGGATTGTATTGCGTCGCATCATATCCCGCAGGATAAAGATCATAAAGTCGTAGAATTTGAATATGCAAAAAACGGGATGCTCGGTCTTCAAACCACTTATTCCATTTTAAATACCGTGCTGCCGGAAGTGCCGCAGGAACGATGGGTAGAACTTTTGGCCCTAAACGCAAGGCGTATTTTAGATATACCGGTGCCCACAATTGACGAAGGCGCAACAGCGTCGCTAACCTTTTTTCAACCTAAGGAAGCCTGGAAATTTGAGCAAAGGGATATTTTATCTTACAGCAAAAATTCACCTTTTGTCGGTAAAGAATTTACAGGAAAGCCTTTAGGCATTTATCATAAGAACAAGCTTACTTTAAATTTTTCATAATTGAAACTATCCTCCACGCTTAAGGGTTTGATCACGGGGTTGCTGATGGCGGCCGCCGGATTGTTATTGTATATTAATAATGTCAGCGAGACCTCTCCGTTACAATATATCGGTTATTTGATTTATGGGCTTGGCATCGTGTGGACGCTAACAACCTTTGTGCGCGAGTATCAGGGTGAGCTTAAGTTTGGGTCATTGTTCAACCAGGCCTTCCGGTGTTTTATTGTGGTAACACTGATTATGGCTTTGTTTACGCTTGCTTTTTATAAATTAAACACACGGTTGGTGGAAGAAAAAGCCGTGCTTACGCGTCAGGAGCTGTTGAAATCAGAAACCAACCGCACGCCGCAGGAAATTGATCAGATGATCGAAACGGGCAAAAAGAATTTCCCGGTGCTGGCCGCCTCCGGCGCTATATTTCAATACTTATTTATCGGAGCGGTAGTAGGCTTTGCTGCCTCCGGCGTATTATATTTGCGAAACAAAAAAGCATAATGAATATTTCTGTTGTTATACCCCTGTTGAATGAAGAAGAATCGCTGCCCGAGCTGGCCGAATGGATCGCGCGCGTCATGAAGGATAACAACTTTAGCTATGAGATACTCTTTGTGGATGACGGCAGTACCGATCGTTCCTGGGAGGTTATCCAGCAATTGCGAAATAGCAATCCGAATATAAAAGGTATAAGGTTTCAGCGAAATTATGGTAAGTCAGCGGCTTTGAATGAAGCATTCCGGGCCTCGGCGGGCGACGTGGTGATTACCATGGACGCCGACCTTCAGGACAGTCCGGATGAAATACCAGAATTGTACCGGATGATTGCAGATGGCCAGTTTGACCTCGTGAGCGGATGGAAAAAAAAGCGGTATGATAACACGCTTACTAAAAATATCCCTTCTAAATTTTTCAACGCGGTTACCCGTAAGGTATCAAAAATAAAATTGCATGATTTCAATTGCGGCCTCAAATCGTACAGCCGGAGAGTCGTGAAAAGCATTGAAGTGTATGGGGAAATGCATCGCTACATCCCTGTGATCGCTAAGTGGGCCGGATTTAAAAAAATCGGTGAAAAAGTTGTGGAACACCGCAAACGAAAATATGGTGTTACCAAATTTGGATGGGATCGCTTTATCAATGGCTTTCTCGATCTCATGTCGATCACGTTTGTAGGTAAATTCTCAAAAAAGCCCATGCATTTTTTCGGGCTATGGGGAATGGTTTTCTTTCTGATCGGATTGGTAACTTCAGTTGTTTTAATTGTTTCAAAAATTGTCAACGCTGAGTATGCCATTACCAACAGGCCTACTTTTTATATTGCGCTCACAACGCTTATTATTGGAGTGCAGCTTTTCCTGGCAGGTTTTCTCAGCGAACTGATTTCCCGAAATTCATCTGGCCGCAATTCGTACCTGATCGAAGAAAGGGCCGGCCTCGATTAAAAAGCTGGCTTGCTTCAACTTTTGATAAACCGCTTTCCATCTGTGTTGAGCAGCTAGAAATATATTGGCTAATCAACAAATTTCTTATAACTTTAAAGGGTTAGTTACCAATTACCAATCTATTTTGTCTTCATGAAGAACAACTCAGCGGGTTTTGTCATACAGCTTCACTTTCAAAAAGGCTATAGGCGTTCTATTACCTATTTTATTACATTATTAGTTGCGTTTTTAATAAGTGCGGTGGCGGTAAAAGGCCAGATAAGAGCCAAAGACGGAAAAGGGTATTTTAATATCACCAATGTAGCTGAAATTCGTTATCTACAGTCGATAGATTCCTCGAGCCTTCCGTATGGCAATGCTTATATAAAATCATTGGGATATTCCTTCAATACGATCAATGGCGTATTCCTGAATCCCGCGCTTTCGATAGGATTGGGCGTTGGCCTGCAGTTTAATAGTTATCAGGCGCGGCCTGCTTCGGTTACGCCCGACAGCAGCTTTGCCGAAGGCTATTTTGAAGACCGTCACAGCATGACTTTGCTTCCCATTTTCGCCGATTTCAGGTTTTATCCCAATGGCAGCCGCAACAGCCTTATGTTGATTTTGGATGTGGGCTATGCGCCCCTTTTAAAGATTAAAAATGATTTTGATAAACCCAATCTCAATGGCGGCGCTTTGGTAAGATTAGGCGCTGCCTATCGGGTTCCTATCAGCGAAACGCTTTCTTTTTTACCTTCTCTTAATTTAAACGCCCAACGCTTTGGCGATAACACCTCGGTGGGCGGCCATGTCGGACTAGGATTTATGTTTTGATCCGAAAGCGATCATCAGACATTACTCAATTTTTTACGAACCTGTTCCGCTTTGTTACCAATCAGCCAAAATGATAAAGCCAGCAACGCGAAAAAGAGGCCCTTATTGGTGCGGTCCCAGAAATATTCAAAATAGCGCGTATAAATATTAAGCAGAAAGAAAATGATGACGATATCGCGTAACGTTTCATCTTTTTGTTTGATTGCATAAAGCAGTAAGCCGATCAGCAGCAGTGTGTAAGCGATTGCCCAAATAAACAATTTACCCTGCCGGATCGCCGTCCAGACATCATAACTTAAATTTCCCGAGACAGAAACCACCAGGCCCGACAAGAGAAAAAAGATCCATACGCCGTACCAGGACAAATCATAAAAATTTTTGGTTTGTTGAAAGCGCGGTAGCCTCGTAGACAAAAGAACTAACAAAGCGCCAAAAAAGGCCATCCTCAAAGGATAGTTCATTCCCAAAAAGTAGGAGTGGTCGGCGTCGTCAGACCAGGCATAGGTTTGTACGCCCCAGCTGCTGATAAGCGCGAGCAACGCTCCTGCCCACAAAATTTTGGAATCGAGATAAACCGCGGCCAGGCCATAAAGCAAGGCAGTAATAAAAATGCCTGCGCCGTAAGATTGATAAGAAGCGCCCCAACTGCGCGTGAAATAAGCAACGGAAACACCGGCCGAAAGCGCAATTAAAACCGTAAAACTTTCATTTGCCAAAGTGCTATCAGGAAACCTGGCTTTTCGTTTTCGGGCCACCCAGGTCAGCAGCAAAGCCAGCAAGGCAAAAATGACCCCTATGATTAATTCTGAAAACGCAAAAAATTGGCGAAGCCGTTCAATCCATTTTTCGTCTAATACCAAAGCGCCAAACGCCAGCAACGCACAGGAAACCGCGCCGATCGACGCATAAAAAGCCAAAGTGTCGAAATCGCTGCGGTACGATTTTACCGCGGATTTTAATTCAACAGCTTTTTCCTCGTCGAGCAGCTGGTCTTTTTGCCATTGCTCGATCGCCTCGTTTAATAATTTTGCTTCTTTTTTGTTGACCCGCATTTGTAAGAAATTCGCTACAAATTAATACAATTACAGGTACCGACGATGAAATGGCCTGGCGTCAGTCGCGTATTTATTTTTCAAAAGGTTTGCCGCTTTCAAATGTCTTGTTCCTGAAGCCGCTTAAGTAATAGTTAGGTGTTTGATTAGAAGGCATCAGTTTTAAAATGTCGCGCAGCAGCTGCGCATAGTTGCCTGCAAAAGTCCCCTTTTTATAAACCTTTAGCATTTTTTCAGTGAAAAGCCCGTTTTTGTCGCCATCGAGGGAAGTTTGATTGTCCTGACATCCGGATAGCAAAATCACGGACGCGTTAATCCGCTTGGCTTTCAGGCCTGCGCTACCGGATGTGGCGTTATTATAAAGGCTTTTATGTTTGGCGAATATTTTTGGGCCTTCCTTTATCAGCCTTGTGCGGCCTTCCAGCGGCCCGTCAAGGGTTCCGTCGGGTTTGATAGCGCGCGACACCGTTCCGCTGTGGCAGCTGTCTGAAATCATGAATATGCGGACGCCTCTCTTAAAACGCGCCCAATATTGCGCCAGTTCATCATCGAGGATCATGCGGTCATAAAGGCACCAGGTTTCATCTTTTCCGTCAATTTCATCTTTGTTTTTGTCGGGCACATAAGCGCCATGGCCCGAATAACTGATAAAGAACAGGTCACCCTTTCTCAACTTTTTGGCGGCCATTACCAGATGGTCGGTAATATTTTTATAGGTGCCGGCTTCGTCGATAAGGATATAAGATTCGTCATATTTTTTTTGCTTCGCGATGGCGATCATGTCTTTGGCATCGTTGATGCAGCCGGCCAGCGGATAGTCGCTGCCATAATGTTTTTTATCAATTTTGTTTAGGCCGATGTGTAAAGAAATTGCATAGGGCATAAGCGTGCTTTAAGAGGTTGCAGAATAGCAGCAAGTTAAAAGATCGGCTGGCCTTTGACAAATATCGGGCATCGCTAAAATGGGGTAGCTCATGAGCTTTTACAGAAAAATAGGAAACAGGCGTTACAAAATGGCATCAAAACGTTGCAAATCGACCAATCATGGTATATTTGCAGCCCGTAAAAATGGCCGGGAAAAATGGAAATTAGCAAGAACGCATCACTCATTTTTCTTTCGGCAGGCGGCAGACCATCATCTTTCAAAAGAAAATTAAATCAACCATGTTTCGTACGCATACCTGTGGTGAATTGACGTTAGACAATATTAATAAAGAAGTAACCCTGGCAGGCTGGGTGCAAACCGTTCGGAAATTCGGCAGCATTACTTTTGTGGACTTGCGCGATCGCTATGGCATTACCCAGCTTTTATTCAATGAGTCGCTGAATGAGCAATTGGATGAAAACCCGCTGGGGCGTGAGTTTGTATTGCAGGTGAGCGGAACGGTAAGCGAGCGGAGCAACAAAAATAAAAATATCCCGACAGGCGATATCGAATTGCTGGTTAAAGATTTTAAGATTTTAAATAAGAGCGCGACACCTCCGTTTACCATACAGGATGATACCGATGGTGGCGATGACCTTCGCATGAAGTATCGTTATCTCGACCTTCGCCGCAACGCGGTAAAGAAAAATCTCGAATTGCGGTATGCCGTAAATCGTGCCACCCGAGATTATTTGCACCAACAGCATTTCATGGATATTGAAACACCTTTCCTAATCAAATCCACACCAGAAGGGGCCAGGGATTTTGTCGTGCCCAGCCGAATGAACCCCGGTGAATTTTACGCGTTGCCTCAGTCGCCTCAAACCTTCAAACAGCTTTTGATGGTAAGCGGCTACGACCGTTATTATCAGATTGTAAAATGCTTTAGAGACGAAGACCTGCGTGCAGACCGCCAGCCGGAGTTTACGCAAATCGACTGTGAAATGTGTTTTGTAGAGCAGGAAGACATTTTAAACATGTTTGAAAACCTGATCAAATACATTTTCAAAACGGTAAAAGGCATTGATTATACAGAAGCCGTAGAGCGCATGAGCTGGCAGGAAGCCATGTGGCAATATGGAAATGATAAACCCGATATCAGGTTTGGTATGCAGTTGCTAAATATCAAGTATCCCAAACATATTTTTACGGATAAAGAAGACAACACTACTCTGGTGGATGGCGCCAACTTCCAGGTGTTTGATAGCGCTGAAACCGTGATTGCTATTGCTGTTCCGGGCTGTGCCGAATATACGCGTAAGCAAACGGATGAACTAACTGAATGGGTGAAGCGCCCGCAAATCGGCATGAAGGGTTTGGTGTTTATTAAATGTAATGCGGACGGATCGTATAAAAGTAGCGTCGATAAGTTTTACAGCGAAGACAAACTAAAAGCTATCGCGGATAAGGCAGGAGCCAGGGCCGGAGACCTGGTGTTGATATTGGCAGGAGCCGAGGAGCGTACGCGAAAAGCTATCAGCGAACTGCGTCTTGAAATGGGTCGCAGGTTGGGAATGCGTAAAGATGATGAATTCAAACTTTTATGGGTGTTAGATTTTCCGTTGTTTGAATATGCCGAAGAGGAAAACCTGCCTACCGGACAGGCAGGCCGCTGGGTAGCCCGCCATCATCCGTTCACCTCGCCCAAGCCTTCCGACATAGAAACGATGATTCATAATAATCCGGTGATTGAAAATGCTGCCGAATATTTAAAACATCCGTATGCAAATATTAAAGCCAACGCCTACGATATGGTATTAAACGGAAACGAGATAGGCGGCGGAAGCATCCGGATTTATCAGAAAGAACTACAGCAAAAAATGTTTGAAGCGCTTGGGATGGACGAGCAGGAGCAACAGCATAAATTTGGGTTTTTGTTAGGCGCATTTGAATACGGCGCGCCCCCTCACGGAGGCATCGCTTTCGGCTTCGACAGGCTTTGTTCCATTTTGGGCGGTAGCGAAAGTATTCGCGATTTTATTGCCTTCCCGAAAAACAACAGCGGCCGCGACGTAATGTTAGACGCGCCGGCTGCGATCGACGATAAACAGTTTACGGAACTACAGATAAAGCTGGATTTGCAGGACAACTAACTTTCGGCAAAGCTTGGAGCCGCTGTGTGACACTGGTTTTTCCCATTTTTATTTTGGAACGTAAAGCATATATTTCGTTTCGAAAAATGGTTCCTTGAAAATGTCTTTAATAGCGGTGACATAGGGGCGGACACCGCTTTCCTGGATTTCCTGGGCTAAATCGCCGCCTTTCAGGCAGATAAGGCCGGGCGCAGGTGCTTCGGCGCTGCGCTCAATGCCATTTGTTTTTTGAATTAATGGTCTGCCCCAGTGCCATAGATCTTTTAAAGGGGCCACTGCGCGCGAAATGATATAGTCAAACTTTTTGTCCTTGATTTCTTCCACCCTTGTGTGCTGCACGCTAATATTCCCGAGGCCGATCGCATTGGAAATCTCCTGCACCACTTTCAGTTTTTTGGCAATACTATCTACCATATGAAAATGGACATCGGGAAAATAAATAGCCAGCGGAATGCCCGGGAATCCGCCGCCACAGCCAAGATCCACAATTTTCGACCCGCTGTCAAATTGAAAGGCGGCGGCGATAGAGAGCGAATGCAATACATGCTTTTCATAAAGACTATCGATGTCCCTCCGGCTGATGACATTGATCTTTTCGTTCCACTCTTTGTATAAACCTTCCAGGGCCTTAAACTGGTCTAATTGCCTGGGCGAAAAGTCTGAGAAATATTTTAAAACGATATCCATTTTGCAAAATTATTAAAAGCCAGTATCCAAAACGCTTACCAGGTTTTCTTTTCCTTTTTCCACAAGGTGCCTGCAAACATCAGATAATAGACAAACATCCAAAGATCCATAAAAAAGATCCATTTGATCAGGTCGCTTTCATTCAATTTCCTCATAGCTTTTGAAAAGATGATGTACTGCGCCATTGATTTTATAAGCAGCACGACGCAAGCCGCCTGCCAATGCGAAAGGATAAGTGTAGAAAAAAGCAAAGGATAAAACAAAAACTGGCCAAGGCTATATAATCCGAGTAAAAGCTGGTGCGCCGGTTTGTAATATTTGGAAGTGCTGTAATGCCTGGTTTTTTGCCTCCTCCAGTTTTTCCAGGTTTGCTCGGGAACGCTGATAGTGTGGGCATCTGCGTCGATCATGACGGCTGTGTTGGAAGCGGTGGCTGCCTTACTGATAAAAAGATCGTCGTCGCCGCCAGGAATATGGCTGATGGATGCAAAGCCTTTATGTTTGAAGAACAATTCTTTTTTATAGCTGAGGTTCCGGCCAACGCCCATATATGGGACCCCCGCCAAAGCATAAGACAAATACTGTAACGCGCTGTGGAAAGTCTCGAACCTAATCAGTTTATTAAGTAAGCCGGGATGTTTTTCGTAAGCGCCATATCCTAAAACAATGTCGATGCCGTGGGTAAAAGCGCTTGTCATTTTCGCAGCCCACAGGTCGGAAGCCGGCACACAATCTGCATCGGTAAGCAGCAAATGCGCATGCCGCGCCTCTCTGATGCCGATGGATAATGGATATTTTTTTCCGATTCTTTCATTGCCTTTCCTTTCGATATGAATGGGCCGGAGATTCGGTTCGTTGCGCGCCAGCCATTGCAGGATTTGCCGCGTGTCATCTTCCGATTGATCGTTGACCACAACAAGTTCGAAACCATTTTTTAACTGTTGTTGCAGCCATTTAGGGATATTATTTTCGAGATGAAATTGCTCATTGCGGCCGCATACGATAATCGACAAAGGTTCGTTCAATGATGCTGCAGCTTTGGGGCGGAAAAACGCCAGGCGGGAAAAAAAGTAAAGGTAGTAGCCGGTCAGGACACTGCCAACCGCAACCAGGGCGTATGATAAAAGATCAGATGCGAGCTGCATGGCGCAAATATATTCTTAACTGTTTACTTTTGCGGAAATGGCAACACTTAGTTTCGAGCTTCAACATGCAGACACAAACTCCGGCGCCCGTGCCGGTATGATCACTACAGATCACGGGCAAATACCAACGCCCATATTTATGCCGGTAGGCACGGTGGGCAGTGTGAAGGCGGTTTCTCAGCAGTTATTAAAAAGCGATGTCAACGCGCAGATTATTTTGGGAAACACCTATCATTTATACCTGAGGCCGGGAATGCAGGTGCTGGAGCAGGCTGGCGGCCTGCATCGCTTTAATCATTGGGAGCGGCCCATACTCACCGACAGCGGCGGATACCAGGTTTTTTCACTGGCAGGTACGAGAAAAATAAAAGAGGAGGGGGTTACTTTTCAATCACATATTGACGGCAGCAAGCATTTGTTTACACCGGAAAAGGTGATGGATATTCAGCGCAGTATTGGCGGCGACATTATTATGGCTTTTGATGAGTGTCCGCCGGGCGGCAGCGAGTATGGCTACGCGCATAAAAGCATGGAGTTGACGCACCGTTGGCTCGACAGGTGCTTCACTCAATTTCAGGCTACGCCTGATAAATATGGATACACGCAAAACCTGTTTCCTATTGTGCAAGGCGGAACATTTAAGGATTTAAGGAAGCAGTCTTGTGATTATATTGCGTCAAAGCAGGCGCCGGGAAATGCGATTGGCGGGTTAAGCGTGGGCGAACCAGAGCCGGTGATGTACGAAATATGCGATTGGTGTTGCCAGCATTTGCCCGAGCAAAAACCCCGCTATTTGATGGGAGTGGGAACGCCCTGGAACATTCTTGAATGTATTAGCCTGGGCATCGATATGTTTGATTGCGTGATGCCAACTCGCAATGGGCGCAATGCGATGCTGTTTACAACAGAAGGGATAATTAATATCGACAATAAAAAATGGGAATTTGATTTTTCCCCCATTGATAAAGGATTGCCCTGCGACATGAGTCAATACTATTCCAGGGCTTATCTAAGACATTTGTTTAAAGCAGGGGAATTACTGGCTTTTACAATTGCTAGCGTTCACAATCTTAGCTTTTATTTGTGGTTGGCCGATCAGGCGCGGCAGCATATTGCGCAAGGCGATTTTGCATCCTGGAAGGAAGACATGGTGGTCAGATTGAAGACCCGGTTGTAATTGAAGTAACGTTGCGCTACCATTTCGCGGCCATTTCAGAAATATCCAGCGGGTCGTTCAACTGCTGCTGTTGCTGCATCAGCGTTTCAAAAAGATCGTGCACAAGTGGTTGATATTTTTTATCGCCGGCGAGGTTGCTCATTTCCTCCGGGTCTTTTTTCAAATCAAACAGCAATACTTTTTTTGCCTTGGGGTATACAATCAGTTTATAATTATCTTTTCTCACACAGCGCTGAAGGTTCATATAAGCGCCATAAATAGCTTCATGTAAATCCTGAGTGGTCTCACCTTTGGCAAGGTGCAACAAAGATTGGAACTCTATATGGTCGGGCTTTGAAGCGCCGGCCATTTCGATACTGGTGGCCATAATATCCTGAATATAAACCGGCGTAGTACAAATTGAATTTTTAGGAATACCCGGCCCGGCCACAATCAGCGGCGGCTTCATGCTGTGCTCAAACAAAGTTTGCTTGCCCATAAAGCCGTGCCTGCCCATAGCAAGTCCGTGGTCTGCCGTAAAGAAAATGTAGGTATGGTCCATCTGGCCGGTTGCTTCCAACGCGTCGAGGATGTCGCCGATTTGTTTATCAAGAAATGTAATCGCTGCATAGTATTCCTGTGTATGCGTTTTGATCGCCAGGGGCGTGCGTGGAAAAGGCGCCAGCGCTTCATCGCGCAGCGACGCGCTGTTGCCGATGGCATCTTTATAAGGATTTTCGGCCAACCAGCTTTTGGGCAATGAAAGCTGCCCGAGCGGATATTTGTCGACATAAGATTTGGGCGCCTGACGCGGGTCATGCGGCGCATTTGAAGCGAGATACAAAAAGAAAGGTTGCTTTTTTTGAGCGGCATCTTTTATATGCGCCACGGAATTTTCTTTGAAGATAACCGACCAGTGCTTTCCCTCTTTCCAAAAGCCGCCATAGCTTGTATCGAAGGGCGACCAGGTGTGGTCGGTGGCGCTTTTCGGCCTGTTGTAACCAGGTCGGTTAAAATTTTTGTTCGACACAAAGCCGGGTAGTTTGGCGTTGGGTGGTGTGCGATATTGCAGCATGCCAGGCGTGACGTCCGTTACATGTTGAAACACCTTTTCGGGCTTTATCTGTACATGCCATTTGCCGGTCATGTAAGTGTTGTATCCGGCATTTTTCATGATCTCGCCCCAGGTCGGCTCGGTGGCCGTTCCGTTTGCCCATTTGCTTTCCATTTCTTTGGCGTTCCAAACCGTTTTGCCGGAAATAAACATCGACCGCGATGCAACACAAACAGCGCCATGCCAGGCGCCCATATTGTAGGCGTTGGTGAAACTTCTGCCCATACCAACCAGCCGGTTGAGATTGGGAGTTTCAATTTCTTTATTACCTAAAGCGTGGATAGTGTACCAGGCCTGATCGTCGGCGAGAATAAATACGATATTGGGTTTGGCTGCGGGCTGCGCAGCAGCTATATGAAAAAAGCTGCATAATATCAACGCGGTTGCGATGCAGCGCAAACGAATAGCGGGCAATCTGAATGTCAACGTATGATTTTTTAATTGATAATAAAAAGCAAACAGGTTTGAAAGATATCAAAATCTATTCAAAAGCGAGCAAGAAGCAATTCCTTGATCAGGCTTCCAATTACTTTGGCGTTGTAAAATATAATCGCAGGGCCACCACGAGAAAAACAATATTAGGTAGCCAGGCCGCCAAAAAAGGAGAGAAGTTACCTTTCACCGAAAATACCGTTGAGAATTGATCGGCGATGATAAAAACGGCGGCGATAAGAATGCCCAGCGCGAGGTGCAAACCGCTGCCGCCGCGTGTTTTCCGGCAGGCGATGACCGCGCCAATAATAGTGAGCAACAAAACAGTAAATGGCGTAGCGGTTCGTTTATAGCGTTCTACTTTCAAGGTGTTAAGCCCTTCGGTGCCACGGAGTTCTTCTTTTTTGATAAATTCAATCAACTGTGGTGTTGTGAGTTTGTCTTTTTGGTATTCGTCCCGGATCAGTTCGGTGGGTAGGATGTTCAATTTTACCTGCTTCTTTTCATGATGTTTTACGCGCTCGCCGAGGCTGTCAACAAACCTTTCTACTACGTTGGTCGCTATCCATCTTTTCTTTTTGCCCGTGGTGTCCCATTTGATAGACTCGGCGCGTAGGTTATACACTACTTTTCCATTTTTAATCCGCTCCATGAAAAAGATGCCGCTGGTTTGCGTTTCGTAATTAAAATTCTTTACGCCCATATATGAAATGCTGTCAATACGCTTGTAAAAGCAATTCGAGCAGCTCGTTTCCTGCCGGTTTTTCAGAGGATTGTGTTTGTCCAGCTTCTCCTGCATAAACGTAGTGTAAATAACGTTCGCTTTCGGAATAAAATAAAACCGGCCGGCAAAAAGTACCGCGGCGAGTAAAACACCTCCGATAATATAAGGCCTTAAAAACCGGTTGAAAGTGGTGCCGCTGGCCAGGATAGCGATTACCTCGCTGCGCATGGCCATTTTACTTGTGAAAAATATGACGGCGATAAATACAAAAAGGGGGAATAATAAACTCCAGATAAAAGGAATAAAGCCGACATAATACTGCGTGAAAATTTCCCAGTTGCTCAACCCTGTTTTTACGAAGTCGTCCGTTTTTTCGCTGCTGTCCACCGCGACTGCGATAACAGTAAATAATAACATACAAAAGATAAATGTTACGAGCAGACGTTTTAATATAAACCAGTCGAGTATCTTCATTCAGCGGCCAAAAATAGTTGAAATTTGATATTTAATACATTACGATTCATATTTTAAGAAGGATTTTGCAGGAAACGCCCCCTCAGGGGCGCCAAAAATTTTAAGAAGCCTGCTTATTTTCAGCCGTTTTGGTAGGCGTTGATCAATGTTGTACCTGATAAAAGAAAGGGCGCAATCGATTCCGTAATACACTGGTGTTAAAAGTTTAATATAATTTGCTGAACCACTTGCCTTTAATTATCTTTAGCGCGAACGCTTACCCGAATAATCAAAGAACAAATATTTAACGTTTTATGGAAATGCTGAAACAAAAGTTTAAAGCGCAGGCTGATAAGCTGGGCGACGAGATCAAAGCTATACTGAAAGAACACGGAGATACGATCATAGGTCAAACCACCCTTTCTCAATTATATCAGGGTATGCGCGGTATGACGGCCCTGGTTTCTGAAACATCTTTGCTTGATGCCCAGGATGGCATACGCTTTCGCAGACATTCGATTGATGAGCTTAGGGAGAAACTTCCGAAAGCGCCCGGCGGCAGCGAGCCATTGCCGGAAGCTTTGTTTTATCTAATGCTTGTTGGCGAAATTCCTACACAGGAAGAAGTTGAAAACCTCACATCGATTTTGCAGCGCAGAAGCCATGTTCCCACTTATGTATTTGAGACGATGGGAGCGCTGCCGAAAGAAACACATCCGATGACCATGTTTGTCGTGGGCATCATGGCGTTACAGGCCGAAAGCAATTTCGCAAAAAGATATGCAGAAGGCATGAATAAAAAGGACTACTGGGCGGCAGCTTTTGAAGATACGTTAGACCTGATAGCCCGCATTCCGCATATTGCAGCTTATGTATATCGCCGGAAATACAAACAGGGGAAAGCCCTGCAGCCGGATGGTTTGCTCGATTGGGCCGGTAATTTTGCTCATATGCTTGGCTATGACGACGAGCAATTTAAAGAACTGATGCGTTTGTATATGGTGATTCACGCCGACCATGAAGGCGGCAATGTTTCCGCGCATACCACGCACCTCGTGGGTTCTGCGCTTAGCGACCCTTACCTCAGTTATGCGGCCGGTATGAATGGTTTGGCGGGCCCGCTTCATGGACTTGCCAACCAGGAGGTCATCAAATGGATATTTGAAATGCAGGAGGCTTTGGATACCAAAGAACCATCTGCCGATCAGATCAAACAATATGTAGAGAAAACATTGTCTGAGGGTAAAGTAGTTCCGGGCTATGGGCACGCCGTGCTTCGCAAAACGGATCCCCGCTTTACCGCTCAAATGGATTTTGGCAAAAAACATATGCCCGACGATCCGCTGGTGAACACTGTTTGGAGAATTTATGAAACCGTGCCGCCTATCTTGCAGTCGCTGGGCAAAGTAAAAAATCCCTGGCCCAATGTGGATGCGCATAGTGGCGCGCTGCTGGTTCATTACGGGATGGTGGAATATGAATATTACACCGTATTGTTTGCTGTGAGCCGCTCTTTGGGTGTTTTAACCAGCCTTTGCTGGGATCGTGCATTAGGAATGCCTCTGGAAAGGCCAAAGTCTGTAACCACCGCTGCCGTGAAGCGTTGGTTAAATAAAGAAGTGGATAATTTGGGGGATTAATGAACAAAGGTTCAAGCCGCTTTTGAAATCTTGACCTTTAATTTCTTTTTGGTACGATTTTTAAGGTAATTTGGATAGAAAATAATTAGTTCATACTAAAACAGTTAAATTATGAAAAATAGAGACAAGATCTTGTTGGGAATTTTAGGAGCAGCCGCCGCTGGTGTAGCGATTGGATTATTGTTTTACACCGAAGAAGGAAAAAAGACAAGAAAAAAAATCAAAAACACAGCGGGAGACTGGGCCGATTCTTTTGGAAGCCTACTCGAATCAGGCAAAGAGAACTTGTCTGACCTTTCACATAAGGCAAAGGAAAGTTTTAAGAAGGCGAAAGGCAAAGTGCAGGGAGCTTACTCCGATGCCGCTGACGAATATTCCAAATAATAAGCTGCGAGAGCTATAAAGGAGTTGCCTGCAGGTTTTTCATGATAGATGTATTGTGACGAATTTTGCAGGCAACTTTTTATTTTAACTACTTAAACTAAACGTATGTTCGACGTTAAAGATAAAATCCACGATATTGTTGATAATGTAGAAGATATCGCCAAAACATATTACCGCCTGTCTGTCATACAAGTGGCCGACAAAGGAAGCAAATTAGGCGCATCGCTGGTGGTTGTGTTGCTCTTATTTGGCATTTTATTGTTTGCGATGTTTTTTGCATGCCTGGGCCTAAGTTGGTGGATCGGGCAGAAGCTGGATAACCAGATGCTCGGCTTTTTTATAGTGGCCGGGGGATTATTTGTCATTGTGCTGATTACCCTGCTGTTTAAAAAGAAAATTGTAAACTTTATCAGAAACATCATCATAAACAAAATTTATGGCTAAACCTCAGATAGACAATTTTAGCGACCTGATGCAGGAAAAGGAAAGGCTGAAGGCCAGGCTAAACAATAGCAAAGCAAATATCAGGGATTCTTTTGAGGGCATTAAAGATGAGTTAAACCCGTTCAACGCCATCAAAGAGAAAACACATGGTGTGTTGCAGACCAGCACGGCAAACCCGCTGGTAAAATTTGGCATCAAACGCGCTACCGAATTTTTGATAAGCAAAGTGTTGCTGAGAAGGGCGGGCTGGTTTACCAAATTGGTAGTTCCCTTTATTGTAAGAGAAGTGGCAACGCGCGCCATCGGACTCAAAGCGGACAAAAAAATCGCCAAAACCTTGAGAACCGCAGCGGATAAAGTCCGGGCGGCAGATATGCCTGACCTTGCAGGGAAAAAAACTGTGAAGCAGCGGCCCAAAAATCTTATTGGATAAATAAATAGTTTCCATTAATTTCGCACCCCTGATCAGTTGAATGGGGGATTAGCTCAGCTGGCTAGAGCGCTTGCATGGCATGCAAGAGGTCACCGGTTCGAATCCGGTATTCTCCACGAGTTTTAAAAGTCCGCGAATAACGCGGGCTTTTTCTTTTACGCCAATGGCCGAAAAAATTCCCATAATTACAGCAATGTGGAAACAGGACTTGTGAGGCGTCTTCCCAGTCAAATTTTAATTACCCCTTTGATACTGCCGGCCATCAAATTTTAATATGGAGGTTTTGACCGTCGTTCTTTCCCGGGAGTCGCAGTCGCCATTGTTTTTAAAAGCGGTAGTATGGGTAATCTTGTTTCTTACTAAAATATCAAAGTAGCCGCCGGACTTTTTTCCGGTCATAGCGAGTGTTTTGTTGTGATCGGTAAATTCGCCATTGCAGTCGCCATCCCATTCTCCCGTTTCCATTTCAACCGTAAAGTTGTGCAGGATTTTCTTAAGCGTTTTTCCCGATAGTTCAAACAGCGAAAGGCTTTGCTCGCCATATGGATTGACTTGTGAAGAACCCCAAAAATGCAGCCGGAGGCCGAAGGCTCTTTTATTTTCCGTGACGAAGTAAGGGGCAGTGTCGATACTGATTTGCGCTAAGCGAATGGCGTCTGAGGTCCAACCGTTGGTTTTGTGGCTTTCAAAATAATAGTGAGTAATTTTCTTTGCAGCAACATTTGCCAAAGCAATGTGGGTGTTAAATGCAAAATAGCCATCTTCCTCACTGCCCGCTGCTATTTCGGGTACCACCACTACCGCCAGGTTGGGGTTGTTCGGTAGAATTTTAAACTTGTTTAATTCGGGCATTTGTCGCTGACTGGGGATGTCGAAGACATCTGCGACCAGATCAAAAAAAATATCGTCTATACCCATTTCGTACAGTGCTCCATTCGGTTTTATTTTTATAAAATTAACTTCCATAACAGGTACATCATCTTCATTTGGCGACATATAGTACGACCGGATGATCTTCTTTTTTTCAATGGTAGATGTATATCTACGCCATCCTTCGGATATTTCATCATAAGATACCATTTGTGAACCCATGATATTACCTTTTAAGTCATAATTGATAAGCCGGGTTTCCATTTCAAAATCGGCCTTTAAAACGGTGGCAACAACGGTGTGAAAATTTTCGGACAAATGCAACCGATAGGCGTTAATAGTGCAAATGCGGTAGTTTTTGCTATGCCAATTTTTATAAATTTTTGGTAACATAAAAAGGTCTGCATCTATAGGTTTGTAGTCGTCTATATCAATAAAACTATCGAACGAAGTACTATCAATCAGGGGTACAGTTTTTAGCGGCAGTTTTAGAAGGGCTTCCTTTAAAAAGGTACCGTGGTTGATATACTCGGCGTTTGCTTTCGTTGCTTCATCCTGTTCTCCTGTTATTTCCACAGCGCCCGGGGCCGGGCGTTTGTGTTTGTTTCCATGCTCCTGCGCCATTAATTGGCAGGAAAAAATCAATAGGAAGAGTAGGGTGTAGTTTATTTTCATTAGAAATGCTAATTATTGGTTATAAAAACCGTGTCTGTTTTTACAGGAGCCCATTCTTTATCAAAATAGTTCAGTAAGCCGTAAAGCCTTGCGCTATCGGTGCGGCCTATATGTATGGTAAAAGTGGCCAGTTTGTATTTGTGATACATCCCCAATTCTTCTACCACCAAGCCGCCAAAATCTTCTTCGTTATCTATAAAGTAAGCAGTTCCGGCATCGCTAAACAACAACGGGCTCCAGTTTTTATAGTATTCATAAAAACGAAGGGAATAATTCGGTTTTATTAGCTGCGTACTTTTCATTTTCTGGGTTACAAAATTTTTTATGGCTTGATGGAGGGCCGTCTTATCTTCAATGGGGTGTTTGACCAAAAACAAATCGGGATACACCCTGGATTGGATAAATTGCATTTTTACGAAAAATGACTGATAGATGGTAAGCGCCAAAACTAAAAGGCACAGCGATGAAAATACTCCAATCGCCCGCGCCTTTTTAGCAAACGTCCATTTAATAATTTTGTAGAGCAGCAGGAGAATGCCTCCGCTTGCTACAAGTAAAAGCAGGATAAGGACAATTTCCATTTTTAAGTAAATCAATCATTTTTCCAGCAGCCACGCATAAGTGCAGACATCGCCGCTATGAGCAACATTATCGACGATCGAAATTGTTTTGATTGCCTATTCTTGTTATCAATAATCCATTTTAATAAAATCTCCGTTTAATTTGTATTGGAAGCTAAACGTAGTGCCGCCGGTTTCGGGCTGTAGCATCACCAAATATTCAGCTTTCGACACATCGCCATTATCCGGATATTGTACGGAAGCCATGTGCAACCTCGGGTTTTGAAGCTGTTTTTCTTTAGTGAGTTGAGCCTTTGAAGTTTCGATCAGCTCGCCCAATTTAGCCAAACTTACGGTTTGACCCAACTGAAACATGAAATCTGTAGCTTGAGATCCCTGCGGAATTTCAATAGAAATATCCTGGTTTTGCGTCCAGTTGCCTTGAGTTTGGTTCCATTGCCCCATTTTCAGTGAAGCGGGATCCTTTGTTACCGTTACGCCTACTACATTTCCGATGGATTCGTTGTACGTGACATTTATATCGGTGTAATAGGCGTCTGCGCCAAATTTGCTTTTTAATTCGTTTTCAATAGCCGAAAAGCCATCCTCGTTGGCGGCTTGTTTGTGGCCTGACTCGCCGCAGGAAAGAACAAAATGCACCAGGAAGACAGATAAAATGAGCGCTAATCGTTTCATAATTTGTATGTTTTTTGAATGAGCGACAAGGATAGCGATAAAATGAGAAAAGCGCTTTATTGCATCGGGGGTCAAAAAGGGGGACAGGATGCTATACTATTGAAAAACAACGATATAAATTTGTTTGGTAGCGTAGTTTAGAACTTATTTAAATAGACCGAAAGCCGTTGGTTTTCATCTAAATGCATCTTTTTTCTTACCCGGCTTCTTGCTTTTTTCACGCTCTCTGGCGCAATATGAAGAATCTCTGCCACTTCCTTTTGCGAATAGCCAATTTTAAGTAAGGTAATCAAGCGGATTTCGGATTTTGTTAAATCGGGATGGGCTGCCAGAAGGGAGGAAACGAAATTTGGATTTAACGCTTTAAACTGTTCTTTAAAATCTTTCCAATCTGATTCGTCGGTGTAGCTGTTCTCGATTAATTTGAAAATGCTGATCAGGTCCGTTTTAGAAGATATTTGATTTTCTTTTTCTAAAAGTTGGGTGCGATTTTGAGAAAGTTCGGTTTCTAAAATTTCACTTTTCAACAGCTTCTTTCTAATTAAACGGGAAATAAAATAAGTAAAGCTGAAAAATTCGAGGATGGTGCCCACTTTAAAATAAGAGAATGGATCGCCGGGCAAGATTGTGGTATGGCTGTCGATCAGCCCCAACGTTACAAAAAACAAAAGTATAGAATAGGAAATCAGGTAGTAAGTAGATTGTAACTTTCGCTTTTTAAAAGCCATCATGACGGTGACGAGCGATACAATGATCCATACGAACCCCACGAGATTCTCAAACTGATGTAAATGGCGGATGGAAGTATTGAAATATACCAACTGGAAAAGCGTGCTTAGCCCAAGCGTCGCAAAAAGCAACGTCTGTGTAAACCGGTAATACCTGGGATGCGTGATTTTGATATCCAGGAAATTGAGCGTAAACAACACGCTGAAAAGCACCCAGATCCTTATCGAAATAAACATCAGGTGGTCGACCCAGGCCTTGCTTAAGCCCCAGCCATAAAGCCTGCCTTCCACAAACAAATACATCAGGCAACCCGATAAAATGTAGGCAGCATAATAATAATAAATGTCGCTTCGAAGCATTCTGAAATAAAACAGATTGAAACATAGCAGTAACACCACAGCGCCATAAAAGCCCATGTCAAACAAGGCGGTTCGCTCTTTAAGGGCTAAAAAATCCTCGACGCTCATTAATTGCGGGGTGGCCTGCAAAATTCTGCCATCGCTGAAGGTTGTCATGAGAAAGCTAGCATTCTCAAAGGGTTCTAAACGGATTTTAAAATTCGGTTTGGCGAATTGAAAAGCCCGGTGATCATATTTTTCAAAATTGACCGTCCGTTGGGGAAGGAGGCGTTTTTGAGAAGTGTCCAGTTGATAAAAACGATAATTATGATTGATAAGATCATTGCAAAGCACCACAAGTTCCGAAGGGTTTTTACCGTTTGCAATATCCAGTTTGATCCAAACTGTGCCGCGATAAAACCCCAAATCCAAATTGGCATTGTTGTCAAAGGCAACTTCGTTAAACTTCTGTATGCTTTTCGTCACATCTTTGACGGCCGTGAAAGCATAATCCGCTTCGATATACGTTTTATGCGAACAGGCGCCAAGCAGAAAGCTAATGGCGATAGCGAAATAAATATAAATATGATTGCTGTTCTTCAATTTTAGCCTTCAAATTCGGTTTTTACTTTACGCGAAGGGATTTAAAACGAAACGGCTGAAGCATAAGGGAACTTTCGCAACCTGTTTTTGATAATCATGTCGTGATGTAAAAATGCTGATAGCCTGCAGTTCATTTTGGTTTTGGCATTTTTGCAAAAATAAAACACGATTTTATTCGCGTACTAAAATAGCATTTTTTGCAGATCGCTGACGTCTTTTCCGGCGGAACCGGTGTACCGCCAAACAAAAATCCCTGTAAAGTACATTAACAGGGATTTTGCGCTTTGTGAAAGCTTCCAGCGGAGAGAGAGGGATTCGAACCCCCGGACCTGTTACAGTCAACGGTTTTCAAGACCGCCGCATTCGACCACTCTGCCATCTCTCCGGGCGCAAAATTAGGGGTGTGGCCGCAATCGGCAAAATTCATTTTATATAATTGTAAACTTTTTTCCATTAAAAAAGACCTGCTGGCTGAGGGCAGGTCTGAAGAAATCATAAGGACGATCTTTAAAGATCAAATTTTAAACGAAGGCCAGCGCCTGTGTATTTCAAGCTTTGCTGGCCACCGGTATTCATCGGTACTTTTACAAAAGGCTCCAACGAAATCGCATTTTTATCAGAGATCTTCTGACGATAACCCACCGACATATTGTAAAATCCTAGTAATGGTGTATGCTCCGACGATGAAGGAGTGGGAGCGTGGTCGGTCGTATTGAGTTCATTGAACGAAACAATTTTATCCTCTTTCGGCGTGCCCTTGCTGGTTTCTACCGAAATCTTGACATTGTGGTTGTCGGTGTACGTGTAAGTTTTATTGTCGTTGATGACAACGAGCGCTGATACGCCGGCGGTGGCATAAAATTTCCGGTTGATATTGTAATTCACTTCAAGCGGTATGTCCACTCCTGATACATAGCCCTCAATTTGCTGCAACACCTGGGTGCTCTGAAAGGTATTAGGCGCTACAGAGCTATAGGTAATCAAACTGTTCTTTGCGCCTGTCAGCTCGCCCGCACCCGAAGCGCCAGCCGCACCGGAAATAGGTGCATCCGCAGCCACATTGTTAAACCCGGAAGTCGCAGCTTCGTTATCCCCAAAAGCCCTCGAGGCAGAGATCCGTGTGTGCGCAATGCCCGAGCTGATCTTTATTTTATCATTAATAGCGTACCCCAGCGACACGCCATAACCCATATTTACGCCCAACTCATCAAACAAAGGCGACACGTATAAGCTCGGCTGCCATTTTCTTGTTTTTTCTTTCTCATGGCTGCGACGATCCGGAGCGGAAGCAGTGTTGGCTGCAACCAGGGATGGCCTTTGTTGCGGGTTGGCGACAGTTACTTTTTTATTATCCGAAGGCGCACCGTTCACGACGGGGCTATTCCAAAAGTCAACTTTGGGCGGTGCGGTCGCGTCGTTTTTCGCAATACCATTTGTATTAGGTAAGCTGGTAGCCACTGTAACCCCGCCGTTTACAATAGCAGGGATCGGCATTTTGGCGATAAGTTGTTCGTTGCCCGTCGACGCCACCGGCCGGTGGCTGGGTGTCCAGGCAGGAGGCGCATCATGCTTCATAATGATGTTGGTCCTGTCACTGGTTTCGCTTTGAGCAACTTCAGATGTGGTGCCTGTTTGCGGCGCTGAGGCGGGTGGGAGGGTGGTTTCCGTCGCCGGCACCTCCCCTTTCGAAGCGATGGGCTTTTCCAGTCCTTCGTTGCCCAGTCGGTTGAATAGCAAAATGCCGGCAAAAATTGCAGCGGCTGCAGCGGCAGTCCAAAGCCAAAGTGTCGCCCTTTTCGGGCGCCTGACCACATGGCTGCTGGCCGCAAACCGCTCCCAGGCCCCCTCATTGTAGGGCTCTTCGTGGTTGCGAAGGGCGTTTTTTATTTGATGAATAATATCGTCATTGGGATCTGTCATGTCCTGAAAGTTTCGTTATACAGGGATTTTAATTTGTTTTTGGCCCTGGATAAATAAGACCGGCTCACGTTTTCAGGGATTTCCAGCAAATGGGCAATTTCCTGATGGGTGAAGCCTTCTATTTCGTATAAATTAAATATGGCTTTTTGTGTTTTAGGAAGTTCATTCAATAGTTTAAGAATATCTTTTGCTTCAGAAGTCTGCATTGGTACCAATATTGGCGCTGTATGCATTTCGGAAATATCATCCCTGCCAAAATCTATTTTCTTCTTTCTCAAAAAATCGATAGCGGTGCGCGACGCGATCTTTGCAGCCCACGCTTTAAATGAAGTGGTGATATCTCCATGCTGGCCCAGGGCGTTGAAAGAAGAAATATGGCTGAAAATTTTTATAAAACTGTCGTTCACCAGTTCTTCAGCAAAATGATAATCGCTCACATAGCGAATCACCACGCCTTTTAAATAGCCGTAAAAGCTTTTATAAAGCGCTTCTTTGTGGTGCCTGAGATCTTCCTGGCAGCCTCTTAAGGTATGTTCTAGTTCATCTCCGCTGAGCCCCAAAGTGTGTTTTTTAAACTCCTTGTTACCAATCTTTTCGGTTTTGTTACCTTCTTGTCTGTAACCTGTCAGATATCTATCTTCTACTATGACCATCCGGGCTTATTAAACTACTGATCTGTAAATATCTTCCGCCTGCTCATCGTCTCGTGCCTTACCACAGCCTACAATTCAAAAAATCAGCCTGCCTGCAGTGTGCAGGCAAGGGCTGATTAAGGTTTCATAAAGGTACGGGTCAAAATATTTAATGCGCAAATGCGTCAAGTTTTATTCGCGTCCCGGCTGCGTCGCTTCCGCCAACATAACCGCCACACCAAATGGTGTAAATATTACCCCAACGTAGGTTTACGGGCTCATAAGTAGCCAGTAAGGTACCGGCGGCATTTTTTACTTTAAATACTACTCCTGTTTCGGCTTTATAACTGAAGAAATTGCCTGCAGTTTTATACGGAATATTTGATGCAATGGGCGTTGTGTTGTCTCCTACATAAAGGCTCAGGCCAGCCGCATCGGGGCTCATGTTAGCAAATCGTATGCGTACAGAATCTGCGCCTGCCGAACGGGTACTGTCTCTGATCAGCACTGCATCCATTTTAGAAGCAGTGTCCACCAGGAAAACCGAGTAATATTTGTTTACATCGAAGTTGAGCGATTTTGAAAATATCGGGTTCGCGGTCGAAGCGCCGGCGTTGTAAACTTTCAACATGCGATTTCCGGTGTAGGCCCGGAAATATTCAATCCGGTCAGTATAATCGAAATAATTAACGCCAAGACGGTTATTATCCAGCGCCACATCCAAAGCAGGCGTGCCGGCCGAGGCGTGAATGATCGCCACCGCTGCGGCGTCAGGTAAATTTTGATAGTCGTCGGATTTGGAGCAGCTAGCGAGCACTACTGCTAAAAGGCTTAAAGTGAGCAGGTTTTTAGAGAAAATAAGATTAAAAAATTTAATTGCGTTCATTTTGAAATATGTTTTAAAGGGGATTGCATTAAAAATCTGTATCAGCTGATTTCTAAATACGAATACGTAAGCCACAAGGCAAACGCAACAGGCCCGGAAAAAAAACATAAATTTTTCCTAAACTGACATTTTTGCATATTTTTTGGTTCGGCACAATCATTGAAAAAAGGTATATGTCGCAAAATGCGGCGTTTACAAAAAACAACGAAAAATTATAAATATTATGGGTAAAATTATTGGTATTGACCTGGGTACTACCAACAGCTGTGTATCAGTAATGGAAGGTAATGAGCCTGTGGTAATCGCCAACGATGAAGGACGTCGAACCACGCCTTCAGTAGTGGCTTTCCTTAAAAATGGAGAACGCAAAGTCGGTGATCCGGCCAAAAGGCAGGCGATCACAAATCCTCAAAACACCATCATGTCTGTGAAGCGCTTTATGGGCCGCAGGTTTGACGAGGTGTCAGAAGAAATTAGCCATTGGAGCTACAAAGTAGCCAAAGGCGACAATAATACAGTGCGTATTGATATAGATGGCAGGCTTTATACGCCTCAGGAAATTTCAGCCATGGTTCTTCAGAAAATGAAGAAAACAGCAGAAGATTACCTGGGCCAGGAAGTGAACGAAGCCGTGATCACCGTTCCTGCTTATTTTAACGACGCGCAGCGTCAGGCCACCAAAGAGGCCGGGGAAATCGCAGGTTTGAATGTTCGCCGTATCGTGAACGAACCTACGGCAGCAGCGCTGGCCTACGGCCTCGATAAGGGCGGCAAAGACCATAAAATTGCCGTGTTTGACCTGGGTGGCGGTACTTTCGATATTTCTGTTTTGGAATTGGGTGATGGCGTTTTTGAGGTAAAATCAACCAACGGCGATACACACCTGGGTGGTGATGATTTTGATAAAGTGATCATGGATTGGTTGGCGGATGAATTTAAAGCAGACGAAGCGATCGACTTGCGGAAAGATCCTATGGCATTGCAGCGTTTGAAAGAAGCAGCTGAAAAAGCCAAAATAGAGCTTTCCAGTTCTTCAGAAACAGAAATTAACCTGCCTTATATTACAGCGGTAGACGGGGTGCCCAAACACCTGGTAAAAAAATTAAGCCGTGCAAAATTTGAGCAGCTGGCTGACGATCTTTTTGCGCGTTGTTTGAAGCCTTGCGAGGCCGCTTTGAAAGATGCGGGCATGAACGCAAGTGAGATTGAAGAAGTGATTTTAGTGGGCGGTAGCACCCGTATTCCTAAAGTTCAGGAAATCGTAGAAAAGTTCTTTGGTAAAAAGCCAAATAAAGGAGTTAACCCTGATGAAGTGGTAGCTATTGGTGCAGCTATCCAGGGCGCCGTGTTGACTGGTGAAGTAAAAGACGTGTTGTTGCTTGATGTGACTCCGCTTTCTCTGGGAATCGAAACCATGGGCGGCGTGATGACTACTTTGATTCCTTCCAACACTACCATCCCGACCAAAAAATCGGAAGTGTTCTCTACCGCCAGCGACAACCAGCCGGGCGTACAGATTCACGTGGTGCAGGGTGAACGTTCCATGGCAAAAGATAATAAGAGCCTGGGTATGTTTAACCTCGACGGTATTCCTCCGGCTCCCCGCGGCGTTCCCCAAATTGAAGTAATGTTCGATATTGATGCAAATGGTATCATGCACGTAACGGCGAAAGATAAGGGTACGGGTAAAGAACAAAAAATTCATATTGAAGCCGGCAGCGGTTTGAGTAAGGAAGAAGTGGAAAAGATGAAAGCCGAAGCCAAAGCGAATGAAGCTACTGATAAAGCAGAAAAGGAAAAGATAGAAAAGCTGAACCAGGCCGACAGCCTGATCTTCCAAACGGAAAAGCAACTGAAAGAATATGGCGATAAAATTCCTGCCGATAAAAAAGCGACCATCGAAAGCGCTGCAGAAAAGTTGAAAGAAGCGCATAAGCAGCAGGATGGAGCCGCTATCGACAGCGCTATGGCAGAATTGAACAACGCCTGGACGGCCGCCAGCGAAGATATTTATAAATCTGGCCAGGCAGGAGCAGAAGGAGCGCCGGGCGGTGAGCAAGGCAATGGCGCTGAAAACGCTCAACCCGGCGGAAATGCGGGTGCGGAAGACGTAACCGATGTGCCTTACGAAGAAGTAAAATAATAGCTAAAGCGTCATGCTTTCAAATTATAGGAAGCTGCCTCGAAAGATCGGGGCAGCTTTTTTAATGGCGTTCTGTTATCTTTGCCTCACAAAAGCCCCAACAATGAAAGTCATTTTTTCCGGTATCGTTGTACGCCACTTTTAGTACCGACCGATTTTTGCTCCGCAATTTTTTGGCTTCAAAATGCTACGGAAGCCATGTTTTACTTTCATTTTTTATTCCGTTTTTATGACAACAATATATAAGCCGGCCGGCAAATTAGCGTCAGCCGTCCGCCTGTTGAAAGAAGCGCTTCAGGGCAAAGACATCGATTATACCACGGTAAGTATTCGCAAGGCAGTGATGATGCTGGCCATTCCCATGATGCTCGAAATGATGATGGAGTCAGTTTTTGCGCTGGTTGATCTTTACTTCGTGGGGCATCTGGAAGAAAGCAGCATTGCCATTCAGACAGTCGGCCTGACCGAGTCCGTCCTGACTGTGATTTACTCCGTTGCCATTGGCATGAGTATGGCGGCCACCGCTTTCGTCGCCCGCCGGATCGGTGAAAAGAATAAAGAAGGTGCGGCGCATAGTGCAGCGCAGATATTGATTATTGCATTTGTGGTTAACACTGTTTTGAGTGTAGCCGGTGTCGTTTATGCAGAAGACATATTGATGGCGATGGGGGCAACGCCGCAGGCCGCAGCGCATGGCCAATTGTTTACTCAAATAATGATGGGGAGCAGCATTGCTATTATGCTGCTGTTTCTCATCAACGGGATTTTCAGAGGCGCCGGCAATGCCGCCATTGCTATGAAAAGTCTTTGGGTCGCCAATATTTGCAACGTTGTTCTCTGCCCCGTTTTTATTAATGGCCTGGGCCCTGTTCCTGCGATGGGGCTTACCGGCGCCGCTGTAGCCACGGCTACGGGCAGGTCTATTGGCGTGCTGTATCAATCATACCATCTGTTTTGGGGCAAAGGGTTGATCAGGTTAGCGGCGCGGCATTTCAATGTTGATACGGGGGTTATGAAGGCGCTCATAAAAATTGCAACGCCGGGCATCTTTCAATTTGTGATTGCATCCTGTAGTTGGATAGTTTTGGCGCGTCTCGTAGCAGTTACCGGCGGTGAGGATGGAAGCGCCGGCTATCAAACGGCCTTGAGGCTGATGATGTTTTTTATGTTGCCGGCCTGGGGGCTCAGCGGCGCGGCTTCTACTTTAGTAGGACAAAACCTCGGCGCAAATGCACCGCAGCGTGCGGAACAGAGCGTGATGAAAACCGTTAAGTACAATGTTATTTTTATGCTATCCGTTTCTGTCATTTTTTTTCTGGCAGGCGATTGGCTGGTAAGCTTTTTCAGCGAAGTGCAAAATGTGCAACACGTAGCGAAAACGGCCATGTACATCATGGCGGCGGGTTTTGTTTTTTATGGTGTCGGCATGGTGATGATTAATGCGTTTAACGGATCGGGCGACACCTGGACGCCGACGAAGATCAATTTTGCCGGCTTCTGGCTCTTTCAAATTCCAATCGCTTATTTGTTGGCAAACTATTTCGAGATGGGCGCGACAGGAGTTTTCGTGGCCATTCCCGTTGCTGAAACGGCGATCACCATCGTATCGTTTATTCTTTTTAAAAAAGGAAGATGGAAAATGCAAAAAGTATAAGCATGCAGGCAAAGGCTTTGCGTTTACTTTGCCGGCGAGCTGGAAAATTTTAGATTTACAGATATATTCGTAGCTTAAAATGATGAGGTAAAAATTATGACTTATTGCTTAGGAATAAAACTAAAAAACGGACTGGTGGGCATTTCTGATACGCGTATCTCTGCCGGCACTAATGTTACAACACGGAAAAAGGTGTCCGTTCATGAAGACGGGAAAAATTCGCTTTTTATTATGACCAGCGGCTTGCGGTCCGTGAGAGATAAAGCCATTACTTATTTCAGGGAACTTGTTTCCGATGGTATTCCTTATAACAAATTGTACGAAGCGGTAAACGCCTTTGGCGAACAGATCAAAAGAGTGGCTAAAGAAGATGAAGCCGAGCTGGCAGCTTCGGGGTATAAATTTAACCTCAACGCGATTGTGGGCGGCCAGTTGAAAGATGACAAAGAGCACAAACTATTTCTTTTGTATAGCGAAGGCAACTGGATTGAGATGGCGATGGGCTCTCAATATGCGATTATCGGAAACAGCGGGCAGGGCAAAGCAATTTTGAACCGCGTGCTTGATGAAAATACCAGTATCAAACAAGCTTTGAAGGCGGGTTTCCTGTCTTTCGATTCCACCCGTGTTAGCTCCAACGATGTTGAGTTTCCGATTGATGTGGTGATTTACGAAAAGGATACTTTTAAGATTATAGAAAACAGGTACGAGCATGAAGAGCTGAAGCCTGTTTCAGATGAGTGGGCAAAAAAATTGCACGAAGCGCTTGAAGACGTGCCGGACGGATGGATGGAAAAGGCGTTTAAAACCACCTGATCGGTCAACCAGCACTCTAAATCTCTAAACTTCTAAACCTTTTGCTAAGTCTCTGTTGACCGGGTGCCCCGTTATAAAATAAAAGTGAAAGATAAAGCGTCCCTTATAAAATTTTCATTTTTATCACGCAGGGGAATGAAAAATAAAGATCTGATAAATTCCGTTCGACCAACAAAACCATAAAAACATACGGATGAAATTTAAAATCTCCAGTATCCTTTCTTATCAAATTAAGAGCGACACGACTTTTTTTTTCAATATACAAGCGGCGCACACAAAAACGCAAAAGGTTTTGGAGGAGCAGCTTTTGACAAGCGCGGCGAATGTAATTCCCGAATCTTTCGACCGGCCGGCGCACAACGCGAGAATACTCCGCGTGCGGGTTGCCGACCCGGGATATTTTGAAATAAGCTATACAGCAACCGTGGAAGTAAACCTGAGGCCGGTTAAATTTAGCAACGCGGTGCTCGAATCGATCAATGATATTGATAATGAGGCAGCCGCTTACCTGTTTCCGAGCCGCTATTGCCAGGCAGACCGTATGTATAAATTTGCAGAAAGCGAATTCAAAAATAAAAATACCACTTTTGAAAAAGTAGCCGCTATCTGCAACTGGATTCACAAAAAAGTGCATTACGTAAGCGGTAGCACCAATGCCAATACTTCTGCTCTTGAAACGCTTACACAGCGGGAAGGTGTTTGCCGCGACTTCGCTCATCTCGGTATTGTGTTGTGCCGGGCGCTTTCCATTCCTGCAAGATATTTTGCCACCTATGCCAGCCGGCTCTATCCGCCCGATTTTCATGCCTGCTTTGAAGCATATATCGATGGTAAATGGATGCTCTTCGACCCGACCAGGTTGGTGCCATTAAACGGGCTCGTGAAAATTGCCCACGGCTACGACGCTGCTGATACTTCTTTCGCTAATATCTACGGCGATGCAGCGTCTATCGGGGTGGAAGTAATGTGCGCACCACTTGACGAGAAAGCCTTCGACCGGCAGATACCGAAAATGGGTTTGGTAAGTTACGCCTGAGCGGTTGTACTATCGGCTTTTACGAAACCTGCAAACTTAGCGGCCAAATACTTTTAAAATAGAAGGAATGCCCATGCTGCCTTCAAAAGTAGAAATCAGCTTTTTATTTTTATCATAAAAAGCCAGATAAGGGAGGTTTTTCATCTCATAATAAGCTGGCATGGTGTAAGCGATATCTTTGCCGACGGTGATGCCATAACGCGCCAGTTTGTATTGCGCTGCAAAAGCTTTCATAGCGCCAAAAGGCATGGTAGTGGCCATTACAATTTGAATGCCTTTAAATTTTTGAATATTTTTAATAAGCGCTTCGGTTTCGTGTTGGCAATGATCGCATTCAGGACTGAAGAACATAATAAAGAGCGGTTTGTCTTTTTCGAGCTTAGCCTTAAGGTGCCATTTTGTGGTACTGTCGGTAAGCAACAGAACCGATGGCGGCGGCGTACGCTGTTGAAGATACATGGGTTTATCCTGTGCAGAAGCAGAGGTATTGAAAATCAACAGCATAAAAAAGGCAACAACATACTTCATCGATCTATTTTTTCAGATTTAAATAAAGGTAACATATAGAATGGTTTTTAGTTCATAAAAAGAAAGGAGAAATTTTTTGATTATTACGATACTTTCGTAACTTAGCATATAAATCGTAATAAATGATAAAACTCACACCGCAGGAGGAGCAATTGATGATTGCCATTTGGAAAGTTGGTGAAGGCCATGTAAAGGCGTATATGGAGCACATATCCAATCCTGCGCCTTACACGACCATTGCCTCGACGATCAAGAACCTGGAAAAAAAAGGTTTTATTACCGGACGCCTTTTTGGCAACACGTATGTCTATAAACCCATCGTTACAGAAAATGAATACAAAAAGAAATTTATGGGCGGGGTCGTAAAAGATTATTTCAGCAACTCTTATAAAGAGCTGGTTAATTTTTTTATCGATCAAAAGAAACTCTCCGCGGACGAACTCAAGGAAATTGTGGACATGATTGAAGGAGGTAAAAGAAAAAAATAGATCCTCTTAAAATGCATTACAAATTTATAAATCTTTAACGCGCAAACATGCCTGCCCTAATTGATTATTTATTAAAGCTAAGTATCTGCCTCGCTATTGTTTACCTGTTTTATCAACTGTTTTTAAGGCGGCTCACTTTTTACAACTGGAACCGCTGGTACCTGCTGGGCTATACCGCGCTGAGTTTTATCATCCCGTTGATCGATATCATGCCTTCCCTCCAAAGCCGCGCTTTACAAGGCAATGCGATGATGGAATGGATACCCGTGATCGGTTTTGCTCCGGCCCGGCAACAACATTTTTTGGAAACGCTATCTTATTGGGATTGGTTTATAGCGTTGCTTTTGCTGGGCTCTTTGGTGCTGATGGTGCGTTTCCTGATCCGCTTTCATGCGTTTAAAAAAATGAAATCGAAGGCCGAATTAATTTCAGGCGACGAAATGAAAATTTACCAGTTGAATGAGCCTGTAACGCCTTTTTCTTTTGGCAACGCTATTTTTATTAATACCGAAATGCATAGTGGCGAGGATCTCGAAGAAATTATCAGGCACGAATTTGTTCATGTGAAACAAAAGCATACTGTTGATATCATTTGGTGCGAAGCGTTGTGCATATTGAACTGGTTCAATCCATTTGTATGGCTTATCCGCCATGCGGTAAAACAAAACCTCGAGTTTATTGCGGATGGGCAGGTATTGCAAAATGGTTTAGATAAAAAAGCGTATCAATATTTATTATTAAAAGTGATGGGTAACCGCCAGTTTGCGTTCACCAACCACTTTAATTTTTCATCCCTTAAAAAAAGAATAGCTATGATGAACACCTTAAAGAGCGCCAAAATTCACCTTATCAAGTTTTTGTTTTTATTACCCGTCGTAGCCGTGCTTTTGCTGTCGTTCAGAAAAGAAGTGATAAAAACACAGCTTCCAAACGTTGAGAATACAGCGGTGCAAGATGCGCAACCAGCTTCTATTCACCAAGCTGGACGGGTATTTTGGCAGCCGGATACCGTTCCCGAGATAAAGTTGAAGCCTGTTATTATCACCAGCAAACAAGATGAAAGGCCTTTAATCATTGTAGACGGGGAAGAGCAGGATAAGGATTTTGACATTAATACTATGGACGATATTGAAAGCGTATCAGTTTTAAAAGATGCCTCCGCCAGCAGTCATTACGGAGATAAAGGTAAAAATGGTGTCGTTGAAATTACCACAAATAGCAAGGCTCGGGAGGGCTTTCAGCTGCGAGGCCTAAAACCAGGTGAAACACCGCTGTATGTTTTGGATGGTAAACCAGTAAGCGCCGCGGGGATGAAGGAGATAAACCCCGATGATATCGAAAGCATTACTGTGCTGAAAGATCAATCAGCAGAAAGTATTTATGGTAGCGATGCCAAAAATGGCGTTATCATTATCACGTCAAAAAAATTAAAAAATGAAATTTCAACATTCCGCGCTGAAAATGACAAAGTGGTTTTCGAAGCTAATGGTTCAAGAATGATTGCCGATACCGTAATAATGAATAAAAACTTCAATTCCTCTTTCACATTTGTTAACGCCAAAAATGGAAGTGCAGGTGCCTTGAAAGGCGAAGTTGACCACATTACCGTTACTAAAAATGCAGCTGCAAGCGAGCCAAAAGCTCAGGGCAGCACGAAAGAGGTGGTAGTACAAGGCTATCGCGCTTCTCCTAAAAAGCTATTGGCCAATGGCAGCGCCGATACTTACTATGTGTTGGACGGCGCTCCCATTTCTTATAAAGAAGCGAAGGCGATTAAAGGAGAAGATCTTAAATCTATTGATATTTTAAAAGGGGATCAGGCTAAAAAATTTTACGGTGAGAAAGCCAGTAGCGGTGCGCTCATCATGACAACCAAATAGTATATACACTTGATCAACTCCAGGGCCCGGTCTATTTTTAAGATAGATCCGGGCTCTGTTCTAAATTATTGAAGGGCTTCTTTTTCTCGGTCAGTGCAAAAAATAAACTGGTAACGCCCCAACCGATCCAATATAAATAAATGCCGGCGTGAAAACGTGCTCCAAGCCAACGGTGTGTGATATCGGTTCTGAAATCCCGGAATGTGAAATACAGTCCTGCAAGAAAAAGGATAAAAAAACCGATCAGCGCAATTTTCCTGTTCAGGCCTTTGAGCGCTTTGTCAACAAAATAAAGAACAAGAAAAATAAGCATCATCGCAGCGAAAAAGAAAAGCGCCGATTGCCACCAGCTCGTGAAAAATGAAAATTGTTTGTAAAAGAAACTAATCCCGAGATTTCCTACCAGAGAGATACCGGCCGTTAAGTTGCCCGAAAGCAGCGCTAAAAAAGCGAAAATGAAAATCAGGAGCAGGTAATTTCTTTTCATTCGTAAATTTTTATGGTTTGATAGGTCGCATGGAACTTATAATGAACGTTTCATCTGTTTACTTTTTTATTTTTTGATGGTCGCCCGCAAAAAATGCTATACGGATCTTTTGGAATCTCCCGATCCTTTCATCACTTTTTGTGCCACATTGCCAATGCTCAGTCCCTGAACCAATATGCTAAAAACAACCACCAGGTAAGTGACCACCAGCAGCATGTCTTTTGTTTCTGATGAAGGCAGCGACAATACCAGCGCCAGTGAGAGGCCGCCTCTCAATCCGCCCCACCAGATGATTTTCGCGGCTTTTTTATCCATATTCAAAAAACGGCCCAACAGTTTTTGCGGAATGAATACGACAAGGAAACGGCTGAACAGAACAATAAAAATGGTGATAACGCCCAATACAATATAGGCGGGCTTGAACTCGACCAGCAATATCACAAAAGCGATCAGCATAAAAAGCACCGCATTGAGCACCACATCCACCAGTTCCCAAAATTTATGAACGTATTCCTGAGTAGTGTCGCTCATGGAAATACCTTTTCTAAAATTACCTACCATCAGTCCCATAACCACCATGGCCAGCGCGCCAGAAATATGTACATAATTGAAAAGCGCATACCCCGCCATCACAAAAGCCAGTGTTAGCAACACTTCTGTTTCATAGTGATCGATTGTTTTTAGCAGCACATACAGTGCGTATCCGAAAATCAGCCCGACCGCAATGCCGCCTACGGCTTCCTGAATAAAAAGCAGGCCAAAAGCAGAAAAATCGAAACTCGTACTGCCCGATCTCACAAGCTCTAAAAGCGCAATAAACAGCACCACACCAACGCCATCGTTAAAAAGGCTTTCGCCGACAATAGTCAGTTCCGTTTTTTTCGGCACGTTGGCTTTGGACAGAATGCCCAACACCGCGATAGGGTCGGTGGGGGAAATCAACGCGCCGAAAAGCAGGCAATACATAAAGCCAATGTTGATGCCCACTAATGGCGCCGTATAAAAAAATAAAGTGGCAATGATAACTGTTGAACATAAAACGCCGAGCAGCGCAAAAACCGATATCGACCTGATCTCCTTTTTAAGCTTTGTCCAATCGGTGTGAAGCGCGCCTGCAAAAAGTAGAAAGCCCAGCAGAACATCAATGATAATATTTTCAATATGGGCTTTTTCAATCAGTTCCCGATATCTTTCTACCGGCAGGTCAAGCCAAATATGCAGGCCGAGGATGCCGATGGAGAGGATAGTGGAAAGCAAAAACAATCCGATCACGAATGGCAGTTTGATCCATCGCTGATTGATATAGGCAAAAGTTGCCGACAGGCAAATAAGAATGATCAGGTAGCTGTAAACAGTCATTGGTGTTGATTTTTAAAAAGGGTTGCCGGCCTTTAATCTGCTAATTGATAGATCTCCCGGTAATTTCTTCCCAGGCCATCGTAGTCTAAACCATAGCCTACCACAAATTTATCGGGAATTACAAATCCTGTATAATCGATCGGAACTTCATACTGCGTCATTTCTGATTTGTGAAGCAGCGTCACTACTTTCAATGCGGCCGGTTGCTGATGTTGCAACTGCGGTAAAAAATAATGAAGCGTTTTGCCGGTGTCGATAATGTCTTCGAGTAACACCACGTTTTTGCCGTGAAGGTCGATGTCGAGGCCAATCGCGGTGGTAACACTTCCGGTCGAGTTGAGCCCTTTGTATGAGGCGAGTTTGATAAAACAAACCTCACTGTCAATGGTCAAAAATTTGAAGATGTCGGCCGCGAACATAAAAGACCCGTTGAGGATCGCTATAAAATAAACCTTCTGGCCCGCGAAATCGCTGTTGATGTGTTCAGCAAGTTCGCGAATGCGGCTTTGAAGCTGCTCCTCGCTGAGGTAGGGCTGAAAAATTTTATCATGAACCTTAATCGTATTCATACCATGTATTAAAAGCGATTAATTTTTAACCAGCGAACTGTTGCCGTCGTGCAATTTTATCTTGCTGCCAATTGCGGGCGAGTCGAACCTGGTGAGTTGATTGTACTGTAAAATCGATTCCAGCCGGACACCCTCTTTTTGTGCAATGTCGTAAATATTTTCACCGGCCTCCACTTCGTGGTAAGCTTTTTCCGAAACCGTTCTTTTTAACTGGAGAAAAACCAAAGTTCCCTGTTTAACCGTTTCGAGCGGTTCCATAAAGTCATTAACGGCGAACAGCCTGCTTAGAGGAATATTGAACCGGGTGGCAATTTCCTGTAAGGAGGTTCCCGCTTTTACATATAAAACCCGCGCTTTGTTGATATTAAATTCAGCTTCGGGATAGGTAACCGCTGGCGCTGTTTCAGCAACAAGCGGCGCTGTATTGGTTTTTTTTCCAAAATAATGATTGACATCTTCATTAAATGCCAGTTGGCCCAAACCCATTAGCGTATAGGCTTCCAAATCATATTTTTCAATAAAATTGATGATCAGCTGCGGATAGCGGGGGTTGGTAGCGTATCCGGCTTTTTTTAAACCGTAAGCCCATCCTTTATAATCAGTGGCATCAAGTTCGAATAAAGCCGCATAGCGAGAGCGGTTTTTTAAAAAATCAGAGTGGTCGCGGTAAGATTGTTCGGCATTTTCATATTTCATAAACCGTTCCTGGGGCCGGTCATCATCATGTAATACGTAGGGGCCGCTGTATCCACTTTTACATTTGATACCAAAATGATTGTTTGATTTTAAAACCAGCGGGCTCTGCCCGGCCATCGTTTCGTGAATGCCCTGTGCCAGCTTAATCGCCGCGGGAACCCCTGTCCGTTGCATTTCTTCAACGGCAATGCCGCAGTAAGTTTTGATATAATTTTTAATGATTTCGTTGTTTTGCGCCTGGCAGAGGAAAGCAGCACCCCATATGGCCAGCGTACAAAAAATTTTTTTCATCATATTTGTTCATATTTTTCGGATCAGATAAAGCCCGTCTCTAATAGTTAAAACCAATTTTTCTATATCCGTTCTGTCGCTTATAAATTTATTGAACTGGCGGATCGCTTTGGCGCTTTTGCCTTTGGCGTTTTCTTTCAAAGCTTCTCCGTGAAAAAAAATATTATCGGCTAAGATAAAACCATTTTTTTTAACATGAGGGAAAACGAGTTCGAAATAGTCGATATAGCCAGGCTTGTCAGCGTCAATAAAAACCAGGTCCCATTGTTCCTTCAGCTCGGGAATAATGGCTGCGGCCTGGCCCGTATGAAGTTTTATTTGATGCTTCAAGGCTGATTTGTCAAAGAAGCGGCGCGCGATTGCTGCTGTCGTTTCCCTAAATTCGATGGTGTGGATTTCGCCCGTTTCGGTAAGGCCCTGCGCCAGGCAAAGCGCGCTGTAGCCGGTAAAGGTGCCGATTTCCAGGATACGCGCGGGCCGGATCATGCAGCTGATCATTTTTAGCAATTGCCCCTGTACATGGCCGCTCAGCATGTGAGGCTCTGCATGATGCTGCTGCGTAAACGCGTTGATTTCAGCGAGCAGCGCATCCTCTGCGCTCGTGTGCTGATCAGCAAATTGGGTTAAAAGTTCGTAATCCATGTTTTAATAAATAAGCGGCGGCGAAGATAAATAACCCATCATTCATTTTCATTTTCTGCCGGCTATCAATGCACGGTGTCCTGCTCCAACTTATCGGCTGTTACAGGTTTTGAAATAATATATAAGCCAATAAAAGTCAGTAGGGCATTGATGATAATAAGTTCAAGCCCAATTTGAAAAGAACCGAAAATCGCCGATTGGTACTTATCAATAAAGAAACAAAGAATCGGTGCAATAAAGCAGACATATGGCACCAGTTTGTCCACAGGCCTTCTTTTTACAAAAATGCCAAAAGCAAATAAACCTAACAGCGGGCCGTAGGTGTATCCCGCCAGTTTTAAAATAACGCCGATCATACTATTATCATTAATCACATGAAACATCAATACCAATAGCAGGAAAAGAAAAGCGACTGTTAAATGAATGCGTTGGCGGAAGGATTTTTTTTGCTTTTCATTCATATCGGTGCGGCGGTTGATGCCGGCAATATCAATGCAAAAGGAAGATGTGAGTGCGGTCATAGCGCCGTCAGCACTTGGAAAAAGCGCAGATATCAAAGCAATGATAAAGATGATGGAAATAAAAGAAGGCATATGCTGAAGCGCAACGGTCGGAAACAGTGCATCGCCTTGGGCCGTAATGTTTTCATTTGCTGCAAATAAATGCAACAATCCGCCAAGATACAGGAACAAACCAATCACCACTACCATAATAAAGGCAAGCGATACCATGTTTTTCTGTGAGTCTTTGAGCCTGCTTACCGAAATGCTTTTTTGCATCATTTCCTGGTCTATGCCCGTCATGCTCAAAGTGATAAATGCGCCCGCCAGTATTTGTTTAACGAAATAAGATTTTGAGTTAACATCGGTGCTGAAAATCCGTGACAGGCCCGTGCTGCGCATCGCTTCAAGGCTTTCCGGTATATTCATATTCATATGTTGCAACAGGTAAACGGTGCAGATAATCAGTCCGAGCAACATACCCGAAGTTTGTAAAGTGTCGGTCCACACAATGGTTTTAACACCGCCTTCAAAAGTGTACAGGATGATCATGACAAGGATAATCACCGTCGAAATCCAGAAAGGAATGCCGAAGCTATCCAGAATGGTTGCCTGTAGGATATTAACGACCAGGTAAAGCCTGGCTGTAGCGCCCACCAGCCGGCTGATAATAAAAAACCAGGCGCCGGTTTTGTAAGAAAGCATTCCCATGCGGGCTTTGAGGTAACCGTAGATCGATGTAAGCTGCAGGCGGTAGTAGAGCGGCAACAATACAAAAGCAATCACCAGGTAGCCGATCATATAGCCGAGCGTAATTTGCATATATCCAAACGAATCGGCCCCAACGGCTCCGGGCACACTTACAAATGTGACGCCGCTCAACGAAGTACCGATCATGCCAAATGCTACCAGCATCCAATTGCTGCTGCGGTTGCCAATAAAGAAAGACTCATTGTTGCTGTTTTTACTGGTTCTCCACGCAACAAGAAGCAATAAAAGGAAATAAGCAATAACAACGGAAAATAAAAACCCTGCAGACATATTATATAATTATGAATTAATTGGTTTTGGAAAACTAATTTTTGAAGATATGCAAAAATGCTTCTCTTTTGTAAATAAAATGTGAGATTATGTCAATTAAATCACTGGCAGTTTTTTGTGGTTCAAAAGATGGCCGCTCCGAACTTTTCAGGAGCGAGGCGGCTGTACTTGGTCAATGGATGGCGTCGCGGCAAATCAGCCTGATCTATGGCGGCGGAAACGTAGGCCTGATGGGAATTGTTGCGAACGCTGTTATGGATCATGGCGGCGCGGTTACCGGTGTCATTCCTGAAATTTTGGACGCCCGTGAACGGTCGCATAAAACGATTACCGAATTGCTGGTCGTGGGCGATATGCATATTCGCAAAAGAAAAATGTATGAACTTTGTGACGCAGCCGTTATTCTGCCCGGCGGCTACGGAACGCTCGATGAATTGTTTGAAATGATCACCTGGAATAATTTGTCGATCCACGACAAGCCCATCTACATCATTAATTTGAATGGTTTTTACAATCACCTCCTGAAACATATCGAACTAATGTTGGAAGAGGGTTTTTTGTACGAAAACCCGTTGTATAAGATCACCGTTTTAAATAATATCGAAGCCTTGATGGAAGTGCCCGAATTGAATCAACGGTAGTCGGTCATTTAAGGCTCAGGCTTCGCGAAGGATTTTTTCCATTTTACGCCCTTTGGCCAGTTCGTCTACAAGCTTATCCAAATACCGGGCTTTCCTGGTCAGCGGGTTTTCAATTTCTTCCACGCGGTAACCACATATGACCCCGGTTATTAGCCCGGCGTTTGGATGCAGTTTAGCTTTTTCAAAAAAAGTTTCAAAGGTCACCTGGTCCTCTATAAGCTGTTGAAGTTTTTGCTCATTAAACCCCGTCAGCCATTCAATAACTTCATGTAGCTCTGCAACCGTTCTTCCCTTTTTTTCAACTTTTGTAACATAATGCGGATATACGGATGAAAATTTCATTTGGGCAATGCGCTCATCATGATTATTTGCGTGGGCCATGACTATCCATTTTTTCGTTTGGGTAAAGGTCTTAAAGTTAAAACAAGATTTTGGTAGGGCCGGAAAAAGGAAATGATTTTTTTACGGAAATAATCAAATTTTAAAAGGAAAGGGGCGCCTTCGCGAGCCGGCTTTTAGCGCTCAGTAGCCTGAAAAATGAACATGAAAAATACAATCCACTTCGGTCATTTATTATATTTTCGTACGATGAAGTCATTAATCTCTTTCTTATTTCTTTTATTTATTCATATCGGCGCTCTTGCGCAATCGACGGGCGCGGCGCAAATTTTACAGCAGATTCGCAAGCTAAAAGTATTAGGCTCCGTTTTATATGTTGCCGCTCATCCGGATGATGAGAATACAAGGTTGATTGCTTACATGGCCAATGATAAATTATATCGCACCGGCTATTTATCCCTTACAAGAGGCGACGGCGGTCAAAATCTGATTGGCGATGAACAGGGCATAGAATTAGGTTTGATTCGTACACAGGAATTGTTAGCGGCGCGGCGCATTGATGGCGGTGAACAGTTTTTCACCCGCGCTTATGATTTTGGCTATTCTAAAAATCCTGAGGAAACTTTTACCAAATGGGATAAGGAAAAAGTGTTGGCCGACGTGGTTTGGGTTATTAGAAAATTTCAGCCCGACGTCATTATTACCAGATTTCCGGTAACCGGCGAAGGAGGCCACGGCCATCACACAGCCAGCGCCATCTTAGCGAATGAAGCGTTTAAAGCGGCCGCCAACCCGGCTATGTTTCCAGAACAATTGCAATATGTGAAACCCTGGCAAGCCAAAAGAATTCTTTGGAATACTTTCAACTTCGGTGGCAACAATACCACCGATCCTTCCCAGTTTAACGTAAATGTTGGCGGTTTTAATCCGCTGCTCGGAAAAAGCTATGGCGAGATTGCAGCCGAAAGCCGCAGCCAGCACAAGTCGCAGGGTTTTGGGTCTGCTGCCTCCCGCGGCGATAGCTACGAATTTTTTAAAACAACCGGTGGTGATGCGCCCAAAGACCAATTGCTCGACGGAGTTGACATGAGCTGGAACAGGATAGGAAGAAACGGGGCGGCTATTTTGCAATCGATCAATGGAATTGAAAAGTCATTTAACGCCTTAAAACCGGAGGCTTCAGTACCGGCATTAGTCAATCTTTATCGCTTGCTGGAGCGTCAGTCAGCCGATCACTGGATTAGCCAAAAAAAGAAGGAAGTGCAACAGTTGATAGCGCAGGCTGCGGGTTTATTTATAGATGCATATACTAATCGGCCCTTCGCGGTTCAAACCGACCAGTTGCCCGTGCATATCGTAGTGAACAACCGCTTAGGAACCGATGCTTCGTGGAAATTGCTGTCGCTGGCGGATGTGTCGGCAACGCTGAATAAAACGCTTGAAAGCAATAAAAATATTTCCGTTGATCAGACGGTCGACGTTTCCCTGGGTAAAAAAGTTTCGCAGCCCTACTGGCTAAGCGAGCGCAAAGAGGAAGGGCTTTACGCTGTAGCAGATCAACAGATGATCGGTGTCCCCGATGCTGAACCGGCTTACACAGCCCGGCTACTGATCAATATCAGTGGCCATGATTTTGTATTTGAGCAACCTGTAAGATATAAACACACCGATCCGGTAAAGGGCGAAACCTATCAACCTTTGATCGTTGTGCCTCCCGCAACGATAACCGCTTCGCCCAACCTTTTGGTGTTTAACGGCGTTGACCATCGTACACAAAGCGTGCAAACACAGCTGCATGCTTTCACTAATATCGAAGGCCATATTACAGCCGGCCTCACGGGGATTGATTATTCCGGCGTGCAGCAACAAACGCTTCAATTGAATAGTGGAAAAACGGCAGTGTTTAATTTCGATGTAACAGAAAAACACGCGCCGGAAGAAGTGTACACGCTGACGGCTTATGCGAATAAGAAAGACGCAAAAGACACAGTAGGTTATCACCTGGCTTTACGGAGCATCGACTACGATCATATTCCCGCCATCAGGTATTTTTATCCTGATTTTATCACCAGCTTAAATGTCAATCTTAAAACAGCCGGAAAAAATGTGGGCTATATACCGGGCGCCGGAGACAAAGTCGCCGTCGTACTTGAGCGTATGGGATATAAAGTCACCATCCTGGATGAAACAACACTGCCCGTTCATGATTTAAGCCGCTTTGACGCGATTATTGCGGGCGTGAGAGCTTATAATACTAACGAGTGGCTCGATGAATATTATAATAAGCTAATGAGTTATGTTGAAAACGGAGGCAATTTTATTGTGCAATATAACACGAGTAATAACCTCGGATCTGTAAAATCTAAAATAGGTCCTTTCGATTTTCGCATTACCCGCAACCGCATTACCAATGAGCAGGCTGAAGTGACAATTATTGCGCCTTCACATAATGTGTTTAACTTTCCCAATAAGATCACGGAAAAAGATTTCGAACATTGGATCCAGGAAAGAAGTATTTATCATGCAGGCGCGTGGGATAAAAACTTTCAGGCATTGCTGTCAATGGCCGACCCGGGAGAAGCGGCCGACGAAGGAAGCCTGATTACCGCAAAGTATGGTAAAGGTAATTTTACGTATACCGGCCTGGTATTTTTTAGAGAATTACCGGCAGCCGTGCCGGGCGCTATGCGATTGCTGGCCAATTTGATTGCGCTGAACCAGCAAGAAAAATAATTTAGCGACGCATCCGGCGCCCTCGAAAACGAATTAAAGTATGAGTGATAATAATAAGAAGCAAATCATGGGCATGAGGCGCGGGGAGATGGCTTTTTTAGTAGCGATTGTAATCGGGCTGATTATAGGCAGCCTCGTTAAGCGCGTACGCCTGGGATTAATGCTGGGACTGATCATAGGCTTGGGAATTGTATTTCTCAATGGAATCCGATCAAAAAGATAAACTATGCAAGAAGAAGACAACAAGCCGCCGCTATTTACAACCTGGAAGGCCTGGTATGTTGTAGTAATCATGGTGCTCGTGGCGCTGATATTGTTTTTCTATTACCTGACGAATAAATTTTCATGACGCCTTTAGACTGGATTGTGCTGGGCAGCACCTTGCTGCTCATTATTTTATATGGAGTCTTTAAAAGCCGGAGCAGCAAAGATCTGGAAGGATATTTTCTGTCCAACAGGAGTATGCCCTGGTATGTGGTGCTACTAAGCATCATGGGCACACAGGCCAGTGCCATTACTTTCCTGGCTGCGCCGGGACAGGCTTACACGGATGGCATGCGGTTCGTGCAATATTATTTCGGTTTGCCCTTGGCTGCTATTGTGATTTGCGTTTCGTTCGTGCCCGTATTCAGCAAACTCAGGGTTTATACAGCATACGAATATTTGGAGAACCGATTTGATGCTAAAACCCGCACGTTCACCTCGTTTTTGTTTTTATTGCAGCGCGGACTCTCGACCGGTATCAGCATTTTTGCGCCTTCTTTGATCTTGTCGGTTATTTTTGGTTGGAACATTTATTTCACAAATCTGCTGATCGGCGGCGTATTGATCGTTTATACGCTCGGCGGCGGCGCGCGCGCGGTGGCCTACACACAAAAGCTTCAGTTTTTTGTCATCATGCTTGCCCTGTTTTTGGCGGGTTACTACATGGTTAAAGGGCTTCCGGAAGGGATCGGTTTTACCGACGCCATTTCTATTGGAGGTAAGCTCGGAAAGTTTAACATCATCACCACCGGCGCCGAAGGCGGTTCTTTCGATTGGGGTGATAAGTACAATATTTTTAGTGGCATTATCGGTGGATTTTTTTTGGCGCTCTCTTATTTTGGAACCGATCAATCGCAGGTGGGGAGATACCTGACAGCTAAAAATTTAAAAGAAAGCCGGCTGGGATTGTTGATGAACGGTATCGTGAAAGTGCCGATGCAGTTCTGTATTTTACTTTTGGGCGTGCTGGTATTTGCCTTTTACCAGTTTCATAAAGCGCCGGCCTTTTTTAACGATTACGAGCTTTCGCGGTTAGAGGCATCCGCGTACGGCCCCGATTTGGAGGCTTTAAAACTTCGGCTTGAAGCGGTTAATCAGCAGAAGGCGGATTTGCTGGCCGGGTACGCTCATGAAAATGAAGATCAAAAGCTACATGGCCTCAGGCAATTGCAGGACAGCGTGGGTTTTATACGTAACGAGATCAAAGGTTTAATCAGAGAGAATGGGGGCAGTGATAATGATACCAATTATATTTTTTTGAAGTTCGTGATGGATTATTTGCCGAAGGGCCTGGTGGGTTTAATCATTGCCGTGATCTTTTTAGCAAGTTGGGGAAGTATTGCGGCGGCGATTAACTCCCTTGCGTCCAGCACGGTCATTGATATCCATAAAAAATATTATCAAAAGGCGCGTCGCGACGATTACGCTTATTCAAAAATCTATACCGTGGCCTGGAGCCTGTTCTGTATCGGCGTCGCGATGTTTGTGGCCAATTGGAGCAATAGCCTGATTGAGGTGGTGAACGTTTTGGGCTCTTTGTTCTACGGAACTATTCTGGGCGTTTTTCTCGTGGCCTTTTACGCGAAAAGTGTAAAAGGAACAGCGGTTTTTGCTGCGGCGGTTATCACCGAAATTATCACCATTTTATTATTTGTGCTTAATGAATATGAAATCATCGGCTTGGGATTTTTATGGCTCAATATGATCGGCGCCATCCTGGTTTATCTACTCGCGATGATTTGGCAAAAGCTGATGCCTTCAAAATTGGCGGCGCCATAATTGGCGCAGTGAGATATCAAGTAAATTAGGGCTTTGCAGCCCGCGATAGGTATAATGCCACCATTCCGTGTCTAAGGCAGCAAAGCCGTGTTTGTCCATGACCGACTTTAATAAATGACGATTAGCTTTCATTTTGGGAGGCAAAGCAGTAAACCGATGGTGCGCGGTGTCAGTGAAATTATCAAAATCAGTTCCCATCTGCAATGGCTTACCTGTCTGCAATTCAATCAAAGTGAGGTCAACAGCGGTGCCGCGATTATGATTACTTCCTTTTGACGGCCGCGCCACATAACGCTCATCTTTTACAAGTCTCCAAAACTTCTTCGTTACCGCGTAGGGCCGGTAAGCGTCATAAATTAATAATCCCAGCCCCTTTGTTTTAAGCTCTTTTTGCACAGCTTTCAAGGCAGTGGCGGCTGGCGCTCTCATAAAGGTGTAATGAGTTTTTCGCGGGTACATGCTGCGATGCATGAAGTTGTCGCGACCGGCATATTTAAGATTATATTGCAGTGTAGGGGCTACTTTTTTCAGCTCGACCATTTTCTGGTCGGGATGGGCGGCGACGATTTTTCTATAAGCCTTAAAGTTGCGCGTTAGGGGAGTCCGCTGCTGAGCGCTTGCGGCCGTCAACCAACTTAAGCCTGTCAGGAGAAAAGCAAAACCTAAACTGCTTGTTTTTATAAAGGTCAAGATTCAGTGGTTTTGCCATCAAAGTCTTCTTCATTTGCTTCCGCTTCTTTTTTTGTTGCTCTTACGATCCCATCTTTGTGATGCGGCGGGGCATAGATGGTGTACATTTTCAGGTCTTCGGCGCCTGTGTTGATAACGTTGTGCCGCGCGCCAGCGGGTATAATAATGGCGCTTCCGTCCGATACTTCATATTCATGATCGTCTATGACGCATTTACCCGATCCGGCTTCAAAACGAAAGAACTGATCGTTTGCTTCGTGCACTTCTTCTCCGATGGACTCGCCCGCGGGAAGGCTCATGAGCACTAGCTGCATGTGTGCCGCTGTGTATAAAACTTTCCGAAAGTCGGTGTTGGTTAAAGTCAGTTTTTCAATATTGTCGTGGAAGCCTTTCATGTTGGTCGTTTTAAATTTGTTTATAAATCTTCCTCTCTTTCCAGCATTAAAATAGCGCCCTGTGGCACAATGAAATATTTTTCATCTTCGTACATCACTTCCGTGGCGCCGCTCATTAAAAAAATTGCAAGGTCGCCTTCCTTCGCTTGCAGCGGAACGTATTTCACCTGGTCTTCTTCATTTTTCCAGGGCTCTTCTTCGATAGCTACCGGAATGGCATATCCCGGCCCGGTTTTGATCACATAACCCTGTTGCACTTTTTCTTTTTCCTGCACTCCTGGCGGCAGATACAGGCCGCTGGCCGTTTTTTCATCAGGTTTTGTAGGTTTGATGAGTATCCTGTCGCCAATAACGACCAGTTTTTTAAACCTGTTTTCCGCAGTGATTCGCATATCAGATATTTGTAAGGTAAAAATATAAAGTTCTCCGTTGTTTTCAAACAAAGCTCTTTACATAACATAAAATGCCGGCTTGAGTTTAAAGGTGAGTGACGGTATTTTTCGCGCGCCCGTGTTGGAATTTACAACTCAACGATTTTGGCGGTACGCAAACTGTCGATTTTCATAATTACCGTGTTGTATTGTTGTAAAACACTGTCTAGTGTTTGCAATTCTGTAGAAGGTTTTGATTTTTCTAGATCTTTTTTATAAGATTTTAAGGCAGCTTCTACTTGTTTGTATTTATTATAAACGCTATCCATTTTAAAGGTGTTGAGCGTTTCAGCGAGCTTGGTATGCGCGTGCTCCCAATTGATCTGGTCATAATGCAAACGCAATAGATCCGCATGCTTCTGCCAATTTGCAGTCTCTAATTTTTTACTATAGATAACTTTAAGGGCTTCTTTTTCCTCGCTGGTCACCGTTTCTGCCAGGGCGTGTTCTATAGCTTTCCAGCTAAGCTCCGTTACAATCTTTCTTGTGGCTGCCAGCGCCGCCTGTACATTATGCTCCTCCTGTTCTTCCAGGGCGGGGACAACGCTGCTTACCTGATTAACCAATATAACCTGGACTTGCTCATCGGCTGATTCGATAGGGGGTGTGAGCTCCTGTGATGCCGTAGGCTGCACCTCTATTTTTATGGATTTTTTAAGGCCGGTTTCCGGGGCTTTGTTATCACGCGCTACGACTGTGGGTTCGCTTTCCGCTACGCTTTGCGTTTCCGGGTGCTCATTCGACAGCATAACCGTAGGTTGATAAGGTTGCTGCTGTTCGATCAAGGCAAAAGGCGCATTAGCCGGTGTTATGATTGTTTTTTGGCGTACCAAACCAATCGTGGCCGCTGCTAATATCAGCAACGCCAACGCCAGCAAACTCTTGAGGGAAGGGAGTTTTCGCTGTCCGGTTCCAAAAATCCATTCAATTCTTTCCATGAGCGCCGTGCCTTTTCCAGTCATGGCAATCCCAAATAGATGAGGCTTTGCCACATTTTCGCGGGCCAGCTTCACCAATGTTTCGGCGTAGGTATATTTGTTATACTCAAATTGAAGCACCCAATTGTCCGCTGATTTTTCGCGCTCCTCTCCGTGCATGTCTGCCAGCAATTTTGCAAAGGGATTAAAATACAGCAGCGTGAGAATAATTTGGGTTATAATATTTTGCAGGTAGTCGTTTCTTTTGATGTGCGCCAATTCATGGAGTATGATTGATTCTACCTGCCGAATGGATAACTGGTTGAGCAACGCCACCGGAAACAGGATGACCGGCTTAAAAAAGCCGAAAGTAAGGGGAGAAGCAATAAGCGTAGAAGTGTAAATCCTCACTTTTCTTTTAATGCCCAAATATTGGCAGGCGTCGAGCAGAAAAATTTTAAAATGACCTGGCACTTTGCCTGATTTATGATTTCTTAACCGATAAGTTTTGCCGATGCCGGCGCAAAACCGGGCTGTAGGTATGATTAATAAAAGTAGATAAGCAAGCGCAGCATAGAAAGCAACCGGCTGTAAGTCTTGTATACCGGAAAGCCAGCCAATCAATCCAAAATCGAGTTGGGGATTAACTAAGAAGATTACCAAAGTCGCCCAAAAACTGATAAAACCTATTAGCAGCGCGATAAAACTTATCAGGCTTAATTGTTTTGGCTTCAAATTACTGTGAAACCGGCTGTGCACCAATACCAAAATCCACAACAGCCCCATTTGCCAAATACTGTTGAGTATCGCATGTCCGATAGCAATAAGTAGGAATGGCAAACCGTCGCTCATTAATCTTATTTTTTCTTTAAATCGTCAATGAAAGATTGGATCTGGTCGAGTTCAGCTGCGCTAACCTTTTGGCTACCCAGGGCCTGCAGCACCAATTGCGATGAAGAGCCGCCAAAGAGATTGCCGATAAATTTATTCAGAAGAAATTTTTGTGTGTTTTCTTTATCGCTCGCAGCTTTATAAATATGCGTTCTTGAAGAATCATTGCGCTCGACTAGCCCTTTTTCATTCATAATCTGCATCAATTTCAGGGTGGTTGTATAGCCAATATCCCTGCTCACCACCAATTCTTCATGTACCTGTCTCACGGTAGCTTCTCCTTTTTGCCAGAGCACCTGCAAAATTTCAAGTTCACTTTCGGTAGGTTTTAGCGCTTTGATCTCTGCCATAAACAAAATTTAAAACAATTTACGATTTGTTTCGTATAAAAGATCAGCGTTCTAAATTTTTCTGCAAATTTTTAACATTTGGAAAAGCCGGCGGTTAGTCCTGCAACAAATGAATTAGTTCGTCAATTTCGGCCAGCATATACATTTTATGATCGGCGTGAAAGCAGGCTTTAAGATCTGATAATAATTTTTGAATGACCTGGCGGTTGTTCTGTGGTTTGAAATATTGGGGTTGTACCGGCGAAGATATCCGGTTGAAATAATTGTAAAGGTCGTTATGAGTAAAAGCCTGGCCCAAAGTGGGGTCGATGAAGAAATCGATATTCAGATGTAATTTATCTTCCTCGGGCTCTGCTTTGGGCTTGAAATAACCTAAAACAAATTGGTTGGGGACAGGCAGTAGCTTAACGGGAATATCGAGCAGTTCGGCAAGCAGCAGATACAAAACGCCATTGCCGGTTTGATTGCCTCTTTTAGATTCAATAATATTCGGAATCAGGAAGTCGTTAGGGCGTTTTTGTTCGGGGTCAACGCTTTTTAGACCGAAATAATTATATACAATGCTGTTGATAACATTTACCTGCTCGAGTGGCGTGAGGTAATTGTTGAGTTCGATCCAAATATTACGCCGCAGGCGTTCAATATCCTGAATCACCTTGCCCGTGTGCAAATCGGGATAAATTAGTTTAGCAACCAGCAATGTGGCGGGCAAGAGTTCGAGATGGGGCGCGTTGCTCCACGCGATGAAATCATTTTTAAGGTTTACAAAATGAAGCCGGTGTATTAAAGTTTCAATGCGTTCCTGTACCACATCGTCAACCGTGTTTTCCCACAGGTCTTCAAGATTAGGGATAATAGGAGTTCCGTAAGCAATAATGCGATTACTTACGGCTTCAAATACTTCCGTGTCAGGGTCCTCTATCAGCGTAAGCAGCGCTTCAACTTCTTTTTCATTGTCCATAAATATTTGTTTACGGGTTGACCGTGGCGCATTGACTTGCCTACTTCAACAAGGAACGTTTACTCCATATTGTGAAAAACTTTTTGTACATCTTCATCCTGTTCGAGGCGCTCAATGAGTTTGCTCACATCTTCTGCCTGCTCGTCATTGACAGGAACGGTGGTAGATGGGATCCATTCAACTTCGGCGCTGATCGGCGTAATGTTTTTTTCCTCGAGCGCTTTTTGCATATTGCCAAAATCAGTAAAAGCAGTTCGCAATACAATGAGCTGGTTGCCTTCCTCGTCTGCACTTTCTCCCAGCTCTTCCAGGCCATAATCGATGAGTTCCAATTCGAGTTCTTCAGCGTTCAGCCCTTCCGGGTTTAGTTTAAAAACCCCCATTTTGTTGAATTGGAAAGCAACGCTGCCGCTGTTGCCCATGGCGCCGCCGCCTTTATTAAAGTGTGATTTCACGTTGGCAACCGTGCGAACATGGTTGTCGGTCGCGGTTTCTACCAGGATGGCAACGCCATGCGGAGCATACCCTTCATAAAGAATCTCTTCATAGTTCTCCATTTCCTTACCCTGCGCCCGTTTGATAGCGGCTTCCACGCGGTCTTTTGGCATATTCACGCTTTTCGCATTTTGCATGCAGCGGCGCAGCGCCGGATTGGTAGCAGCATCAGGTCCGCCGGCTTTTACGGCGATGGCGATCTCTTTTCCAATTCTGGTGAACTGTTTGGCCATGCGATCATACCTGGCAAACATCGTAGCTTTACGTACTTCAAATATCCTTCCCATATAAAAATTTCTTGCTTTCTTAAGTGGGCAAATTTAAGGTTTTGTCGCGCAATTAAAAAGGCTGCCTCGCGGCAGCCTTTAAAAAAATTAATCGTTGAGCCGCCGGCTCATATTGCTGTTTTTCTTTCCGTAGAAAAAATAAATCGCTAATCCAATCACCAGCCAAATCGCCAGGCGCTCCCAGCTTTCAACCGGTAATCCTGCCATAAGGCCCACACAAACAATCACGCCTAAAATAGGTAACACAGGTACCAGCGGTGTCCTGAAGCCGCGTTTGGCCTCTGGGTTGGTTTTTCTCATCACGATAACGCCAATACAAACCAGCGAAAATGCAAACAGGGTACCGATGCTCACCATGTGGCCCAAATCTGAAACGGGAATAAATCCGGCGAACAAACTCACAAAGATCATAAACACCACGTTTGTTTTCCAGGGCGTTCTGTTCTTCGTATGCAATGTAGAAAAGAATTTTGGTAAAAGACCGTCAACGCTCATGCTGTAAAACACGCGGCTTTGTCCCATAAGCATTACGAGCATTACCGAAGTGTATCCTGCTATGATCGCAATCGTCAACGCCGAATTTAAAAACGTGTAACCTGTTTTTGCAAACGCGGTGGTCACCGGGCTTGCATCGCCATGAAATACCGTGTAATTTTCCAGGCCGGTTAATACATATGAAAACAATACATACAGAATCGTACAAATTAACAACGAACCGATAATACCGATTGGCATGCCTTTCTGCGGATTTTTGGCTTCCTGCGCTGCAGTACTTACAGCGTCAAAACCGATAAAGGCGAAGAATACTACACCGGCACCCCGCAGAATTCCACTCCATCCAAAATGGCCAAATTCCTCACTTCCAAAAAATTGCATAAAAGTCCACTCGCCCGTTTTCATCATACTTTCACCTGCATTTTCAGGAATAAAAGGAGTGTGGTTAGCGGGATTGATAAAGCCCCATCCCAAAATGATAAAAACAACTACCACGGTCACTTTCAGAATCACCAGAATATTATTCATCAGCGCCGACTCTTTTGTTCCTTTTATCAATAGCAATGATAACAAGCAAACAATAATGATGGCCGGCAGATTGACGATACCCCCCATATTCACACCATTGACCTCGTCCCACGGGCCGTGTAAAAGGGAGGTGGGAAGATGAATGCCGACCGAAGCCAGAAATTTACCCACATATTGCGACCAACTTACCGCTACTGTCGCGGCGCCCAAAGCATATTCCAACACAAGGTCCCAGCCAATGATCCAGGCGATAAACTCGCCCATGGTAGCATAACTATAGGTGTAGGCGCTGCCCGCAACAGGAATCATGCTCGCAAATTCAGCGTAGCATAAACCGGCAAAGGCGCAACCTACCGCCGCCAGGATAAAGGAGAAAACCACCGCCGGGCCTGCGTTTTCAGCCGCTGCAATACCCGTCAACGAAAAAAGGCCCGCGCCAATGATGGCGCCAATGCCCAACGCTACAAGCCCACCGGCAGACAACGTCCGCTTCAATCCTTTTTCTGAATCATCTGCTTCGGCTAATAAAATATTCAATGGCTTTTTTGTAAATAATCCCATAAGTATCAACTTTGAAATGATATATTATTTTTCGTTTACTTGTTTTGAAAGGCGGAAAATAAGGAATAATTGGAAATGCCTTAACAAAACTTTTGGCAATTCGGTATATTATCGCCTATTTTACCGTGTTTTAGTTATCGAAGGTAATATCCCTTTAGCATATAGTATTAATATTTATGACAAAAAGGAAATCTGGATTAATTGCAATTGTAGTATTTACCATTGTAGCTGCTTTACATCTATTTAGTTTTGAGGTCAGCGCGCTGCCCACCTCGCTTTTATTTGCGTCGCGATGGGTGCTTATTGCCGCCTTGTGCCTGTTTGCCTTTTATAAACGATCGCTGACCACGTGGATATTAACGGCGATGGCCCTGGGCGTAGAGATTGGCGTGGACTTCCCGGCCTTCTCGCAGAACTTACAATTTCTCAGTAAAATATTCCTAAGACTGGTAAAAACCATCGTTGCACCCTTACTTTTTTCTACACTTGTGGTGGGCATTGCCAGCCATAGCAACCTGAAGCAGGTGGGCCGCATGGGCTGGAAATCGCTATTGTATTTTGAAGTCGTGACCACTTTTGCTTTGGTCATCGGACTGATTTTCATCAATCTAACGCAGGCCGGTTCGGGTATTGTCGTTCCGGAAGCCTTGTTGCACGACCTGCCGACTGCTGTTCCTAAAACCTGGCAAGACCATATCATAGATATCTTTCCTGAAAATATTATCAAATCAATCTATGAAGGCAATGTATTGCCCATCGTTGTATTCAGTGTGATATTTGGAATTGCGCTGGCTATGTTGTCTGAACATCGCAAAAGGCCGCTGATTGAGTTTACGGAAAGCCTGGCTGAAACGATGTTCAAGTTTACGAATATCATCATGTACTTTGCACCATTTGGCGTCGGTGCGGCTATTGCGGTAACGGTGGGACATTTGGGTATTGACATCTTAAAAAACCTGGCGCTGCTGTTGGTTACATTGTATCTGGCGCTTTTTGCCTTCCTGTTTTTTGTGCTGCTTCCCGTGGCGCTGTTTATTGCAAAAATCCCCGTTAAAAAATTTATACAAGCCATCCGGGAACCGGTTTCTATCGCTTTTGCGACCACCAGTTCTGATTCGGCACTACCCAAGGCGCTCGAAAACATGGAAAAGTTCGGCGTACCGCGGAAGATTGTTTCTTTTGTAATCCCTACCGGATATACGTTCAACCTGGATGGCACCACGCTTTACTTATCGCTCGCTTCGATTTTTGTGGCGCAGGCAGTGGGTATCGAGTTTTCTTTTGGAGAACAGTTACTCATCGGATTATCGCTAATGCTGACCAGCAAAGGGGTTGCCGCGGTTCCCCGCGCATCGCTTGTAATTTTGATCGCCACAGCTCACACCTTTGGTTTACCTTTGTGGCCCATTATGGCTATCTATGGAATAGACGAGTTAATGGATATGGCGCGAACCAGCGTCAACGTTATGGGAAACACCCTGGCCAGTTGTGTTATCGCACGATGGGAGGGTGAATTTGATGACCTTAAAGCACAGACATTCACCGACGAATAAATTTTACACAATTTTTTAAAGAAAGAATTAAACTATTTTACTATAAACTTGTTTAATGCTCCTTGACGAGCAGCCAAGCCGTTTATTATAAAAAAGCATATAACGATAAACAAATATCATGATTGAATTATTGAGTACAGGGTTTCAGTGGACGGATTTACTACAGCCGCAATGGTATATTGAAAATGGCGGCCTCTGGCTTTTGCTGTTTGTCGTTTTTGCGGAAACGGGCTTGTTTGCAGGTTTCTTTTTGCCTGGCGATACCTTACTGTTTGTGGCCGGAATTTATGCTCATAAAATCGGGGAAGGCGCTGCTGCCGAACCCGGGCTTACTTACCAGTTTTTAAAATTGTTCGGCCTCCACCATATTCAAAATGAATGGGTCGATTTGATCGTGCTTTGGGCATTGATCTCCTTCTGCGGCATTTTAGGCAATATGGTGGGTTATTGGACGGGTAAAAAAGTAGGCCCGGCCATGTACAACTGGAAAGAAAACTTTTTCTTTAAAAGAAAATATCTGGAACAAGCGCATGATTTTTATGAAAAGAACGGCGGCGGAGCAATCATCGTGGCCAGGTTTCTTCCATTTATCAGAACTTTCGCGCCAATCATAGCCGGCATTGTGAAAATGGACCGCGCGAAATTTATGTTCTATAATGTAGTGGGTTGCGTTGCCTGGGTTTTCAGCATGATATTCGCCGGCCACTTCCTGCAAAAATGGTTGATGTCATCGTTTGGCTTTGATTTGAAGGAACACCTCGAAATTATCATTATCGGTATTGTGGTGATTACCACACTTCCGGTGATCTTAAAGATCGTAAAGGGAAACAAAAAGTCGAAAAGTGCGCTCATCCGGGAAGCTCAGGAAGAACGACTCGAAAACGTCGTAGAGCAACAAAAAGAGGATTAACTCACCGCTGCTTTCTGAATGTCGCTAATTTCCAGGATGGAAGATTGATACCCTTCTGTACTAACCGTGATCATAGCTTTTGCGAGTTGCGATAAGTGAATCAGCTTTTTCGGAGCAAATATCTTCACCAGTTGTATAGCGGGCTTATAAAGAGTTGGTACATTTTGCGCTTCTTTGAAAGACTGCATAGCGCCCGGTCTGAAATTAAAAACCGCTTTGAACGGAAGTTTCATTAAATCATTTTCCGTTTTGCCTTTTACTCTTGCCCATCTCAACCGGCCCTTTTCGCTGCTATCGGTATGAGCGCCGGAGACATAACAAAAGGTCATGCCCGCATTTTGAGCAGTGAGTATTGCTGCCACATGTAAAGTCAGCGTGTAAGTCATCCGGTAATAGTCGTCCGCTTTAACGCCTACCGAAGAAAGGCCCAGGCAAAAAAAGCAGGCTTCATATCCCTCTAGTTTGTCTGCAATGGGAGTGAGGTCTTCAAAATTGCTGTGCAGCAATTCTGTTAATTTTGGATGTCGGATGCCGCAGGGTTTCCGGCTCAACGACAATATTTGTTCAACACGGTCGTCTGCCAGACAGTGATGAAGAACGCCTTCTCCAACCATACCGGTTGCGCCTGTAAGTATCACCCTAATTTTTTCCATAGTCTTTATTTATGATAAGACGTATGTAACCCGAAATTACTCTGTGGGTTTATAGGCCGTAGTGTATCTTCTCCATTTTTCGATCACTTCGGCAATATCGGTCGCCAACTCTGATTCAAAAAAAACAGGTTTACCCGTTGCCGGGTGTGTGAAGCCCAGGGTTTTGGCGTGCAGCGCCTGGCGCGGGCAGATGTTGAAACAATTATCTACAAATTGTTTGTATTTGGCATAAACCGTCCCTTTAATAATACGGTCGCCGCCATAAAAATCATCATTAAAAAGCGGGTGGCCAATATGCTTCATGTGAACCCTGATCTGATGCGTGCGGCCCGTTTCCAATATACACTGCACCAATGTCACATACCCGAAGCGCTCTAAAACTTTGTAATGGGTAATGGCTTCTTTTCCATGATCCCCTTCGGGGTATGCTTCAAATAATTTCCGGAACCGAAGATTGCGGCCCACATGCGCCACGATTGTCCCTTCATCTCCCTTCACATCGCCCCAAACCAGGGCCATATATTTTCGGTCGACCGTGTGGTCAAAAAACTGTTTGGCGAGGTGGCGCATGGCGAGCTCCGTTTTTGCCAATACCAAAAGGCCGCTGGTGTTTTTATCGATACGATGCACGAGGCCAAAACGGGGCAGCGTATCAAGGTTGATTGCTGCATTCTGCTGCTGCAAATACCAGGCAATGCCGTTGAGCAGCGTTCCTGAATAATTGCCGCTGCCGGGATGAACCACCATGCCCGCTGCTTTGTTGACGATAATAATATGATCATCTTCATAAAAAATTTGCAGCGGCAGCTGCTCGGGGACAATGTCGTTTTCATCGGGCGCAGTGTCCGTATACACCACGATTTCCTGGTTGGCCTTGATTTTAAAATTAGGCTTGATCTCATTGCCGTCAACCAATACCATTTTGTTGCGGATGGCTTGTTGAATTTTATTACGCGTCGCGCTTTCGATACGGTTCATTAAAAATTTGTCGATCCGATACGGTTCCTGTCCCGCATCGGTTTTAAAAACAAACTTCTGATAAAGGTCGTCGTTTGCGTTTTCGGGAAATACTTCTGATTCGCTCATTGGCTGCAAAGGTAAAAGAATGCGTTAATGAACAGAATGCGTTTATTTTTGTTTTTTGATTGACCTTTGCTGCGTTGCTGAAAGGCCAACGCGACAGAAGCAGCAAAGCGTGTAATTTTGGAATTCTTCTTATGAAACAAAAAGTACATTTTCAGCATCTCGGAAGCCTTCGCTATAAGGATGCCTGGGATTATCAGGAAAAGCTGCTGCAGGAAAACGTTTTAATTAAAACAAAGCTCCGAGAACTCCAGGATAGCGATAAGGGCGCTGAAGCAGCGTCGGGGCTTATTACAAAAAATCATTTGCTTTTTGTGGAGCATCCTCCTGTTTTTACGCTGGGCAAGAGCGGCGATATGAACAATGTGCTGATGAGTGAGGCGCATCTTTCAAAAATGGGCATTGATTTTTTTAAGATTAACCGCGGTGGCGATATCACTTTTCACGGCCCGGGTCAATTAGTCGGTTATCCGATTTTCGATCTCGAAAATTTTTATACCGATATTGGGAAGTATCTGCGCAATATCGAGGAAGTTATGATCCTCACTTTAAATGATTACGGCCTGAAAGGAGAGCGCTCTCCGGGAGAAACCGGCGTTTGGCTTGATCCGGATAAAAAGGGAAAGGAGAGAAAGATCTGCGCTATCGGCGTGCGCACCAGCAGGTGGATAACGATGCACGGCTTCGCGCTCAATGTCAACACCGATCTCAATTATTTCAATATGATCGTTCCCTGCGGCATCCAGGGAAAACAAGTGACTTCTTTAGAAAAAGAGTTAGATCAAAAACTCGATATCCGCGAGGTGGAACAACGCGTGAGATCCAACTTTGAAAAAGTATTTGATGTAGAGATGGTAAGTGATCCGTCCTGAGATTGCGCCCGGCTATTAAAAATCTTTGGGTAGGTAAACTTTATGCCTTTCCATAAGCTTCCCGTCTGCGTAAAGCTCAAAATTGATATATCCGGCCGTAGCAAAATAAGACCGGTCAAGCTTAAAGCGTTTTTCCTTGACGTTATTCATTTCAAACAAAGGTTGACCCGTCTCGCTGAAGAATTTGATATCGTATTTTCTTTTGTCATAGGGTAATTCCACTCTTACATATCGATCAGGAGAGGTAAAAATATAAGTCGATTGTTGAAATCCTGCGGGTAGGAAATTCGGGTTGAGATTCACTTCTGTGTTCGATCTGTTACCGCTGTTGTACGCATCTGCCAATCCGGTCGAATCAAGGGTTGGACGTTTCGATTTTGTTGAAATATATTTACCGCCTTCGAACATCACAAAAACCCGGTAAAACATATTATCGCTCGGCGGTTTTACGTCCGCAAAGCCGTTTTGTTGAAGGGTGGGATCGGGCATTGTGCCAACCGTTTTAAAGAAGTTGAGACTATCGGTCGATCGCTGAATATTAATTTGTTTAATGCCCTGATAATTGTGGGTCCATGCTACCACCACGCGGCCGCCGCCTACTTTATAAACTGAAAAATCGGGTAACATTTCCTGAGCCTGTAAACCTGTGAAAATGAAGCCTGTCAAAATAAAAAACACTAATTTCTTCATAATAAAAGCCGTTGCTACTTGGATTGCAAAGATAGGAGAGTGAGCAGAACGGATCAGAATATTAACGTTCCTTTTCGTAGCGATAAATTGCCTTGTAGTCCTCCGGAATGGATGACAAGTATTTTCGTTCCCGATGCGAAATGCTTTTTTTCGATCAGATCATTTATTCCGAAAAATAATTTGCCTGTGTACACAAAGTCAGTGGGAATGCCGGTTTGCTGATAAAATTCGTTCATAAAGTGAATTAGCGCGGGCGTTTTCTTTGCATAGCCTCCAAAGTGATAGCTATGATTGATGTGAACAGGCTCGTGCTTATCTTTTAGCAAGCGCCGAACTTCGCCATCGAGATTGAAATAGTTTTTGAGTGCACTAAATCCAAGAATAGCCGATGATTCTTGCTTTGCGTTAAGCAAGCCGGCCATCATGGTTCCCGTGCCTACGGCGCAGGCGATGAGATTGTATTGCGTTTTATCGTAGGGAATCGTAGCTGCGCCCGCTGCGCCTTCCTCGCTGTAGCCGCCCTCAGGGATGAAATAGTTGTTTGCGCTGACAAGTTGTGGCGGAATTTTTTTGGCGCGATAGGCTTCCCTGCTTACAAAGAATAATTGCATGCCGAAGGAGGCTGCCGTTTGCAAACTGTGCGAAAGTGTGGGGGGCGCTTCACCGCGGATGATGCCGATGCTGGTGATGGATAGCGCCGCGCATGCTGCTGCCGTGGCAACAATATGATTGGAAAAGGCGCCGCCGAAAGTTACAACGGCGTCACAGCGGCTCGCTTTGGCCCGTTCGAGATGATATCTTAGTTTAAACCATTTGTTGCCGCTAACAACGGGATCGGCCCTGTCGAGCCGTAAAACATGGACAGCCACTCCATTTTTCGACAAAAAAGGAATCGGTTCCGCCAGGATCAAATCTTCATTAATTATATGCATTACAAGTTTAAGCGTTGGCTAAATTACCTTATTTTTGAAAGCATCTATTTAAAATATAACGGGGCAAATAGTCCCCTAACAAAATTGAAGATTATTATGAAACCGACGTTAGTGATTTTAGCTGCAGGAATGGCTTCGCGCTATGGTAGTATGAAACAGGTCGAATCTTTTGGCCCCAGCGGTGAAACGATTATGGATTATTCGATCGCCGATGCTGTGAAAGCCGGATTTGGTAAAATTGTTTTTTTAATACGCCAGCAGTTTGAAGAAAATTTCCGCAACTTATTCGCTTCAAAATTGGACGGGAAGGTCGATTATGAATTTGCTTTTCAGGAGCTGGATATGTATCTGGATGGAACCGAAATTCCAAAGGAGCGCACCAAGCCCTGGGGGACAGGGCACGCGGTATTGTGTACCAGGGATGCGGTAAAAACGCCCTTTGCTGTAATCAATGCCGATGATTTTTATGGTTTTGATGCATTTAAAAAGGCAGTTGAGTTTTTAACTGGCGACTGCGACGAAAAAACCTACGCGGTGATTGGTTATCCGTTGATGAATACGCTGTCAGCGCATGGCACCGTGAACAGGGGCGTGTGTGGCCTGGATGAAAAAGGTAATCTGGCCAGCGTGGTAGAGCGCATCGGCATTGGCGTTCAGGGCGATAAAGTAAAAGTTGACGATGGCCTGCAACCCGATGAGCTGTCGAAAGATACGGTTGTTTCAATGAACTTCTGGTGTTTCCACCCTTCGGTTTATGAACTGTATGAAAAGGATTTTAAAGCGTTCATCAAAGAATTTATTACCGTTCCAAAATCGGAATTTTTAATTCCGGCGGTGGTAGATAATTTTATTAAAGACGGCGGCGTGGTGAAAGTGATCACCACATCGGCGCAGTGGTTTGGCGTTACTTATAAAGAAGATGCGCCGGCGGTGCAAAAGCAGCTCAACGAGCTTATCGAAAGCGGCGCTTACAGCAACAATCTCTGGGGTGCCTGATTATGATTAGGGACTTTCCAACTATGTTTAAAAGCCTCAAAGTGATAAAACGCTTTGAGGCTTTTTTGTCAATGAAACTTTGGTGTTGATAAAAGATTGTAAAAATAAAAAGCGCTACGAGGGGTAGCGCTTATCCGGTTTTGGCATTGTTGTCGCCTCAATTCACTTTCACCATATAGATATATTCTTCAATCTTCTTGGTTTGCTGCGGACGCTTTAGGCCGATAAGTGCACTTTTTGTGTTTAGCTTAATATCTTTTATGGCAGTTTCGCCCGCGTCATTTTTAGCTTTCAGATCATTAACGGCGTTGAAAATGCTTCGGCTTTGAACAGCGAACGCCACACCTTCTGCATCTTTTTGTCTTGCATTTAAAATACCGATCACCTCTCCATTCTCGTTTAAAACCGGGCTTCCGCTATTGCCATTATCAGCGCGAATATCGATCTGGCAACTCATTGTGTCGCCGTTATAACCTGTTTTAGAACTCAGGTAACCCTGTCCGTACACAATTTCTTCGCGGGGATAACCGAGGGTGAAAATTGGCTCTGCCAGATCAGTAGATTTTTTAGTGAAGCTGTAAGGCGTTCCGGGAAGCGGCTTAAAATCGGGGTCGTCAATTTTTACGATAGCGATATCTGTTTCAGCGTTGCTATATACCACTTTCGCCACGAATTCTTTACCGTCGTTATTTTGCACGGCAATATTCTGGGCTTTTAAAATCACGTGGTTATTGGTCACCAGGTAGCCTTTCCCATCAATCAAAAATCCGGTGCCGCTATTGGTGTAGGGGATTTCAGGCGTGTTGGCCGAAACGCCGCTCTGTTTCAGATTTTTAATTTCCCTATCCTGGATTTTCGATTTTTGAGCCAGGGTGTTGATATCTCTTTTAAGAATTTCAAACTGGTTGGCCGGCGCTTTAGGCGTTACTGAGCCGATGATGCCGCTAACGATCAGGGCTGTGATACCGGCGATCGAAGCCGCAATGGCCGTCGTCTTTTTAAAGCGATTAAACAGGTAAATAAGTTTCCCGCCTTTAGGTTTTTCTGCGTCAATTTTACCCTGTGCCGATAGGTGGTTATGGATTTCGTTTAACGAAGTCTGAAATTTCTCCCATTGATTAAAGCGATCCAATTTCTGAACAAAAAGTGTATGTTCCACCACCATTTGATCCACATTGCTGTCTGCTTTGCGCAAATTTTCGAACTGAAGGCGTTCGTCAGAATTCATCTCACCCATGATATACCGTTCTACGGCATCAATGAGTGTAATATTATTTTGCTGCTCCTCCATCACTTATCTTGTTTTTTATATTGAGAAAAGAATATTTTTTTCAGGCGCATCAGGCATTTATATTTCTGCGTTTTAGCATTCTCAGCGTTCGTGTAACCAAAACTTTCCGCGATAGCCTGCATACTTTTATTTTTGAAATAGAAAGACGCTAATAAACTTTTACAGGGTTCGCCTAAAGAGTGAATGGCAGCGTGCATCATTTCAAATTCTGCATCTTTCTGTTCGTGCTGTGCCACATCTTCCTCAACGATTACCTGTGTTTCGTTTGTATCATCAAAATCGGCGTTGCGCCGGTCGCTTTGATTTAATCTTTTCAGCCAAAGCCTTCTGGCAATCGAATAAAGATAGGTCCTGATCTGACAATTTAGCTCAAAGCTGCCTGAACGTGCTTTGTCAAATAATACGATCATTGCTTCCTGGAAAATGTCTTTTGCATCGTCAACCGTACCGTTATTATTAACTACCAGGGCTTGAATCAAATTGTAATTCTGACCGTAAATGATCTCAACCGACTTTCTGTCATCGCGAGCTAATCCCTTCAATAAGTCTATTTCCTGTTCTAGTGTAGAATCTTTCAACCTGTGTTATTTTTAATACCAATTTTTAAAAATAGTAACCCTTCCCGAGTCGAAAAAAAAAATTTATTTTTCAGGGTTACTTTTTAACAATTGCCGTATTAACATTTTTAACCTCAAACCCAAAAATTATGAAAAAGCTATTTTTTTTATTAGTAATCAGTTCGTTAGGTTTTGTAGCCTGTAACAATGCTGCAGATGGTGAAGGAGGAGAAGACACTACCATCATTTCTGCTGACAGCACCGTAGTAGATCCAACATTAGGTAATCCTCCGGTTAATCCAACCGACACCATGGTGAATTTGGATACAACTACAACTCCCACTGATACGTCTGTTCATTAATTCCAGATTTTTATTCGGCAAGCAATATAGAGGGGCCATTCCGGAAACGGGATGGCTTTTTTATGCGACTTCGTTAAGGAGCAGGGTGCAGCCCGTGTAATCTTCATTTCAGCGGCATGCCTAATCCGGTCTTCCAGGTTGTGGCCCGCCCAGCCCTCGTGCCCTGCAAATAAAGGCTATACCTTTTTGCATTGGAGGGAATTTTTATGGAAATTTCTGGGCCCGACCCCGCCGGCGCCATGGAAAGTGGGTTGCCGTAACTATCATTTTTCACCAGGAACCATTCAAACGCAAGCCCCGAGTTGATATTTTTGGCTAATTGCCAGGTATCCTTAAAAATAAGTGCGTTATATTTTAGCGTCTCACCTGAAAAGGCAACCGCGGCGGGTTGTAGTATTTTAACCCGCGGCAGCGGGTGTTGGCTCGATGGTATATGTCCCCATCGCGCAGCAAGGCCGGCAAGTTCATTTTTCGCATTGCCGTTAAAGTCTTTCAACCCATCGAAAGTCAGGTAATTCCATTGATGCTGGTTTTGCCAATCGGCCATAAACGCGCCCGTCGTTTTAAATGCGTCGGCATTTTGTAGGTATAACTGCGGATCTATTTTGCTGAAATAAAACGGTACTTGCAATTGATGAACCGCTGCCACCGGCGACCGTGCATCGCATATCAAACCCAAATAATCAAGTTGCGGCACTTCAGTAAAAAACAGGGGCGCAATACTTAAAAGATCGTCATTGACCGGCAGATCGCAACTGACAGGCCTTTGAGCATCGAGAGATTTTATTTGACTAATGAGTTGACTTAGCCAGCTAAGGTAAGCGGCCTGCTGGTATAAAAGAAAGGGTTTGTCGAACCGTTCTTCAAACGCGATATAAGGGGAATTGCCAATATTCCACCCGATTATGTTGGGGTTGCTTTTCAGGCGTTTGACGTCGCCGATTATTTCTTTTGAAAGCTGATCTGCGGCATCCCTGTCTTTGATAAAATCAATTTCATCGGGCGTCCAAAAAGAATAAATGATATTAAAACCGTTAGCTTTTGCGGCGGTGAACAGGTTGCGGTTGTAAATGCCTGAAGGTGATATTTTGATCGTATTTGCTCCCATTTTTTTTATCTCAGCAAAATCTTTGATGATATCTCTTTTAAAAACAGGATTGTAATTGTTGGCCCAGCTGAGGGTGCGGTTGTAATTAACACCTTTCATGCCCGAAAAAAGATGATGCCGGATGGGTAGGGCTTTATTATTTTGTGGCACTGCTGTAGCCACCGGTAGCGATAATTTATAATGCCCCGTTTTTTCCAGATCTAGTTTGGCAATCGGCTGGCGCCAGTCAAGTGTTTTAGAAAAATCGGATCCCTCAGGTATATTGTGGTCGCTGCCTGATTGAAAAAGTACAAAGGCTTTGACTTCGGGAAAATGATGTTGCATGTCTGCAATAGCCTGGTTCGTCCAGTTAATTCTTGCGTCGCCGCTATCAAGACTTCCCATTTCTGCGATCATCACAGGAATGGTACTTCTGAATACGGGGTGTTTTCTGAACGGCCGGTATAATTGCTCAAAAGAGAACGACTGTCCCGAGCTTGCGAACTTACCGTAGTTTAAAATATTGACACTCGCCCAATCCACATATTTCTTGCCCGGAAAGTAGTCAGCAGTCGATTCAGGTTTCCAGATATTCCAAACCCAAATGACATTATTTGCCTCCCTTTTTTTAAAACTGTTATGCAGGTATATCCAAGCTTTTTTAAAATCGGTGGCGGAATTGTTGCCGCTGGCCGACCAGGGATAAAAGGGATTGTCAGGTTCATGCGCAAATCTCAAAAAGACGGGATGTTTTACATTTTTTAAACTGTCGGCAAAGGCTGTAATGTAGGTGTCGTAATCGCCGCTGATAATGTGCTGAAAAACATTTTGATCAGGCAAAGCCTGCCTTTTTATAAACAGGTTCTGCCAGGGTTCCCAGGTGATCATCGGTAGTCCTTGCAAGCTGTAGATAGAATCCAGACGTTGCATCGGCACTTCAGACGAGTTGCCGTCACCCCATGGCACGTAAAGCGATATGATGTTAAAAGCTTGATGGCGAGTGGCGCTGAGCTGTTCCACAAAAGCTAAATTGCTTTGCCCGTTGTCGCTGGTAGGTGCAAAAATGCCGTTTAGCATAAAAGAAGGCTTTTTATACCTGGGCGCAAACATATTGACGGCCTTATTTTTTTGATAAAGATAGAAACTGCCGCCGCAAAGCATTATGGAAATGATGATCACAGGATAACTTCTTATCACCGCGTAAAGCCGTCTTCTCAACAGCCAGAACTTTTTCTTAGATGCGCCGATGATCTGAATGGTTTTATCGATACCGCGTCGTTGGTTTTTGTACTTTCTAAATGCCAGCTGACGTCCCGCAGCGATATTAAAAAGCAGAATGAGGCAATTGATGGCAGCAAGGCCCGCCATAAAGAGCAGATAAGGGTTAAAGTCCTGATAGAGCCCGTATACAACAGCACCAATCGTCAAAAACAGCATGGCGATATTGGGAATGTGCAGCGGCCAGTTGTCCGCTTCATTAGCGTCTTTCGGCGTGGGCACATAGGGTACTTTTTTGCGAAGGATCGTGTAAACAAATCCAAGAATAAAAATCCACCAGGTGCCAATGGCTATAAGTCCGCCCACAACATGAAACCCTCTTTCTTCGTCTTTTGTCACCCATTTTTGAACGTAATGCCTGATAAGAATCACCAAAACCAAGTAGGGCAGCGCCGCCAAGGCAAAAGTCTGTAAACCCAGGTTGATGGGCACCGTACCGGACACCAGCGAGAAAATAGGAATCAAAAAATTGATCAGAAATATAATGCCCGACAGGTAGTAGAGCGGGATGGTTCCGTAATGTATCTTTTGAAGTAAGGTAAATTTGCGAAAGTTGCTGACATAGGTTGTGACCAACAGTTCAAATACGCCACGGGCCCACTTCAACTGCTGTTTGTAGTAGGCCGAAAGCGTGGAAGGAACCAATCCCAGCGCCAGTACCTGCGGCACATACACCGACTTCCAACCTTTGGCATGCAGATGCATGGCAGTGTTCATATCTTCGGCCAGGCCTGCCGAATGGCCTCCGATCGAATCCAGCGCCTTTCTTCTGAAAGTGCAATTGGCGCCTATGGCCAGAACAGTGCCGTATTTGTTCATCGTCATCATGATCGGCCCGTAAAACTGATAGGTTTGCTGCGCAGCGCCCTTTGCAATCAAACTTTCATTTTCATTTTTATAGGCCTGAACAATTTGAACAAATCCGATTTTTGGATCGTTGAAATGAGAGATGATAGGGTCCAAAAAGTTGGGCTGAGGCACATGGTCTGGATCCAGAATGACGCAGAGATCACCATGCGATGTCCGAAGCGCATTGTTAATATTGCCCGCTTTGGCATTTATCTTTAATGTGCGGGTAACGTGGTTCACGCCGAGTTGTTTACATACCTCAATCAGGTAGGGGTCATTGGCTTCGTCGCACAAATAGGTTTGGTGCGGATAGCTTATTTTTTGAATTGCAGTAAGCGTTTCTACAATCATCTCATAAGGCTCACCGGCGCAAAAAGTAGTAAAAATATCAACGGTGTATGCCTGTGTGTTGGGCGGAGTATCTGGGACGGTTATGAAAAAATAATGATACCACTCGTGCAGGACTTTCAGACAGCCAAAAACGCAGGACACTAAAAGCAAAATAAACAGGAACCGCGAACCAGCGATATCGGGTTGAAAGAGTACTCTTAAAAACACAACCATGGCTGCTATTCCCAAAACGATGAGGATTTGAAGCGTAAGCAGCTCCCTTCTCGTTGGCTTCTCTATCGCTTGAACAGCAGGCCGGGGATTAGTTTTTTTCCACAACATAAAAAGGCATATTACTGGAAGAGAAATTTCCTTTCCCGTCGTAAATATTTACAAAGACCCTGTAGGGGCCAGGCTTAAACGGCGCATGAAACACCATTACCTGATCATGCTGATCATGGATTAAATGCTGCATCGGCACCATGGGTTTTTCATTATTTTCATGTTTATTTCTGGTAAACCAGTCTTCCTTAACAATTTTCCACTCATACTGGTAAGATGTATCATGCCGATTGCCAGTCTCAAGCTTTGCTTGAATTACCGAGCCAGCAGGAGTCAACAGGCTTTCGCCCGGTAGTTTGCCATTAAGCGACAGGTCACCTGTCGCAGGTGGTGTAAACGCCGGATATTTACCGGTCCAGATGAATTGCATGGTCGAAACCATCGGCGACTTTTCTCCTTTTTCTGAAAAAAAGCTAAACCAGGTGTCTGTCCTTTCCTGCTTATATCCCCAGTAAAAAACAAAGGATCCGATCATCCGGTCTCTATTTATCGGGATGCAATCGTTGTACGTTGTTAATAATTCAGCGGCTTTTTTCGTGCTGTTAAATTCAATCGGTGCCGACCATGCGGTTTTTTCCCGTTCGCTCCAGGGCCCCTCTGTTCCCCATTCCGTCAGCATAAACGGCCCGTCCCATAGCCAGGAGAATTTAGCAAGGTCGGAGTGAAGACGCTTTAGCTGGCCATGAAACATATTGAATGAAATAATGTCGACATCAGTTCTATAGCGAATGGCCAAAAGATTGTCGGGCACAAAGTTGACCATCGTCGTTGTTACCGGATGGTGGGGATCTTCTTTATGAATCATTTCAACGACGTCGTTAAACGCCTTGTAGAATTTTTTATACTTATTACTTTTTGGAAAAAACAATTCGTTGCCAACGCACCACATCAGCAGCGAAGGACTGTTTCGATATTTTATCACCCATTTTTTGAGGGCTGCCAGGTTTTGAGCAATTTGCGCTGTATCGCTATAAAAGTAATCGAGGTTACTACTGGGCGGCATATATAAGCCTACCACCACGGCCAGATTGAGCGACTCCGCCTCTTTCATAATGGCATCCAGGTTGACGGTATCATAGGTGCGAATGGTGTTGCCCCCGGCTTTTACCAGTTCGGGCAGATAGGAACTGCCACAGGCGCCTCTGATTTCGAAAGGTTTTCCATTTCTGATGAGTGTGAATCGACCATCCGCTTCTTCGATGTAAACTGTTTTTGCCTGATTAGGTTTGAATTTATCGTTGCCGCACGACAAAACAATTACCATTACCAGTAAGGCTGTTAGATAAGATATTATTATTCTTAATTTCAGAGAATGAGGGTTTTGGTCCTACAAATATAGCAACGCCGCGGCAAGTTTTTACGTTCGGTCGATTTTATGGGAATAAAAAATTACGTCTTTCCGGACGGCTCAAATTTTCTTTTTTCAATGATAGCAACGGTCAGCCTGCTGACGCAAATGAGTTGCTGATTGTCGTCATAAAGTTTTATGTCCCATACATGGCTACTTTTGCCCAGGTGGAGCGGGCTGCACACGGCCTTAACGTTTCCTGATGCCACAGGCTTCAAATGGTTGGCATTAATTTCCATTCCTACCACCATATATTTTTCGCCATCCACGATAAGGCTACTGGCATAGGAGCCCATGGTTTCGGCCAACGCTACAGAAGCGCCGCCATGCAAAATGCCGTAAGGTTGGCGGGTTTTATTATTTACCGGCATGGTCGCTTCCAAAGTAGCGTCTGTAATAGCCGTAAATTGTATGCCCAGATGGCTACTCATGTTGTCGCCGCTGATCAGGTTTAGATTTTTTAAGTCGTACTGTTTACTCCAGATCATTCGTTTGCTTTAGGTCTATAATTTGATAGGCGATACCGGCTTTTTCCCTTCGAAGCAGGATTTTTGCTGCGGCTCCCGCGCAAATTAATTGATAAACACTTCATCGAAAAAGATCCATGCCTTTTCTCCTTTTCCCGCATGCCAGGCCGGCAGCGACATAACCTGCGTGGCCACAATTTTTAAAACCTGTAAGGGTTGTTGCGGAAACGCACATTCGTAACTGGTTAGGTACGACGGCTGGTTTACCTTGGGCTGCTCAGGTTTGAGTTTTGCCAACAGTTGGAGCGCGCCGGCATAGCTGCCGCCCCATATTTCTATCGACGACGGCGGCATGATATAGCTTTCTGTACTCACCAGAGCGCTTAATGTGACTACGCGCACTGGCACTGGCTTATCAAAAAACAGCAGCGCTTCAAACGGCTCATTTTTATAGCCGATCCATTCTGTGGTATTAAAGACTAAGCCGCCCAAAGCTTCATCCGTTAAAGCAAGGCCTTTTTTAGCATTGCCCACATAGCGGGGATTGGGTTTGGTTAGGAGACGAATACTATCTGGTTTGATGCCGGCCTTGAAGAAATTGGCGCTTGCCGGGTCACTGCTGATCCAGCCTTTTAAAAAGGCCCGGGCTTTTATCGTGGCCGGTTGTTTAAGCGTGAAAGGTGCTTTATAAACGGCCGCATGCAGGCTATCGGGTTCACTGCCGTCAACAGTGTAGCGAACAGTGGCGTTTTGAATAAGATTTTTGATCGTTACCACAGTTGATCCGCTAAAGACTTTTTTACCCTTGGTGGCTGTGATGGTAGGCGTACTCAATTTCGCAACCACCGTATCGCCATTAAAACCTAAATCAAACCGGGTGTCTTTCAGGGTTGCTTTCAATGCGTTTACATCTTTTTCAGTAACTGATGTGTTCCAGACTTTGATGGAGGAGATATTTTTTAACGGGGCAAGTTGTTGTAAATCTTTGGCGCTAATGCCGGTACCGGAAAGTGATAATTGTTTCAGATGTTGTAGCCCCGTCAGATATTTCAGGCCGCTGCCTTTCACTTCTGTAAAGGAAATGTTCAGGTCTCTCAGGTTGTCGAAGCTGCCAATAATTTTAAGGTCTTCATCTTTAACCGGCATTTTCATCAGGTGAAGCGACACAATATGGCTTTTAATCTTGTTGAGATCTTTAAGTTGTTCGCTTTGAAACTGATGAATGCCGTAGAAATTCACGGCCAGCGCCGGAGAACCCTGCGCAACCGGTGCGATAACGCGATATTCTGTGTTTAAAGCAGTAACAACGCTTTCATCCAGGGGCTCAAAATCGTAGGTTTCTTCCTGGTCTGTTTTAAAAAATGAGGCGGCAATGGCTCTTAAGGAATCTCCGGGTGGCAGATCGGCTACTTTTTGGGTAAAACTGGCGCCGCTTTTTATCCATAGATATAATATCCTCGATTCTTCATCTGTGAGCTGCGGCTTTCCTTTGGGAGGCATGTGCTCTTTGTGATCAGCGGGCAAGTGGATGCGCTGCATCAATAACCCAAGATCGGCGGCGGTGGTATCCCACAGTTTCCCGTTTTTGCCGCCTTTAATTAAAAGCTGTTCCGAGGTCATCACCAATTCGCCCTTAGCCTTATTGCTGTTATGACAGTTGGTACATTTATTTTCAATAATGGGCTGCACCAGGTGTGTGTAAACAATAGCTTCATCCATGGATACTGGCGGTACATCGGTCGGGTTGTCTGCCGAAGCAAATAAAAAATCTTCGCCATGCGTGATATTGGCGCCTTTGTGGCCGGCAATCAGTAATACCACGCTGGAGCATAAACCAATGACGGTAGTAAAGATTTTGTTTTTGCGGATTTGTTTTTTCAGTCCGTACCAAATCACGGAAATCAGGGCGCAAAAAACACCGAGCCATTTGTGCGCATTGATTTCATCGCCCTCATATCCTCCTTCTTTTGAAAGAAATAAACCCATCAGTGCGGCTACGACCGTGGTAAAAGAAGCAGCCAGCAAGAGCCAGTCAGCAATTTCGCGCGGGACCGATTTTTTGGTGGAGGTTAACAACATTTCAAACAGAAATGCCAGTAACAACAACACGATTGGGAAATGAAGTGTCAGCGGGTGGGCTCTTCCAACGATTTGCAGAAAGGCCGGAATTTGCACTTCGCTATAAAAGATCAAGAGAAAAACAAGTAAACAATTAAGTACGATACATACGTTAAAAATAATATGCTGCCACCTGTTCTGCTTCATAAATTTATTTGCACTATCTTATTTCCTGATTAAATTTTTTCAGGAAACTTATATGGTTGATATGGGTTGAATTTGATTTATCTGTTTGGGCTGCTCAGCTAAATCAAACAACAAGTTCTAATTTATAGGGATACACTTTTCCAGAATTCCATTGGGCAACATACATATTGTCTTCGTCGTCGATGCAGACGTCATGAGGATAAGCGAAGGCGGGTATTTCCTGTTGCAATTCCTGAAGTTTACCGCCGCTGTATACAGGTTGATTGCCTCCCGGGTTAGAAATGACCTTATCTTCTTTGTCGAGAATAGTGACAAAGCCCGATTGCTTGGATTGCCTGTTATTGCTTTGAAGCACGGCAGCGTACAAAAGATCATCTTTAATAACCGGCCGGCACACCCAGGCGCCTGGCATTTCGATGCTGCTGATATATTTTCCATCCAGTGTAAATCTCTTAAAAGCGTTTTCCCTTCTCGAGGTTACAACAAGCTGGGGTGTATTTGTTCTGTTGTCGATGCAGATGCCGTGAGCATTCAGCAGATGATGCGCTTCTTTGCCTCTGCCTCCGAAGTGTCTGATATATCGTCCCTTGCTATCGTATTGAATAACAAAATCTTTTCCATAACCGTCCACGACATAAATATCTCCATTGGCCGCAATTGCGGTTTCCGTCGGAACATACTCCTCGGCTTTTGTGTACATGCCAGTTTCTTTTGGATAGTCGAGGACCATTAAAACCTTGCCGTCGATGGCGGTTTTAATAACCTGATGCCTTTTGTTGTCACATATAAACAATACATCCGGCCCGTTCTCATTAAACAGTGTCAAACCATGTGCGCCCGGATATTCCGTGCCCCATGCATCGAGAAAATTTCCGTTCTTATTATAGATAAGAACATTGTTTTTGGTTTCGTTAGTTAACAGCAAAATGCGTCCTTTCCGATCCTGAACCATTTCGTGGCAATCGTTTACAGGATGTTTAGACACATCAGCGCGGCTCCATTGTTTGTTAATCTTATAACGTTTGTTTCCGTGTCCCAGTACCACTTCATTTTTGATCAGCCATTCCGGAGCGCACAAAGCGCCTGCTATGCCCAGGGTACTATTTCTGATAAAACTTTTTCTGTTCATTTGATCGGTAATTAATTTTTAACCGTAGTTTTTAAGGATTGAAAAAAGAGGCATCAGCAGGGTCAGGCGATTAAATCCTTGACGACTTTGCCGGCGACATCGGTGAGGCGATAACGGCGCCCCAGGTGCTTATAGACCAGTTTTTCATGATCGAGCCCCATCAAATGCATCGCCGTGGCGTGGAAGTCGTGAACGTGAACGGGGTTGGAGACAATGTTGTAACCAAATTCATCGGTTTCGCCATAAACGCCGGGCTTTACGCCGCCGCCTGCCATCCACATTGTGAAGCAGCGGGGGTGGTGGTCGCGTCCATAATTCTCTTTGGTGAGTGTGCCCTGGCAATAATTGGTGCGTCCAAATTCTCCGCCCCAGATCACCAGCGTTTCATCGAGCAGCCCGCGTTGTTTCAGATCGGTGACTAAAGCTGCTGACGCCTGGTCGGTGTCCATGCATTGTCCTGCAAATTGAGTCGGCAGGTTGCCGTGAGAATCCCAGCCCTGATGATATAGCTGAACAAAACGAACGCCGCTTTCTGAAAGTTTTCTGGCTAACAAACAATTAGCGGCGTAGGTGCCGGGCACGAGGCATTCCGGGCCATATAATTTAATAATCGAATCCGGTTCTTTGCTGAGATCAGTTACTTCAGGCACCGCCGTCTGCATACGGTAGGCCATTTCATACTGTTGCACTTTGGCCTTTATTTCAGGGTCGCCGACGGTTTCATAGCTGTCATTATTTAGTTCCGCCAGATGATCCAGCATTTTCCTTCTCTCCGTCTTGTCCATGCCATCAGGATCATTGAGGTAAAGTACCGGATTTTCACCGTTACTGAACTGTACACCCTGGTGTATCGAATCCAAAAAGCCATTTGACCAAAGTTTGGAGTAAACCCCCTGGCCATTGCCTTTTCCTTTCGACAGCAATACGCAGAAGGCTGGCAGGTTTTTATTTTCGCTTCCCAGCCCGTAGCTCAGCCATGATCCCATGCTGGGCCGGTTGCCTACCTGCGCGCCGGTTTGAAAAAAGGTGAGCGCCGGATCGTGATTAATCGCTTCCGTGTACATACTTTTTACAATACACAAATCATCTACAATGCGGGCTGTATAGGGGAGGGTTTCGCTTACCCAGGCCCGGTGCTCGCCATACTGTGCAAATTTAAAAATAGAAGCTGCCAGCGGAAACTTGGACTGTCCCGACGTCATGCCGGTTAGCCTTTGTCCCTGTCTCACCGATTCGGGCAGGTCTTGTCCCCACATTTCCTCAAGCTTCGGTTTGTAGTCAAAAGTTTCCAATTGCGAAGGGGCGCCATTCTGAAAAAGATAAATGATGCGTTTTGCTTTAGGCGCGAAATGCGGAACGCCGGCAGTAATCGTTTCTTCGATCTCTTTTCCCGAAAATAAATCGGGCATTAGCAGGCTGCCCAATGCGGCGCCGCCCACACCCATGCCCAGGCGCGTGAGAAAACGCCGGCGGTTCATATTCAGTCCGTATTCAAAAGTTTCTTTTTCCATTTGTAATAGTTTGAGCGGCTTTTAAATTTTCACAATGGCCTCTTCCATATTATAGATCATATTCACAACGCGCATCATCGCTGCTGTCGCGGCCATATTTTTCGGGTCGCTGCTGTGTTTGAATTCGCCAACATCTAAAACAGTTTCAGCTGCCGCACTATCTTTCTCAAACCGTGCCAGTTGATCTTTGTAGTACGATTCTAAAACCTTTATTTGCTGATCATCCGGCTTTCGGCAAATGATCGTTTCAAAAGCGGTGGAAATGGCGCCCTCCGTCTTTTTTTCTTTTTTGATAAGCCTTTCAGCAAACACTCTCGACGCTTCAAGTACCGTGGGATCATTCATCATGATCAAAGCCTGCAAAGGCGTGCTGGTGGTTAAGCGTTGCACTTCACACTGGTCGCGGTTGCTGGCGTCGAAAACGATCATAGTAGGGGGCGGCACTGTGAGTTTTATAAATGTGTAAATACCCCGGCGATACAGATCTGCGCCCTTATCCTGACGGTAAGTTGCGAGCGTGCCTCTGCCCGAAGTGGCGGCTTCCCACAATCCGGCCGGTTGATAAGGTTTTACGCTCGGCCCGCCAATTTCTTTTACCAGCAGGCCGCTGCTGCCCAACACCATGTCGCGGATGGTTTCTGCAGGCATTCTTAATCTCGAAAACCGCGCATAAAAAAGGTTTTCAGGATCTTTTTCAAGATGCTCTTTTTTTACGTTGGATGACTGTCGATAGGTGGCCGACATCAATATTTTTTTGATGAGGTATTTGATATCCCAATCATGCTCCATGAAATCAACGGCCAGCCAATCGAGCAGCTGAGGGTGCGTCGGCAGGTTGCCCTGCATGCCAAAGTCGCCCACCGATTTTACAATACCCTTTCCAAAAAACTGCTCCCACATCTGGTTGACAAAAACACGCGCCGTGAGCGGATTCTTTTTGCTTACCGTCCATTGGGCTAAACCCAGCCGGTTTTTAGGATAGAGCGTCGTGTCGTAGTCCATCACCGCGGGCAGCGCACCCGCCGTGACCGCTTCGCCATGCTGGTCATAGACGCCTCTTTCCAAAATATAAGTCGTGCGTGTAGTATCTTTCAGCTCGCCCATAACGGACACCTGAAGCACGCCGCTGTCTTTTCTATTGATAAATTGTAACACATTCCTGGTGTCGTCATCAGATAAATAAAGTATGGGCGTTTTGGCCGGCTCCGATCCAACCAATCCTTCTAATCCTTTTTCCTGGCTATTATTAAAAAACGCAAACATTTTATAATAGTCTTTTTGAGAAATCGGATCATATTTATGATCATGGCATTGGGCGCACTCAACCGTCAGCCCTAAAATACCTTTGGTGTAGGTTTTTACTTTATCCAGGTTATACTCGACGCGGTATTCTTCGGGAATGACGCCGCCTTCTTCCGTGTATTTATGATTCCGCAAAAAGGCGGTGGCTAAAATTTTTTCCTTCGAAGAATCCGGTAACATATCACCTGCCAATTGCCAGGTTAAGAAATCGTCATAATGAATATTTTTATTAAACGCGTGGATTACCCAATCCCGATAGGGCCATTGCGTCCGCCGGTCATCGTCCTGGTATCCATAGCTGTCGGCATATCGCGAAACGTCCAGCCAGTGAATAGCCATCTTTTCTCCAAATTGCGGCATGGCCATCAATTTATCGATTGCTTTCTCGTAAGCTTTGTCGCTCTTATCATCCATATAAGATTGTTGAAGAGCGAGGTCGGGAAGCAACCCCGTGATGTCTAAAGAAATTCTTTTCAGCAAGACAGCTTTGTCGGCTTCTTCGCTATGGGCCAGGCCTTTTTGTTCCAACTTGTTTGCTATAAAGAAGTCTATTTCATTCCTGGGCCACGCTTCGTCATCAATTTCGGGTAGCGCAGCTTTTTCAGGGCTGATAAAGGCCCAATGTTTTTCATATTTGGCGCCTTGCTCAATCCATTGGGTTAAAATATTGATTTCGTCTTCATTTAAAACGCCTAAATGAGATTCTGGTGTCGGCATTTGGTAAGCGGGATCCGTGGATGTAATTCTTTTAATTAGCTCAGACTCGCCAGGCTTTCCGGGGACAATAGCGAAAGCGCCCTTGGTTTCTTTCAGCGGGGCCTTGGCAAATTTTTCAATATCCAGCCGCAGGCCGGCTTCCTGTTTATTTTTATCGGGCCCGTGACAGGCAAAACATTTATCGGAAAGAATAGGCCGAACCTCATAATTATAACTTATTAAATCTGAACCGGAATTTTTGGAAGAGGTATTTTTGCAGCCGGAAATCGACAAGCCGACGGCGAACAAAGCGCCGATAATTATAGCAATAGCAAATCGAAGTCTCATTAAGACGAATTTACAAAAAAAAGAAAACATGAAGGCTTTTGGCGTAAAGTTACCCATAGATGCCCTGGAAAAAATAGATTAAACAGTTGTTTTTATGGACTATATGACGGAATAGGGGCCGCCTTCAGCATAGTTCCGGGAAAACATGGTATAACGCCGGTTGATGAGAAAAACAAGAAAAATTGCCAAGTAAGATGTTTCTGCTACCTTTGCACTCTTTTTATGACAACATTTGAATCGTTAGGGATTGAAGAAGGCTTACTTCAGTCTCTCGAAACCATAGGTTTCGTAACCCCAACTCCGATACAGGAAAAAGCCATTCCGGTTTTATTAGAAGGTACAAAGGATTTCGTGGGACTGGCGCAGACCGGGACAGGTAAAACTGCGGCGTTTGGGTTACCCTTACTTCAACTGATCGACAAAACGCAAAGAACGGCCCAGGCCCTCGTGATTTGTCCGACAAGGGAACTGTGCCTTCAAATCACTACCGATCTCGAAAAGTTTAGCCCGAAAAATAAAGTAGCTATTACCGCTGTTTATGGTGGAACATCGATTTCCCAACAGGTGCGTGACCTGCGCCGCGGAACTCATATTGTGGTAGCGACTCCGGGCCGGTTGATCGACCTGATCGAGCGTAAGGCCATCAATCTTGAGAATATTAATTATGTGGTATTAGATGAAGCGGATGAAATGCTGAATATGGGCTTTAAGGACGACATTGAGTTTATCCTTAAAGAGACGATCAATCGACACAGTATGTGGTTGTTCAGCGCCACGATGCCCCCGGAAATTCGCCAGGTGAGCAAACGCTTTATGAACACGCCCGCCGAAATTTCGGTAGGGAAGGTTAATTCCACTAACGTAAATATCGATCATCAGTATTTCTTAACGCAACATATCAATCGTTACGAAACGCTGAAACGTATTATTGATTTTAATCCCGGCATCTACGGTATTATTTTTACACGTACCAAGGCCGATGCACAACATATCACAGAACAGCTTATTCGCGAAGGTTATGATATTGATGCGCTCCACGGCGACTTAACACAAGCGCAACGGGATAAGGTAATGGGCCGCTTCCGTGAAAAATCTTTGCAGTTGCTGATTGCGACTGATGTGGCCGCCCGCGGTATCGATGTGCAGGGGATTACCCACGTTATCAATTACGAATTGCCTGATGATACGGAGGTTTACACCCACCGGAGCGGCAGAACAGGGCGCGCCGGAAGAAGCGGTGTTTCGCTTTCGATCGTGACACCAAAGGAAGTTTACCGCCTGAGGCAAATCGAAAAACTGGTTAATACCAAATTTCATAAGATGGATATTCCGAGTGGCAAAGATGTTTGCCGCAAGCAGTTTTTCCATTTTATTGATAAGATGTTGAACACGGATATCAGCCACGGCGAATACGAAACCTACCTTCCGGTATTAAAAGAGAAATTTGAGGGTGTAGAAAAGGAAGAGATTTTGCAGCGGGTTGCGGCACTTGAGTTTGACCGTTTTTTAAGATACTATGAAAATGCGGCCGATCTCAACCAGCGCCAGGATAAAGATGCTCGTGGGGCGCGTGAAAGGCAGGGTGGCAAAGGGTTTTCTAGAAATAGCAGCTATCAGCGCCTGTTTGTAAACCTCGGCACAAAAGATGGTTTTTACAAGGCCAGCTTCCTCCAGTTTATTTTAGATATGAGCGGCCTCAACAAAGATATATTGGGGAATATTGATATGAAAGAAATGAACAGCTGGATTGAAATAGAGCCCGCTGCCGGTAAAAAAATGATCAAAGCGATGGACGGAAAAAATTACCGCGGACGGAAAATCAGGATGAATGACGCAGCCACAGGCGGCGGCAGACGCCGATAAAAATATTGTAAAGAAATTCATTTGAAACCGGAGCAAGTTGTTCCGGTTTTTTTGTTGCGGCTACAGTTTCGTAATTGAACTGCATCAATTTTTTTGGATGAACAAAATACGCTGTTTTTTATCCAGTATATTTATACAAATTAAGCCGTATGAATTTTGAACTCACCGAAGAACAGTTGATGATACAACAGGCTGCACGGTCTTTTGCGCAGAAGGAATGCCTGCCCGGCGTGATCGAGCGCGACGAGCTGCAGCAATTCCCGAAGGAACAAATACTACAACTCGCCGATCTGGGTTTTATGGGCGTGATGGTGCCGGAAGCTTATGGTGGCGCGGGAATGGACGCCGTTAGCTATGTGTTGGCGATGGAAGAAATTTCAAAGATTGATGCCAGTGTGAGCGTATGTATGAGCGTCAACAACAGCCTGGTTTGTTACGGACTCGAAGCCTTTGGCACCGAAGAGCAAAAGCAAAATTACCTGGTGCCGCTGGCACGCGGACGGAAAGATGGACATCTTTATATTGGAGCCTTTATGTTGAGCGAGCCCGAAGCGGGAAGCGATGCAACTTCGCAGCGCACCGTCGCCGAAGATAAAGGAGATTATTACATATTAAACGGAACGAAAAACTGGATCACCAACGGCGGCACAGCTTCTGTTTATCTTGTCATTGCACAAACGGATGCTTCTAAAGGGTCGAAGGGGATCAACGTTTTTATTGTGGAGCGGCAATGGCCCGGCGTAACAGTGGCTGCCAAAGAAAATAAAATGGGCATTCGCGGCAGCGATACCCATACGGTGATGTTCACAGATGTAAAAGTTCCGAAGGCCAACCGTATTGGCGAAGACGGGTTTGGATTTACGTTTGCTATGCGCACGCTGGCTGGAGGCCGCATTGGTATTGCCGCGCAGGCTTTGGGCATTGCAAGCGGCGCTTACGAACTGTCTAAGCATTACGCCAAAACGCGCAAGGCTTTTGGCACAGCAATTATGAACCATCAGGCAATCGCCTTTAAGCTGGCGGATATGCATACGAGAATCGAGGCGGCGAGGCTGCTTTGCCTGAAAGCAGCCTGGGAAAAAGATCATCATCTCGATTACGCGCTCAGTTCTTCTATGGCTAAACTTTACGCCTCAGAAACTGCCATGTGGACGACTGTTGAAGCCGTTCAGGTGCATGGCGGTTATGGCTACGTAAAAGAATATCATGTGGAGCGCCTGATGCGCGATGCAAAAATCACCCAGATATATGAAGGTACGAGCGAAGTGCAGCGCATTGTTATCAGTCGCAGCATCCTGAAATAAGGCTTTGTGCTGTTTGACGCCGGCGTTACCATATCTTTTCATTAGGTTTGATCTGTTATGCGTTATAAAGCTTTTTTGTTTGATTTGAATGGGACGATGATCGATGATATGGCGTATCATATCAAAGCCTGGCATCGCATTTTAAATGAACTTGGCGCGGAAATATCGCTCGAGCGCACCAAGGCGGAGTGCTATGGCAAAAATCACGAGCTGTTGGAAAGGATATTCCCCCACCGCTTTTCTTTGGAGGAGAAGGATAAAATGAGCTATGAGAAAGAGCGGCAATATCAGCGGGAGTTTAAACCTCATTTAAAACTATTGAGTGGTTTGCCGGAGTTGCTTGAGCAATCTCATCAACAGGGCGTTAAAATGGCGATTGGCTCCGCCGCAATCATGTTCAACATAGATTTTGTACTTGATGGGCTTTCTATTCGAAAATACTTCGATGTGTTAGTCAGCGCGGATGACGTGGTGCACAGTAAGCCAGATCCTGAAACTTATCTTAAATGCGCCGAAGCGCTCCATGTAGCCCCATCGGAATGCCTGGTTTTTGAAGATGTGCCCAAAGGTGTTGAGTCGGCGTTGAGGGCAGGAATGGATTGTGCAGTGATCACTTCCATGCATGAACGCCACGAATTTAATCAGGCCAATATTATTTCATTCATGAAAGATTATACAAAGTTCGCTGTGTAAACACAGATAGCTATTCGATTTTGGTCAACCGTTTGCACATGTTTTCCTGCCGTTAAAATTATATCTTGATGGCAAATAGCTTTTTATGTACAGAAAATTGACCCTCTTTCTTTGGGCTTGCTTTGCCTTTTTTATGCTTCATGCCCAGTCTGCAACCGAATTAAGATCGCTTTACCAGGATCTTTCCATTTTCGAAACACCGATGGCGACGTCTTTAAAAAAGAATGTAAAGCGCGCTGCTATTGATAAAATTTCGAACGCGCAATTGAAACAGTTAGCGCAGGCGCTTTACAACAAAACTTACGACACAAAATTTCGGCTGGCAAACTATAAGGCATGGCTTGAGCCCACTACGCTGGGGCAGGAGTTGATGATTGGCGATGGTTACAGCAAATACGAAGGTATTACCGGTATCTATCTTCCTGTTGGCAAACATGTGATTTTGGTAGATGGAATCGCAGACGGAAAAGAAGTCGGTTTACTAGTTCCCAATTGGAACCGGCGCGCGCCGGAGGGCATTAAGCCTGATAAAGACCCGGCCGGATGGGGTATTCATAAACAACGGTTCACGCTTCGCAATGGTGTCAATATTATTAATGTAAAGGACAATGATGGCCTGGCTTATATCGACTATTATGCCGAAGCGCCCGAGCAGGAAGCTCCGATTCAAGTGCATTTTGTCAATGCACAGGTAAACGGTTATTTCGACGCGGCCCTTCACACTGATCAGGACTGGAACAAACTGATTGATCATGCCGTCTATCCGGTCATTGACGCCAAGGGCAGGCATATTCAAATTGCTTATCCTGTTGAAGCCTGTAAGAAATACGCCTACGGCAGAGGCCTTGAATTAATTGCGAACTACGATTCTTTGGTGTATCGGCAGCATCGGATTTTAGGTTTGATTAAATATAATAAAGTGCCCAAAAATCATATTCTGGCCAGAGTGAATTATAACTATTACATGTTCAGAGATGGCGATGGCGTTGCCTACATGGGAACCACGCCCGGCAATGCGATGCCGCTCGTGGTAGATCCGGCGAGAGTCATCAAAGGCGACCCCTGCTGGGGTTTCAGCCATGAAGTGGGCCATGTGCATCAACTGCGCCCCTATCTTAATTGGGGCGGGCTCGGTGAAGTGAGTAACAATATTTTTTCTCTTTATGGCACCACTTCTTTTGGAAATAAAAGCCGGATCAGTGAGCAAAAAAACTATCAGAAAGCGAGAGACAGTATCATCGCGCGCGGTATCTGTTATTTGCAGGATAAAGATGTGTTTAACCGGTTGATTCCTTTTTGGCAGCTTCAATTATACTTCACGGGCGCTGGGAATAATCCTGATTTTTACCCGGATCTTTTCGAAGCGCTTAGAAAGCAGGGCAATGAAGAAAGGTCCAATCAGCGTGGCCGCAGAGGCGGTTGGGGCGACAGGGGTGCAAATCCGGCAGTGTACCAATTAAATTTTGTGAAGAAAGCATGCGAAGTGAGTAAAACCGACCTCACTGATTTTTTTGAGAAGTATGGTTTCTTCTGGGTAGGGCAATTTGATTATAATGATTATGGTAATTATAAGTATGAGCTTACGCAGGAAATGGCTGACGAATGCCGTGCTGCTATCAAAGCAATGAATTTGCCCCTTCCAAAAGTAGACTTAACCACACTCGAAGATTAGCTCGTTCCAATAGTTAAAGTTTAAGCCCGGTACCATGCCGGGCTTATTTATTTTCTTCGATAAGCGATATCGTTTTTTCAAGTAGTTCATCGCGCCTGGCTTTGATGCCATTGCAGTTTCCGTCATAAAAACCTATTAAACCAAAATGTTAATTATTTTTGGGGCATATTTTATTATGGCAATTCATATCGATCGATACCAGGAGATTCTTTCAGTTTTAAAACCTTATCACGCCACGTTGGTGGCGGTTTCCAAAATTAAACCGGTTGAAGATATCAAAGCTTTATATGATTTGGGGCAGCGCGACTTCGGGGAGAATTATGTGCAGGAACTTGTAGCCAAACAGCAGGCATTGCCGGCCGATATACGATGGCATTTTATAGGCCACCTGCAGCGGAACAAGGTGAAATATATCGCGCCTTTTGTACACCTTATACATGGCGTTGACAGCTTTGAGCTGCTGAAGGAAATTGATAAGCAGGCCGCGAAAAATGCCCGCACCATAGATTGCTTGTTGCAGGTGCATATTGCTTCGGAAACCACTAAGTTTGGTCTAAACGCCCAGGAGTTGGAAGCTTTGATGAAGCAATCGTCCGGCCTTACACAGGTTCAAATAAAAGGCCTAATGGGTATGGCCAGTTTTTCGGAAGATGCAAAGCAGGTGCGGCAGGAGTTTAAAGATCTGAAACAACTTTTTGATCGGTCAAAACAAGCGTGTGCGACAGCGGAAATACTTTCGATGGGGATGAGTGGCGACTATATCATTGCTTTGGAAGAAGGCAGTAATATGGTGAGGATTGGCAGCCTTTTGTTTGGCGGAAGAGTGTAAATAAAAAGCCCGGTTCGTTGAAGACCGGGCTTTTTATTTGGAGTAAAAAAATTAGTTTTTCGTAAATCTAAAATTCGAGAAATAATAAACAATAGGCGTGGCGGGATTAAAGGTAAGCGATGGCTCACCGCCGATATTCATTACGATCACCCGGTTGTGTTTGCCTACCGCCTGAGCAAGGGGCAACGTCATGTCTACCCAGGTTTGCAAGTTGGCGTCGCTAATGCTAAAGGCATCTTTGCCTAAATCCCAATATTGCTGACCATAAGTACTTTCACCGTTGTAGGCCCACATATAATTCATGATTCTTGGCCATAGTTTTTGATATACAGCATAGCTTCCGCTGACAGAAGATTTTGGCGGCCCATAAACCCGGAACTTGAGGTACTTGTAATTTTTTACATCAAATTCATATTCTTTTGGCAGGCTCAATGCGAAAGAACTATTTTTCGAATCTAAGGTTGCTTTGATAACATTTTCAAGGCCTGTGCCGGCAGGCGGCGTGGCAGCGGGAGCTTCAAGAATCATCTTCCAGGCGCTGGTTTGTGCCAACCCGTCGAGCAGGAATCTAAAATCGACTAATGCTTCTTCCGGCTTTTCCACGAGTTCTACGATGCCGCTTTGGATATAAGGCGCCAGCAGGTTGTCGATACCCATAGAATTGGAAAGATATTTTACCTTGGTCAGCGTGCCGGATTCGAGCAGGTCGATCAGGTATTGCGCGTTTGACGTTGGCATATCGCCCACTCTTCTTGCAAATGGTGCGATGGCTCCTCCACCAATTACATCCGTAATTCCATTAGCATTATAGGTGGTTTGCGTCATGTTGAAAATAGTGCCGCCGGTTAAGTCAATTTCTTTAAGATTCGAGAAATAGAACAGATCCTGCAAAGTGGTCGTGTGCACGGGAAAAGTGAGTTTTTCGATTTGGGCAACAGCATCCGCAGTAAACTGCGTTATGTTGTTAGCCTGAAGGATGGCCTGCTCTGCGGGAGCAAAAGTGCTCGATCCGGTGGGCACAACAACTGGAAGGGTTTGCGCAAATTCGACGGTGTCGATAATCGGTGTTCCGTTTGTCTTTGGGATGATCTTGTATTTGATATCAAAATTAACGGTCGTTCCCGAAGGCAGATTGGCTGCAAATATGCGGGGATTAGCCGCGCGCTGGCCTTCTCTTCGAATGCCGTTTTTATCTGTATACGCGTACTGCAAACCGTAGTAGTCCAGCAGGATGGACGACAACCCCGAAGGCCAGCTTAACACTGCCGACGCGGGCGAAGTGAGCACCTGGGGCGGCTGCACAACGAGCGAAGCGAGGTCGCTTTCTGTATAAGGAATTAAAGCAATTTCCTGCGGCACCGATTTATTGCCGAGGTCATCGATCGTGTACACCCGAAAACGATAAAGTTTGGATAACTCTAAGCCGGTAATATTGACCCAGGAAACCAGAGAGTCGATCACCATTTCTTTATTATCATATTCGATGATTGTTTTGACAGCCTTTCCGAGTCTGATATCTTTTGATGCAATACGCCCCGCTTTCATCAAATCTATTTCAACACGCTCAAAACCGACATGCCCGACAATCGTATCGTATCTGCCAGGGTAAACCGTTTCTCCTGTGTATTGGTCGATGTTATCATACATCTTACCGCAGGAAAAAAGGACGCAGGCAAATAGTATTAGCAGTAAGTATTTTTTCTGATCCATAAAATGCGATTTAAAATTTTTATTATTGAGCCTTACGGCCGTATAAAGTAATCTCTGACAAACAATTGGCATCGTCCAGCGTGTAGTTGCCGTTGAAGCTCTTCAAAGCTTCATACCTGAACCATCGGGTACGTTTGGTATAGGCCGGGTTGTCCGGATACATGTAAGCTAAATCTCCCGCCTCGCCCACTTTTACAAACTCGAGTTCGGTGAGCCCTGTCGGAACCGGTATTTGATGTTGTGTTACATGTTCCCAGGCTGAAGTGGCGTCATCCCAAATGTAAACATTGTAAAGGCCCACGTTTTCATTCCGGTAATATTGTCCGCGGTTTACGTTGGAGAGACCGCCTGAATGGCGTTGAACGGTAATGATCCGGCTTATTTCATAATAATCGCCGAGGTCGATAATGAAATTCCAGGGCATATTTCCATTGGCCGACTGCCCAGTGCGGCCGCGGCTCGCGGTGTGCATAAAATTGAGATTATCGCCCCGGTCGATGATGCCGTCAATAACCTTGGCATTTCTGCCTTCAAGGCCGTTACCAAAAGCCATGGGTACACCGCCAATGGAATCGTTGGGGTTGGGAAGCACCCAGTTTTGTTTGGGAATTTCAATATCTTCCAGCAGCGTTAGTTCGCCTTTGTCCATACTCTCTGTGGTGTTGCCAAACTTATCTTCGACACGAACTTTTACGTTTACTTTTCCGTTGGTGCCCAGTCGCAGGTTACTCACAAACCTCCGGTCGGTGGCTCGGTTGGAAGAAAAAACCGTCGTCAAATTTCTGTTTTCTCCGTTTTGAGTGAAGTTGTAATCAACGAAAATATTGACGTTCTGTTCCAGCTCGTTGGCCCAGTCTAAAAAGAAAGAGCTAAACCCTGCTTTCGCGGTTATCGTTTTGGCCACTCTTATGTAGGCGGGTTCCAGTGGCTGCACTTTCACTTCGAGTGGATCTGATTCGTTACCCGCACGATCGACGGCAACCAGCTTAACCGTGTACTCATCCGTGCTGCCGAAACCATACACGTCGAGCGAATCGACAAAATAAGAGGCAAGAAATTCAAAAGACTTTTGGTCTTTATTAGTGTAAACTGCCTTAACGCCGAGCAGGTCTTTATCCGCAGGGATCGTATAAAAAAATCTTGCGCCTCCATAAAGGGGTTTGTATTCTCTTAGCGTCACTTTGCCGGGCGGTGTTTCATCGCCCTTTTCAGATTCGAACCGTTCCATTTTTTTACACGCAAAAAAGAACAGCAGCGCTATGGGAAGTAGAAATATTTTGCTTTTCATCTATTTATATTTTTATTGTTCAGGTCGTAATGCTTATTCTTCTACGGCTGGGTTACCAACCTGGATTTTGAATAAGATTTCCGTTCGTGTTCATTTCGTTCAGATCGATGGGTGTCAGGCAGTCTGTAATAGTAAACCTTCTTTGTTGTTTGATGGAAAGCACAAAGAAATCGGTAGCAGTGGTGCCGGCATGGTTCCATCCCCAAACGGGAGAGGAGAATTCTGTAACGGCCCTTTTATGCCTCAACATATCCCAGAAATGTTGTCCTTCAAAAGCAAACTCCACTGATCTTTCCTGCAGGATGATATCCCTCAGGCCTTCTTTCGAAAGATGCTTATTGGGCGTTCTTGTAAGCGACGGATCGCTCCATACTACCTGCAGGTCGGGAATGCCGGCGCGCCGGCGCACTTTATTCACCGATTCGTAAGCTTCAGCTGAAGGCCCCGAATATTCGTTGAGGGCTTCTGCTTTCATCAGATGCAAATCGGCCATGCGAATGAGCGGATAGGGGTATTTGATAACACGCTGCCAGGCGTTTGACTGTGATTCCGGATGCACCAGTTTTTGTACGCCAATGCCCGTTGCCAAAAAGTCTGTCGTGTGTTGTGAAGAATTGAAGCCGCCATCGCGATTGGCAAACATGATGGTGTTGATACGCACGGTGTGAGCGCGCCAGTAGCCGCCGGTAATACCGAGATTGGCATAAAAACGGGGCTCTCTGTCGAGGTATAGCCTTACGGTTTGAACGCCGGGCTGCATGATACCATAGAGCGGAAGATAGGCTTCTTCGCTTTGTCCTGGCGTCGTTACGAGCTCGGTTTTCTTGTTCATATCGAAAGTAAGATCTTCGGTGATGGGTAAGCCGTTTTTGGTATAGTATCTTTCGGCCATTCGGTAGGTGGCCGCCATCCATTGCCATGAATAAGCGGGTGTATTAACAACGCCATCGCCGTATCCTGGTGGGAGCCTGATATTGGAGCCGTGTGCAAGTTCGCCCTGGTTATAATAATCCAGATTGGAGTAGCCCCAAACGACTTCTTTATTCCATGGATCGCAAATAAGCATACGCAGATCGTACAACTTTTTCATGTTCTGAGGATTTTTTTCAAAAGCCTCCCGATCGTATATGTAGGGCTCTGCTTCAAAGGTATATAAACCACGGCCGTTGGCTTCAGCAAGCGTGATCGCTTCATTGATAGCATCCAGCGCTTCTTTCCATTTTTCATTGTTATATTGAATGGGGAAAAAGGGTTGGCCATCGTGGTCCATAAAGTCACCAAAGTATTCCTGATTGCCATTGAAAAAAGGACTGGCTCTATAAAACAGCACTTTAGCTTTAATAGCAGCCGCTACTACGCGGTCAATTTGCCCCAGTTCTGTAATATCAGCTTTTTCTTTCAGGTCAGGGATCGCTTCATTCATTAGAGTGATAACATAATTAAAGCAATCCTCTACTTTTGACCGGGGTATGAAAAGTTCTTCCTTTTCCGATTCGGGCGAGGCTGCGACAGTGGGAATTACAATCGGCCCGTATCTTTTTATCAATAAAAACATATAATAGCCCTTCAGCATTTTTACCTGGGCTTTCCAATCATTGAGTTCGGTTTCGGTCATGTCTTTCACCTGATCAATATTGGCCAGAAATACATCGGCCTGGCGGATGGCTTCATAAAGCCTTTTGCCGCCCTGCGTGCCCGACCAAAGACCCAGTTGCGGATCTGAAGCTGTTTGTAAGCCGCGCATAATGCGCATAGCACGGAGATCGCCGGTATTGTTATTTAAATCTAAACGGCCCACCCATTCGTCGCCGAGCGTCCAGGAAGTCAGGTGCACTTTATCATCCTGCGGCATATAGCTGTAAACCTTGGAAAGCGCGTCCCATGCGTTTTCGCGGATGTTAAAAATGTTTTCGAGTTTCAACGTGTTATCAGGCACGATGTCCAGATATTTTTTACATGAGAGCACGCATGTTGAAACCAGTATTGCTATAAATATTTTCGTACGGTTCATTGTAAATGTTTTTTAGAATATCAATTGAAAACCAATATTGTATCTTTTATTAGGAGGATAAGCCAGGCCGTTCTCTCTTACTTCGGGATCCCATAGTTTGAATTTTGAAAAAACGAGTAGGTTCTCTCCGGTAAAATAAATCCGGCTTCCCTGCTTGATGCCGATGCGTTGGAAGATTTTCGGACTGTAACCCAGCTCTACTTGTTTGAGCCTTGTGAAAGAGCCGTCTCTTAACCACCAGGATGACTGTCTTGTATTATTATTCAGGGGTTCGGTCGATAAGCGGGGCCAGAAAGCATGCACATTGGGATTGGTTTCGCTCCAATAGTCGTCACCGATGATAGCCAGGGCGTTTCGCCTGTCGGCGAAAGGTGCAATTCCATAATTCCCGTTAGAGTTGGAAGCTGTGGCGTCAATGAAAAAAGAGGTTCTGGCACTTCCGTTAAAGAAGAAAGAGAAATCAACGACTTTGTAAAGAATGGATGCACCAAAACCATACTGAAATTCAGGAACAGTAGGATAGCCCATTGCCACGCGGTCGTTATCATTGATGACGCCGTCGTTGTTAATGTCTTTGTATTTAATATCACCTGCAAGGTAGGGTCCAAAATCCTGGTAGGGTGAGTTCTGGATTTCAAACTCATCTACAAATAGCCTTTCCGCAACAAGTCCCCATTGTTGGTTGATGTTGCTACCCAGGCGTTTCAAATATTCGTCGGGAAAATCTTTCTCGTCTATTTTAATGAGCTTGTTGGTCGCGTAGGTGAAATTACCTCTCACCGAAGCCCAGATATCAGGAGTAATATTTTTTTGATAATCAACAGAAGCCTCAAAGCCTCTCGATTTAACTTCTCCTACATTTCCGCTGATGGCTGCTTCAAGGCCTGCCGTGGAAGGGAAATTTTGCCGTTGCATGTAGATCTTGCTCCTGGTGTCATGATAAATATCGAAAGTGGTTTTTAAGGCTTCGTTGAAGAAATTCATTTCAACGCCCATATTGATTTTTTCCGATTCTTCCCAGGTAATATTCGGATTCGCATACCGGTTTACCGAATAGCCGTTGTAAGCATTCATAAAATCAGCGCCCCAGCGGTATCCGTTTATAGTTGAGTTTGACCCTCCGGTAAGCCCAATATCCGAAAGATAGAAGAACCTGCCCGCACGACCTGCGATCGCGTCGTTACCAACAATACCCCAGGATCCTCTTAGTTTCAGTGTGCTGATCACATCTTTCATCGACTCCCAAAACATTTCGTTGGAAACCGTCCAGCTGCCGCCCACCGACGGGAAGAAGCCGTACTGTTTGTCTCCCGTGAATTTCTCTGATCCATTATACGCATAGGCAAACTCTACAGCATAGCGCCTGTCGTAAGAATAAGTAGCGCGGCCCGAATTACCCATATTCCGCTGTGGTAATGTTTCGTAGATGGAAGTGTTATTACCGCCTGTTAGCAATTCTTCCTGCATCATACCAACGGTCATCAGCGATATGTTATGCCGGTCGATGATTTTATCCCAGTTAAAACGGGCCTCGAAGTAGGTGAGCCCATTAGCATCTCTGCCGGGAATTACATTACCCAAAAACAATTGAGTGTTCGTTGGGTTGAGCGGAAATAAAGTGTGTTGCTGTGTAACCTGGTCATAAGATTCAAGATCGTAGAACGAAGGCGAATAGTAGCGTAACCCTGAGTAACGGCTCCAGGTTTGAATCGAAGCCTTACCCTGAACTTTCAGGCCTTTTAACAGGAAGTCAAGATCCTGCATCAAAGTGGCTTGTGCAATAATGGTGCTTTCATTTCTCTTTTCATAACCTCTAACCATTTCCGCGTATGGATTCAGCTTCAGTGAGCCATTCACAAAAGCACTTCCGAAGAGGATATTTTCTGTGTACAAATTCGCGCTGTCTGGCTCGTAAACCGCCGGAAAATCGACGGGGTTGCTTTGCATGACCATTCTGAAAATGTCTGTGGCAGAACGGTAGGGGCCATTATAATTTTCAAAGCGCCCGCTAATCCTGGTATCCAGTGTTGTGGTTGGTGTTAGTTTAAAAATAACATTCGATCTGATAAACGATCGGGCAATTTTAATATTGTTGTTGAAGTTATTGCGGTTATCAACTTTCAGCAGGCCAGACTCCCGGTCCATTCCCGCCGATACATAATAGGTCGCAATTTTACCTCCACCGGATAAGTTGATATTCGCCTTCATATTGGTGGTATAAGGATTGAACAATTCTTTATGCCAGTCAATATTGGGATAGATCATATCGTTTTCACCGGATGAAGTTGATTGTATTTTTTGCTCCGAATAGTAGGGCCCCAAAATTGGGTCGCGTGTTAACCGCGCTTCGTTGTATAGCCTCATGTACTGAACGCCATCGAGCATTTCGATCGTTCGCACAGGCGCCGTGACGTTTACATCAACACGAGCGCTTACGCCGAGTGGGCCGTCTTTTCCCGACTTTGTGTTAACGATGATAATTCCATTAGCGCCGCGGGCTCCATAAAGCACGGTAGCTACGGCATCTTTCATAATTGAAAAAGATTCAATGTCATCGGGCTGCAGGCGGGCCAGATTGTCGGTGGTCGATTCAAATCCGTCAATCAGGATTAGCGGTGATGCCTGATAACCGAAGGTGGTCACACCTCTTACAAAAAACTGGGCGTTGTCTGCGCCCGGCTCACCCGACAACTGGTAGGAAATCATACCCGGGATACGGCCAGCGAAAGAACTGGTAAGATTGGAAGAAGGGATGCGCAGGTCTTTTGCGTTCACCGTGGTGATCGCGCCCACCACGCTGGCTTTCTTTTGTTTACCGAAAGCCACCACCGTTACCTCATCGATATCGGTAACTTCCTCGTAGAGCATAATCTCGAGAATGTTTTTTTCTCCCACTACTTCCTTGTAGGTTTTCTTACCGACGAAAGTGAATATGAGCGTGTCTCCGACGGTAGCGGTGATCGTAAACTCACCGTTTTTGTCGGTTTGTGTTTGGAGTAGCGTGCTCGACACGTTTACACTTACTCCCTCTAAAACGGCGGAGGTACTGCCATCTTTGACAACCCCCGAAATCGATTTTGCATTTTGGGCAAAACAAGCGACATGCAAAAATCCGGACAATAAAATTCCTAGAAATCTGATTCTCATTTTTGATTGGTTATTTGTTTTAGTTTATAGACTTAGAATGATCAATAGCTAATAAGGCTTACTACAAGCATTTTTGGCTTAAAGAGCAATTTTTAATCGTTAGATGTTAAAGATGTGGTAAAAAAAACGAACAACCAAAAAAAATAAATGATTTTTTTGTAAACAAAAAAGCCGGATGACAGCTTTCGCTGATCCGGCGTTTATAAAATATAAGGAGTATGATAGGAGGAGGTTACTGCTTAGAAACGAGTGTAGACGGCTAATTGCGCCACATTGTTGACCGTGTTGGCATTGGCGCCTTTCCCGAAAATATTCATATAACCTGCTTCCACATCAACTTTTTTTGAGAACCGATAACCCGCCGCGATGTAGGCACGGTTCTGATCGAAAAAATGATTGTTCGTGTTTTTCTGGTTTTGAATATTCGCAAATACTTCATTTTGCAGGGCGGCAAAAGGCCCTTTAGTAAACCCGCCTGCAGTGTTTGTTAATGGTTGCACGTGTCTTAAGAAATAGCGCAGGCGTTGCGCAAAAACCCTATTTCCTGCGGGCTTCTCTATGAAGCGCTGCTCCAGTCTGAAGCGGTGCCCCAGGTTGCCAGAGAAGAGTTTATGTGAAATAACATATTGTTCCCAAATACGATGTTCTGTAAGCGTAGTGTTGGGCGTGCCTACAGAACGTGTAAATGTTGGGGTATATAAATAGCCTACCGTAGCATTTTGGTTGGGTTTGATATGGTAGGTAAGCCCCGGCCGCACGAGCATATGCCTTAGCCCGTCGAGCTCGTCGTGGCTGCGCAGTTGCAAATCAAAATGCACACCCCATTTCTCATTAATCCGGGTACTGTTTAGAAAGAAGAACCAGCCCGTTTGTTCATGGGTTGTTTGGGCATGGATCAAGTTGAAAAAGGAAACTAAAATCAAGGTAACGGCAATTCTTTTCATCATTATTATAGAGGTTGGTCAATCAGGCAAAGATAGCAGGCAAAAAATTAAAAATTGTACATTAGTAGCACAATTCAACGCGCTTATGAAAAAGATCCTGCCATTAATTGGCCTGCTGCTATTGTTGTTCTCCTGCAAAAAAGATGAACTGCCTCCGAAGGATAATCAGGAAAAACTCAAGGATTATAACAAGGATATTATAATTGCTAATTGGAATATCGAGTGGTTTGGCGACGCATCGGGCTTCGCTGGCAATTTAGACCAGCAGGAAGCCAATGCAGGTAAGATTTTAAAATACCTCGACGCTGATCTTTACGGGTTTTGTGAAATTGTAGACACCGCCCGCTTTGGCCGGATGATACGCCACTCATTAGGCGAGGATTTTCGTTATAGTATCTCATTTTTTACCAACGGCCATCAAAAATTGGCCTATGCTTACAACAGGCATATTTTCAGGAATGCTGCATTGAGGCCTTTTATGGGTGTGAGTACACAGGCCTATAAAAATTTCTCCGGGCGCTACCCGTTTTTATTTACCGCAGACCTGACGGTAAACGGCGTCAGCGCGCAGGTTCATTTTATATTGATTCATGCAAAGGCAAATGCCGATATGGATAGTTATCAAAAGCGGCTGGCGGCTGCCCGCGAAACAAAAGACAGTTTAGACAGGTATTATTCCGGGAAGCATTTTATGCTGTTCGGCGACTTTAATGATAATTTCAACCAGAGTATTCTCGAAGGGTACCCGTCGCCTTATCAACAATTGTTAAATGATCCTGAAAATTATGTCCCTGTTACGCTTCCTTTGAACGCTTCTGGATACCAATCCACCATCCATTACGCTAATTCAGTCATCGATCAGCAAATCATTAGCGCTTCCTTCTCTCGTTGGTATGTAGGCCATTCGGCGCGCATCCGCACTGATGCGATCAATGTTGTGCCGGATTATAAATCAGGCACAACATCCGACCACTATCCTATAACTTCTGTTTACCGAATTTCCGATTGAGCGATGTTGGTGGCTGTGAGATCAGTGGCACTTTATTTGTGACGCTAACTATGTCGTATTTAACCCGCTCATTTGACGTTTTCGGACAGCAGCTTTGGTATTTTTTTCGTGTAGGTTTGTTTATCTAATTTAATCAAAAAGTCAAACTATGAATAATGATATATACCCTTGCGTTTGGATGGATCACAACGGCCGGGAAGCTGCTGCGTTTTATACCGAAGTGTTTCCTGATACCATCATCACCGAAGACAGCGGGTTGGTTCAAATTTTAAGTATCAGCGGGCAAAAACTAATGCTGCTCAACGGTGGACCTATGTTCAAGCCCAACGCCTCTATTTCGTTTTTGATTGCCAATGCCGATGAAACTGAAACGGAACGGCTTTTTAATCTACTTGCTGCGGATGGCATCGTGCTGATGCCGTTAGACCATTATCCGTTCAGTTCTCGCTACGGTTGGGTGCGGGACAGGTTTGGCGTTACCTGGCAACTTTATACGGGAGAGAAGGGCGACACTGATCAATATTTCGTACCAACATTGATGTTTGTTAACGAACAAAACGGAAGAGCCAAAGAAGCGATCGGGTTTTACACTCGTTTATTTCCGGGCTCCTCTACAGAGGGTATAATGGAATATGATGGCAAAGAAGATAAAAAGGGAAACGTGCAGCATGCCCAGTTCAAAATTAGCGGTTACACGTTGGCTTGTATGGATAGCTCAATCGATCACACTTTCAATTTTGATGAAGGAATTTCAATCGCAGTGATGACCAATGACCAGGAAACTACCGATTACTACTGGAACGCGATGACGCAGGATGGTGGAGAGGAAAGTATGTGCGGCTGGTTAAAGGATAAATTTGGCGTAAGCTGGCAAATTGTGCCGCATCGCCTGATGGAATTGTTTAACCAAAAAGACCAGGAAAAGGCGAGCCGTACCAGGGAGGCGATGATGAAAATGCGAAAGATTGATATTGCAAAATTAGAAGAGGCCGGTGCCTGATCCGAAGAAAGAGCGTATGATTTCTTGCAAGCAATTAATATAAAAATATAGATATGAAAGAGCTTCATTTTTCAATGGTCATCAATGCTCCTTTAGAAAAAGTATGGGAAACGCTTTGGAACGACGATAGCTACCGCAAGTGGACAGCCAGTTTTAACCCCGGGTCGTATATGGAGAGCGATTGGAAGGTAGGCGGCAAAACCCTGTTTCTCGACGCTGATCGCAATGGCATGGTCTCGACCATTCAACAATTGGAACCGCCAAAGCTAGTGACGTTTTCCCATTATGGAGAGCTGCGTCAGGGCGTGGAAGATATCACCAGCGAGCGCGTAAAATCAACGGCGGGCGCCATTGAGCGTTATGAGTTGGAACCCAATGGAGGCGGAACCTTGCTTAAAGTAACGGTACAAGTTCCCGGCGAATATGAGGAGATGATGAATGAAGGCTTCACAAAAGGCCTTGAGCAACTTAAAGACCTTTCGGAACAGACCGAAAATGCTGTAAATACCCAACCCTAACTTTTTAAAATTAAAACAAGTAACAATGGCGCTAAAATTAAACCCCTATCTCAATTTTGATGGTAATGCAGCGGAAGCATTCAATTTTTACAAATCAGTGTTTGGCGGCGAATTTGCCGGTGGCATCACGAAGATGGGAGCTGCGCCAGGCGCCGAAAATATTGCTGAGGAAGAAAAAAACCGCGTTATGCATGTCTCGTTGCCTTTGGGCAATGGCCAGACGTTGATGGCTTCCGATATTGTGCCTTCGATGGGGCATAAACTCAATGCCGGAAACAACGTTTATCTTTCTTTGCACCCCGACACCCGGGAAGAAGCAGACCGTTTGTTTAATGCACTTGCTGAGGGTGGCAAAGTTGAAATGCCGATGGAAGACCAGTTTTGGGGCGACTATTTTGGATCGCTTGTGGATCAATTCGGAATTGGGTGGATGGTGAACTATAATCCAAATTTTTAAACGATTAATCTGCGGTATGCGTGAAGCATGAAATTCGGCTGGCATATTTTTAGCGGTTATTTAGAAAATAATTTTATTACCTGTAAAACCCCGACCTTATGTTTGAAACAAAAGAAAAAGAACTGGAACTTCAGTCACGATCTTTACAAATTGTAATGCCTCAATACCGGATGCATACGCAACTTTTTGACAATGCGATTGCAGATATCACTGGCGTGGATGCCTTAAAAAGATTATATGATGTGACGAACCATTTTGTATGGATGGCGGGCAATATGGTGAATACACGGTATTGGCTGGCGAATATCCTCGGCGTGGAAGATCAGGATCCAAACAACGAGCTGTTTAAGGATGCGAAAGCGCTCGATCCGAATGTAAATTATCCGGAATTGAATGACCTTAAACAGCAATGGCACCGGGTTTCGTCTCAGTTATATGATGCGCTCTTGAAAGCGACAGATGAAGAATTGGCCGCCCCTTTCAACTTTGGCATGGGGGTCGCCTTTATTGAAGAAAACAAGCTGAATATGGTAGGCATGTGTTTAGACAGGGAAAGCTATTTGTTGGGACAAATGGGCCTGATGCGGCGCGCCCTGGGATATGAGGGCATGAAATATGATATGAAAGACGATATCAACTATTAACCATTCAAAAGCGTCGGAAGTTCCGGCGCTTTTTTTATGCCGCATTTTCCCAGGCGCCCCAGTTTACCTGAACCTTAATATCGGGATGCAGGCTTTTTGCTACGGGGCAGGTGTTGCCCGTGTGCTTTAAAATGGAGATTGTTTTAGCGTCTAATGCTTTAAGGTTTTCGGGGATATGAACCGTGAGTTCAATGCCGCTCACCCGTCGCGGATCCGCAGCCATTTGTTTCAATACTTCAATGCGGACACTATCAAGATCAAAATCCATAGTACGCGCCTTGATACCCATCACCGTAATCATGCAGGTGGCCAGGCTGGTAGCCAGCAGGTCGGTGGGGGAGAAGCGCTCTCCCTTGCCATTGTTGTCAACCGGGGCATCCGTCTCAAAACTCGAACCGCTTTTCAAATGCGTGCAGTTCGTTCTTAGTGCGCCATTGTAAATAACTTCAGATGTCATAACTTTTATTCAATTTTATTCGGGCTTGAAGATACGCCGATTTAAATATAGATAAATAGCGATCAAAAGAATCGTCAATCGAAAAGCAGCGCGGTAAATGATTAATTTCGTTGGAACATATGAAAGCGAAAGCGATTATTATTATGGGGGTTTCGGGTTGCGGTAAAACAACGGTTGGCCAGGCGTTTGCCCGGCAAAGAGGCTATTCGTTTGTCGATGCCGATGATTTACATCCTGCCGAAAATATCCAGAAAATGAAATCCGGCCATCCGCTCAACGATGCGGACCGCTCAGGTTGGCTGGATCGAATTGTTGGCGTGGCAAGAGCTGCACAGCAGCAAAGCGAGAGCTGCGTGATAGCCTGCTCGGCACTTAAAAAAAAATATCGCGATCAGCTAAGGGAAGGTATTGGATCGGTTGTTTTTATTTATCTTAAGGCCTCGTTTGAAAAAGTGGCGGAACATATGCGACAGCGGAAAGATCATTTTATGCCGCTTGCATTGCTGCAAAGCCAGTTTGATACACTTGAGGAACCCGCGGCGGATGAGGACGCTATAGTTACGATTCACATTGCTGAAAGCCTGGAAGCGACGATTGCGTCCGCGCTGCAGCTGCCTTATTAAAAAAAAGCATGTCTTCAATTCTGATATTAATTATAGGTATTAGCCTTTTGTTGCTTTTGATCGCAGGTGCAAAGCTGAATGCTTTCACGGCGCTTATGCTGATCGGATTATTTATTGGTTTTGCAAACGGCATGGATGCCGACTTGATTGTAACGTCAATCACCAAAGGCATTGGCGACATTATGGGCCCGGTCATTGCCGTGCTTGGATTTGGCGTGATGCTCGGAAGCATTTTGTCTGAAACCGGCGCCACCGCTCAAATCAGCGATCGACTGCTTCAATTATTCGGCGCGAAGCGCGCAAAAATTGCGGTGAGCATTACAAGTTTCTGTGTCGGGCTGGCTTTGTTTTACAATGCCGGATTTGTAGTGTTGATACCACTCGTTTACGCGATCGCCTATAAAGTAAAAGCGCCCTTGGTGTATCTCACCATCGCGATGGCTGCGCCGCTCTCGGTTACGCATGGATTTCTGCCCCCTCACCCGGGGCCGGTTGTGATTGCCAGTATTTTCAACGCTGATATCGGATTAACACTGTTATACGGCCTTTGTATTGCTGTGCCTGTCTTGCTTTTGGCCGCTGTTATTTTTCCTGAAAGCATAAAAAAGGTGACCGCTGCGCCTCCCAAAGGGATTTTTAACGAAGGCAGTATTTCCGATCAGCCACTGCCGGGTTTTGGTATCAGCCTGTTTATTTCTTTGATACCTGTTCTGCTATTAATTGTTTCTACTACAATGCTGATGAGCCTGCCTGAAGAAGGCAGCCTTCAAAATATTTTAAGATTTATCGGCGATCCGGGCATGTCGCTTTTAATAGCTGTCATGTTTGCGGTGCTGTTCCTGGGACATTTTAAGGGTATGCGCGTTAGCGCGCTTATGGATAAGACGACGGAAGCCATCGGCGCCATAGCCCCCATTATTCTGATAACCGCTGCCGGCGGCGCTTTAAAGCAGGTGCTGATAGCGAGTGGAACCGGCGAGGCGATCGCTTCTTTTTTCAGGGCAAGTTCTTTGCCTCCGTTGCTATTGGGTTGGCTGGTAGCTACCATTCTCCGCATTGCCATAGGTTCGGCTACAGTTGCTGGACTTACAGCCGCCGGTATTGTTCAACCGTTAATCGGGAGTATGCATGTAAGCCCGGAGTTAATGGTGTTGGCTATTGGCGCAGGAAGTTTGATGTGCTCTCATGTCAATGATACTGGATTCTGGATGTTTAAAGAATATTTGGGTTTGAACCTCAGGGATACTTTTAAAACCTGGACCATGATGGAGTCGATTATCGGCGTAGCGGGATTATTGTCGGTGTTGTTGCTAAATATGGTTATTTAATTAGCGTGACATCTGTAGCGGGCTCCGATCCAGCGCATTAATTTTATCCCGGTAGGCCGACGGTAACAAACAATGACGGATAAGAGCATCCACCTGTAGCGTTTTTGATATTTTATAAAACGGAACAGCAGGTCTTAAAAGCGACTTATTGTTCAGGTGTAGTAGCTTTTTTACGATGGTGGGCACAATAAGTTTTTGACCCTCCAGCAAGATGCGAAACCTAAAATGTCCCAAATGCTTTTTATACTGTTTAAAAAGGTCTGCGGTAAAGTGGCTATAGGTGAGGTTTTGTTGCAAATGCGCGGCTCTGACCGGTAACCATGCTGCATAATTTGGAGGCAGTTCCGGAATTTGCATGCGAAGGCCCAACCGATAAAAAACATCATACACTTCGTCTTTTTCTGCCTTCGTTAATTTTTTTTCAAGCAATTCGTAAGCGGCAATTGAATAGTGGATTAACATAAACAAAACATCCCTGTAAGCCCAATCGGGGATGGAATAGCCCCTACTTTGCTCCACGTGTTGGTGGATATGCGAAATCTTATCAATCGCCTGGTGGGCTTTTTCAGTTGTTGCAAACACGATGTCTTTGGCATAGCTGACGGTCGTAAAAAGCCGGCCCAACGGATCGGAGGGCAGTTTGCCGGTAAAATAAAGCCAGTCCACCGCTTTGTTTAAAGCAAATTCGGCGGCAGCGCCAGCGAAAATAAAAAGTATCGTGTCGCTCCTGCCCCAAATTTTCCTGACAACCGAAGTCTCTGAAGTAAATAAAGCGGACATAGAAAATATTTTACGGTTGGCGGCATCCCTCAAGTGAAATGGCGCCTTCTTTCCAGGTGCTTTTGAAAACGGGATCCTAAAAAAGAAAAAAGAAAACCTACGAGTAGCGATGTCAATACCACGAGGCCGGGCGCTACTTCGTCTGAGGGCGGAATTCTTTTTAATAGTACGAATTTGAAAATAAACAGGAAACCTGCGCAGCCGATGATAAAGCCTCCGGTTTTAGCGATCTTATTTCTCATGGCTCAACGATTTTAAAAAATGAAAAGATAAATTTCATTCAAATTTATAGAAAGTACTTTGAATTACAAAGTAAAACTATGTTAAGATTTTGCCGGCGAAATTTCTAACTGGCAGCTGCGGCCTTCAAGCGTATTTAGTTTTCGAAAACGATCGTCTTGTTATGATATAGTAAAACCCTGTCCTGGAAGGTAAACTGAAGGGCGTTTGCCAAAACAGATTTTTCAATTTCGCGGCCGAGGCGCATCATATCCTTTACTGAGTGGGCATGGTTTACAGCAATGGTTTGCTGCGCGATGATCGGCCCATCGTCCAGGACATTGGTAACAAAATGAGCCGTGGCGCCAATCAATTTAACGCCCCGTTCATGGGCCTGTTTGTAAGGGTGCGCGCCGATAAAAGCGGGGAGGAAAGAGTGATGGATATTGATGATTTGTGACGGATAACGGGCGATAAAGTTGGGGGAAAGAATCCGCATGAATTTGGCGAGCACAATATAATCAAATTCATACTGGGAAAGCGTTTCCAGCATCTCCTGTTCAAACACATGTTTGTCTTTTCCCTCATGTGCAATATGGTGGAAAGGGATATCAAATTTTTCAGTAAGCGGTTGTAAAGCACTGTAGTTACCAATGACACATTGAACTTCCGCCCCAAGCGTGTTGAAATAATTACGCAGCAAAATATCGCCGAGGCAGTGGTGTTCTTTGGTAACAAGCACCGCTATTTTCTTTTTGTTATAGGGCCGAAGGCTGATCTCCGTGTCTTCGGGAAGTTTCTTTTTGATAGCTGTTTGCAACTGCTCCAGGTTGGGCGAGCCCTGAATTTCTACCCGAATATAAAACCGGTTTTCATCCACGTTCACAAACTCTTTCATCGATATGATATTCAGATTTTCCGCCGCCATAATCGCAGCAATTTCGGCTACCAGGCCCACGCGATCGCTACATTGTAAAAGGATGACCATTACCGTTAATGATTTGCAGTTGCTAAATTATTTGTGAATTGTTCCAGGCTCTCGAATATCAAATCAATGTCGGGATGCGGCTGGCTGATATTTTTATTAGTGGATGTTATAAACACAGTATAAAGTCCGGCATACCGGCCAAATTTCATATCACTTAAACTATTGCCAACAACAATTGATTTTTTTAAATCTATGTCCGGGAAATCGGTCATCGCCTGAAAAGCCATGCCCGGGTTGGGTTTTCGGTAAAAAGATTGCGCCTCTTTATCTGTACAAAAATAGATCTTTTGAATTTGGCCGCCCACATCGCTAATCCCTTGTAACATTTTTTCATTCATCGCCAGCAGGTCGTCGTACTTGATAATGCCCCGCCCAACGCCGCGCTGGTTGGTAACTACAATTATATATTTGAACCTATTGGTAAGTTGCCGGAACAGCGCCGGCGCTCCGTCGGTAAATATAAACTCATCTGGCGTTGTAATGTATCCACCCGGATTGTCATGGTTAATCACGCCGTCACGATCTAAAAAAAGCGTCCAGTCATTGTTAATATCTTGAAGGTCGAGCTTAGGTTTGGTACATTCGTGTTGGGCCCGTTGGTAGTCCTCGGGAATGCCGATGTCAATAAAATAACGGTCCATTTCTAATCCCGAAAAAATGCCATCCTGTACAAATTTTTCCAGATATTCTTTTTCGAATGAAAATTTCTGAGTGAAATCTCTTTTCAGAAAGGCCGACCTATTAAGCAGGTAAAGCCCGGCATTGATCAACCCTTCGGAATAATATTGTTTTTCTTTGAAACTGGTAACGATGTTTTCATCGTTTATTTCAACAACACCATAGCGATCGAAATTTTTCATCGGTTTAAGCGCCAGCGTGCACTCACAACCGCTTTCTAAATGCTGCGTTAATTGTGCTGCGGCATTAAACTCAAATAAGGTGTCTCCATTGGCAACGAACACATGGGGCTGTTTGGTTTTCTGTAAGGCAAACCGAATCGCTCCGCCAGTGCCCAGTGGCTCTTTCTCAACAACAAAATCATAATCGAGCTCGGGAAATGCTACTCTCAGCCAGTCTAAAATGGCTTCGTGCATGTAACCAAGGCTAAACACAATTCTGCTGACACCCTGCATGCGCAGCGCGTTAATAACGTAATACAAAAATGGCCGGCCTGCGACTGGCGCCATGCATTTCGGCAAATCGGCAACGACAGCGCGCAAGCGGGTGCCGAGGCCTCCGGCTAAAATGATCGCTTCGTAATTTTTTTGCGGGCGTGCATCCCGCTGATTGGCGGAAAGATCTTTTTGTAGGCTCATCATAACATGCTCATAGCTCAATGGATCAGTGAAATTTTCTGCGCGAAGATCAGGCTTATTCAGCAAAATATTTTTCTTCTACCAGCTGACAAATGATATGTCCTAAAAGCATATGCGACTCTTGTATGCGCGGTGTATCAGCTGAAGGGATATTAATTAGATAGTCGCTAGAAGCCTTCATGTTGCCGCCGCTTTCGCCGGTGAAGCCGACAGTAGCCATTCCTTTTTCTTTGGCGGTTTCAAAGGCCTGAACAATATTTTTTGAATTCCCCGAAGTGCTTAACCCGATCAGTATATCGCCCGGCTTGCCCAGTCCCTGAATCAGGCGGGCATAAATCAGGTCAAAACTATAATCGTTGGCCACTGCCGTCAAATACGAAGTGTTGCAATGCAATGCTTCGGCCGGAAGTGCGTGGCGGTCTTTATAGAAACGGCCGCTAAATTCTGCAGCCAGGTGTTGCGCGTCGGCAGCGCTTCCTCCATTTCCGCAAAAATAAACGCTGTTGCCATTTTTAAAGGTGCTGACGATCAGGTCAGTTACTTGTTCCACCACCTGAAGCAGGGCATTGTTTTCTAACACCTGCTGCTTGGTGGCAATGGATTGTTGAATTAAATTTTTGATCTGATTACTCATAATTTTTTTTATACACTCCAGGTTTTTAATCCATGTTTGGTAAACTGATAAGTGCGGTTGACGCCGCCAAACGTGTGTAACGCTTCTTTCACTTTGTATTTCGAATTGCCGGGGCAGTAGAAAACCATGAAGCCACCGCCTCCCGCGCCGCTTATCTTTCCGCCGGTAGCGCCCGCTGCTTTGGCGGCTGTATAAATATCATCAATCAACTGATTATTGATGCCCTGCGCCATTTTTCTTTTTTGCTCAAAACCGATATTTAGGATATGCCCAATTTCGTGCAGTTGCCCTTTGAGCAATGCTTCTTTCATCATTTGTGCCTGCTGTTTTAATTGGTGCATGGCTTCAATCGAATCCTGCTTTTTGGCGACCACGTTTTTGCTCTGTTCTTCAATTATTTTTGCCGATGCGCGGCTGGTGGAAGTGTAATAAAGCAGAAGATTATTCTCCAATTCGTCGAGATAACGTTGCCTGATTCTTAAAGGATTTACAATGACTTTATCATCACTATAAAATTCCATAAAATTAAAACCTCCGAAGGTTGCGGCATATTGATCCTGGCGGCCGCCTGCAAGATGCAGATCGCAGCGCTCAATGTCGTACGCATAGTGCGCAATATCATACTCGCCAAGCGGCAGTTGCAGCATTTCGGTAAAAGCGCCAACAATGGCAACCACCAAAGTCGAAGAAGTGCCTAGCCCCGATCCGGCGGGTGCGTCGACAAAAGTGCTTAATTTAAAACCTCTTTTTTCAAATGGATAATCTTTTTGAATGCGATTATAAACGCCTTTCAGCAAATCGAGATGTCCGTTAATCGGCAGTGCGTCAGACCAGTCAAAAGTCTCTGTTTCCTGCCGGTCAAATGCTTCCAGGACGATCTTGTTTTCTTCAATTTCTTCAATCGTAGCATTCGCGCTAAGTGATATTGTTGCGTTTAGTATCGCGCCGCCAAATTCATCGCAATAGGGGCTGACATCCGTTCCTCCGCCCGCCAGGCCAATTCTTAAAGGCGCCTTACTTCTGTGGATCATTGTTTTTTATAAGTTTAACCATTATTTTTTTTCGTCGATTGACGGCCGGTTCATTGTTCCCGATACGGCTTCAATGGCATTGACAATATGCGCCCAGCTATATTTTTCTTTTTCGCTGCGAAGATGTGGAATAAAATGATTTTCTCCTAATTCGTAAAATTCCCCGATGGCGCCGGCGATCGAAGCCGCATCGGGCTCCACCACGAGGCCGCATTTCCCGTGCTGAACCAAATCGGGCAACCCGCCCACATTGGTAACGATCATTGGTTTTTCGAAATAATAGGCCAATGGCGTCACGCCGCTCTGTGTGGCATTTTTATAAGGCTGTATCAAAACGTCGGCCGCACATAAATAATACCGCACCTCGCTGTCGGGAATAAATTCAGTTTTTAAAATTAACCGATTGCTGATGCCTAGCTGATCGATCATCGCCTGGTAGGGTTTTTCATCTTCATAAAACTCGCCTGCGATCAAAAGCTTTGTACCTAAACCGGCGGCGTCGGTTTTTTGCAGGGCTTCGAGCAACAAATCGAGACCTTTATATTTCCTTATAAATCCAAAGAATAAAACAATTTTATCCTTTGGGTTAATCTGAAGGTGTTGGCGCGCGGCTGCTTTGGAAATGATTTGCCCAAAATTATCATACAGCGGATGCTGCACCAATGCAGCGGGCTTCGACGTGAAGGTTCTTAAGTCAGACAACACTTTGTCGCTCATCGTAATGAAGCCATCACAGGCAGCTGTAAAATATTTGGTGAACAGATGGTCACCAGGCCTTTTTTCATGCGGAATAATATTATCGGCAATACACACAATCCTGGTATGTTTATTTCTTCTTACCCGTCTCAAAATAGTGCCGAGTGCGGGCCCCATGAAAGGCAACCAATATCGAACCACAATGATATCAGGTTGCTTCCTGGCAAGTTCGTTGCCTACCGATAGCCAGTTGAGCGGGTTGACTGAGTTTATTTTGGAATGAATTTCAAGTCCTTCCGGGGCAGGCTCATCCGAATATTGAGTTTTGCCCGGAAACAGGATCGCGGGGTATTGGAGGCTAAAGGAATAGATGGAACATTCGTGTCCCATCGCTAAAAATTCTTTTGCTAAACGATGGTTGAACGTTGCTAACCCGCCGCGCAAAGGGTGCGCCGGACCTATGATAATTACTTTGGCCATAACAGGAGGCAAATGTAACTGATCTGCCGATAAGTTAAAACGCTTTCGTTGGCCGGGGTTTGCCGGCGTGCATGCGACGTGGAGCGAAAGCCGGATGGCTCATTTCATAAGGTTCTGTCAGCTTGAAGCATTTTATTTGCTTAATAAAATTACATTTGCGGCATGAGGCGTAGTTTAGAAGATAGTTACCGACATAAGGGACTGAGAAAAAAGCTGGTAGACACGGTAAAAGGAAAGGGTATCCAAAATAAACTGGTGCTCGAAGCTATTCATCAGGTGCCCCGGCATTTCTTTTTGGATTCTGCTTTTGATGATGTTGCCTATACGGACAAGGCTTTTCCTATCGGCGAAGGGCAGACTATTTCACAGCCTTACACGGTAGCCTATCAGTCTGAATTGCTTGATTTAAAAAAAGGCGACAAAGTACTGGAAATCGGTACCGGAAGCGCTTACCAGGCGGTCATCCTGGCAGCGATGGGCGCGAAGGTTTTTACCATTGAGCGGCAGAAAAAATTATTCGATGAGAATAAATCTTTTGCTTATTTAAAGCAATATGCAAACATCAAGTTTTTTTATGGCGATGGTTTTTTGGGATTGCCCACTTTTGCGCCCTTCGACAAAGTGATTGTGACTGCTGCCGCTCCTGAGATCCCGCCCAAGCTGCTGGAGCAAATGAAAATCGGTGGTAAAATGGTGATTCCCGTCGATACCGGCGACGTGCAGCAAATGAGAAGGGTGACTAAACTGGAAGACGGCATCGATATCGAATATTTTGATAACTTTTCATTTGTACCCATGCTTCAGGGCAAAAATTCCTGACCCTCTTTATGAAAGGAACGTTGCGCATTTTTTTTACCGGCATGCTCGTGAGTTTTTTGGGAACGCTGCCATTGGGCACGCTCAATATTGCCGCGATGCAAATTGCCATTGCGGAATCCGTAAAAAATGCAATGTTGTTTTCATTGGGCGCGCTGACTGCTGAAATGGTATATGTCCGTATTTCGCTGGTAGCGATGGACTGGGTGCGAAAGCAAAAGAAAATCTTTAAACTGTTGGAATGGCTGACGCTGGCGATTGTTCTGGCTTTAGCCATTGCAAGTTTTATAGCGGCTTCCAGCCCGCATCAGGATAAAAATATTATTCTGAACAACGATTTGCCCTCGTTTCTTTTGGGTTTAACGATGGGCGCTATCAATCCGATGCAGATTCCTTTTTGGTTTGGATGGAGTACGGTTTTACTTACCAGGAAAGTATTGCTTCCCAACAAAAACCACTACAATTTTTATACGGTAGGGATTGGTATTGGCACTTTGATCGGCAATAGCCTTTTTATTTTCGGGGGAAGGTTGGTGGCTGCCAAAATTCAAAACAACCAATCGATTGTTAATTATACAATAGCGGGCATCTTTTTTTTAACAGCGCTTATACAAATGTGGCGCATGTTCGTCAATAAAAAGGATGTAAACAATAAAATCGAAGAAGCAGAGCACCGCCAAACTACTTAGCCAGACTATTTAATTTAGTTCTTCTGTCCATTTATCCCGGTCGTCAGGACTGAATTTCCAGGGCGCAAAATTATTCTCAACATTGCTGAACATGGCATTCCATTCTTGGGGCGCGTTGCTTTCTTCCATAACCAGCTGGCGGCGCAATTGAAGAATAATATCGAGTGGGTTGATGCTTACCGGGCATTCCTGAACACAAGCGTTGCAGGTGGTGCAGGCGCGCAATTCTTCAACAGAAATGTAGTCGTGCAAAAGCGTTTTGCCGTCCTCTACGAAGGATTTATTAGCATCAACATTTTTACCCACTTCCTCAGCGCGGTCGCGCGTGTCCATCATAATTTTTCGGGGCGATAATTTTTTGCCGGTAATATTGGCCGGGCAGGCCGCCGAGCAACGCCCGCATTCTGTGCAGGTGTAGGCATCGAGTATATTTTTCCAGCTAAGATCCATGACGTCTTTGGCGCCAAACTTTTCCGGCGGCGCAGCATCGGTAGGCGCCAGTTCGGGTTGCATGGCATATAAGACCTCATTTTGAACATCCGTCATGTTTTCCATCTTGCCCATCGGGCTGAGTTTGTTATAATAAGCGTTGGGGAAAGCCAGTAAAATATGCAAGTGTTTTGAAATGGGCAGATAATTGAGGAAAGCGAAAATACCGGCGATGTGAAGCCACCAGCAAACCCGCTCCACTGCAACAAGCTGCTGTTCGTTTAGCCCGGAGAGTAACGGCTGAATCAATTGCGACACGATGAAAGACCCGGTCGGAGAAGCCGCATAGTGGGCGGATCCGCGGGTTTGAAGCAGGCTGTCTGCCGCGTTCATCGTCAGGAACAGTGACATAAGCACTATTTCAGTAATTAAAATATAATTGGCATCGCTTTTAGGCCAGCCGTTTAAATCTTTACTGATGAGCCTTCTTATCTTCAACGCATTTCTCCTGATCAAAAAAATCGCGCAGGACACAATAACCAACACCGCCAGCACTTCAAAAGCATTGATCAGGAACGAATAAAAACCACCGAGCGCGGCAGCAAACAGCCGGTGGGTTCCCAAAAGCCCGTCGAGCACAATTTCTAGCACTTCTATATTGATGATTATAAAGCCGGCATAAACCAGAAAATGTAAAAAACCGACCAAAGGGTTGCGAAACATCTTTTTTTGGCCAAAAGCAAGCAGCATCACATTATGCCACCGTTGCGCTTTATGATCGCCAATCGTTTCTTCGCGGCCGAGATTGATATTGCGCCGGATGCGCATAACGCTTTTTGCAAAAATAAAAATTGCGGTTGCCGTGAGCAATAAGAATAAAATTTGTTGAACGATTTGCATGCCATATCCATTAGATATTGCTAATTTACGCGATGTTGGTGAGTATTTATATTTTTGTTCGGGTCAGATGCTTTTGGTGCGGAAGACAATGAAAGTTTCTGATGTAAAAAATAAAAAATGGCAAAAGGAAAACGATATATTCTTCAAAAAGAGATTATTGAAAAAAAGATCAATCGACTCGCACTTGAAATTATAGAAAACAATATTGACGAAAAGGAATTGATATTCGTGGGTGTGGAGCCGAGCGGTGTGATTGTTGCAAAAAAATTATTAACTATTATCCGTTCGCTTGCTTCGGTGGAAGTGCATTTGCTAACGATGAATTTGGATAAAGTGAAGCCTCAGGCGATCGAACTTAGCAGTGAAATGAATTTTGACAACAAAGTGGTGATCATTGTCGATGATGTCACCAATAGCGGCAAAACATTACTCTATGCGTTGAAACCGTTTCTCAACTTTCATCCGAAGAAAATTCAAACGCTCGTGTTGGTTGAGCGTTCACACACGCAATTCCCCATCAACGCCAACTACAAAGGTTTTTCGCTGGCAACAACGCTGCAGGAACATATTATTGTGGAGGTTGATGGCGAAGATATAACGGGTGCCTACCTCGCCTGATCTTTTCAAAAAATTACTGAAAGATTCTTTGTAAAAAAAATTGCAATTCCTTCCAGGAAGCCTGATCAGCAGCGGCATTATAAGCGATATCTAAATTGTATTTTTCGCCAACGGCGGTCGACTGCGGATTGGTAAATGCATGCTTGGCGTTATCATAGCCGATAAAAGAATAATCCGCTCCGGCATTATCCATCTCTTTTTTGAAGTTGCTGACGTCTTTTTCAGGCACCATCGAGTCTGCATTGCCATGGCAAACCAAAATGGCTGCTTTGATCGACCCTTTAGGCGCTGGCGGCAGATTGCCATTCAAGCTGCCGTGAAAGCTGGCCACCCCGTCGAGGTTCTCGCCCAATCTTGCCATATTCAGAACCATACCACCGCCAAAGCAATAACCGATCGCTGCAATTTTTGAAGTGTCAACATTGGTAAATGTTTTTGATTTTATAAGCGCGGCGTTGAAATTGTTTTTTGCCAGTTGCGCATCTTTATAAAATGGCGTCGCCCAGGCGCCGGCACTATCAGGGCTTTCGGTAACTTTCCCATCGCCGTACATATCCACTGCCATTGCATAATAGCCAAGCTCCGCGAGCTGCTTTACACGCGTTTTCGTATAATCATTCACGCCCCACCATTCGGGAACCACCAAAACAACGGGCATATTTGATACACCGTTTTTGTAAGCGGCAAAACTTTTGTAGTTTTTGCTGCCGTCGCTGTAGGTAACCTCTGTAGTGAAAAGACTGTCCGATGCAGCTTCCCCGGCTGCGGCATGCATGCTATCTGCGTCGGCGTTTTTATTAGACGATTGCGTATTGCAACTCATCGCAATGATTGTAAAGGCTGCTATGAAATGGGGCACGTAAAATTTCATCGGAATTATTTTTAAAAATTATATTTTCTGAATGAGGTTTAACAAAACTAATCATTACAAATTTAATTTTTACCTTTATAAAAAACATTCAATGCCCTGATGAATACGAAGAAAATAATTATAGCCATTGATGGAATGTCGAGCTGTGGTAAAAGTACCATTGCTAAGCAGATGGCGCAAAAGCTTAATTATATTTACGTGGATAGCGGGGCCATGTATCGCGCGATTACCCTTTATTTTTTACGGAACAATATTGATTTGACTAACACCGACCAGGTCGTTGACGCTTTGAAAGAAATCGAACTCGACTTCCGGTACAATGATCAGAACAATCAGGTAGAAATATTTCTCAACGAAGAAAACGTAGAATACCTGATCCGGGAAATGCTGGTTGCAGAAAAAGTGAGCGAAGTAGCGGCCCTTGCAGAAGTTAGAAACTTTGCCATCAGGCAACAACAAAAAATGGGGAGGAAAAAAGGTATTATTATGGATGGGCGGGACATTGGGACGGTCGTATTTCCTGACGCTGAGTTGAAATTGTACCTCACAGCCGATAATGCGGTGCGCGTTGAAAGAAGGTTTAAAGAGCTGTATGAAAAAAATCCAAATATCAGCATTGAGGAAGTGGCGCGAAACATAGAAATGCGGGATTATATCGATACCAACAGGGAAATAAGCCCGCTGCGGAAAGCGGATGACGCTATTGAAATTAATAATACCAACCTTACGCCTGAAGAACAATTAGAAAAAGTGCTATCCTTGGCCCACCAGGTTTTGGGTTGATTCTTGCTTATTAAAATACCTCTAAATACGCTTGTATGCACAGCAGACGAAGTTTTCTACAAAAGATCGGATGGGCAACAGCCAGTGTTCCCTTTGTGAACCTCGGCATGAACCAGTTTTCAGCAAAACCACTGTCCGGTGAAAAGCCCCTGCGCGTGGCTTTAATGGGGCTTGGTGGCTATGCCGGCCGCGTGGCTGAAGCCATTCAAAATTGCAAGCGTGTGAAAATTACAGGCCTCATCAGCGGTACTCCCGAAAAATTGCAGCGTTGGGGTGCAAAATATAACGTGCCTGAAGAAAGCCGCTATAATTATGAAAATTTCGATGCTATTGGAAGCAATGCGAATATCGATGCGGTATATGTGATCACGCCCAATGCTTTGCATCACAACCATACAATCCGAGCTGCAAAGGCCGGCAAACATGTGATTTGCGAAAAGCCGATGGCCGTTAGCGTGAAAGAAGGCGAGGAGATGGTGGCCTCTTGTCAAAAAGCCAATGTACAACTTTTGGTGGGCTACCGCATGCATTTTGAACCGCATACGCTCGAAGTGATCAAAATGCGCCACGAAGGTGAATTTGGCAAGATTACATTTTTTCAGGGGCTTTGCGGTTTCAGGATTGGCGACCCGACGCAATGGCGGCTTAACAAAGATTTGGCGGGCGGCGGAGCGCTTATGGATATCGGTATTTATGCGATCAATGGCTGTCGCTACATGGTGGGCGAAGAACCGGCCTGGGTGACGGCACAGGAAACAAAAACCGACCCGGTGAAATTTAAAAAAGGCGTTGACGAAACAATTATGTTTCAGTTTGGCTTCGAAAGCGGCGTGACGGCTTCCTGTTTGTCCACCTACAATATGAATAACCTCGATCGTTTCTTTCTTAATGGAGAAAAGGGTTTTGCAGAAATGCGCCCCTCTACCGGCTATGGCCCGATTAAAGGAAAAACGCACAAGGGAGAGATTAATGCTCCAGTGGTAGTGCACCAGACCGTGCAAATGGATGAGATGGCGGCGATTTTGCTTGACGGCAAAAAACCCTTGGTGCCGGTAGATGGCCTTGAAGGATTGCAAGACCTAAAAATCATTGAGGCAATTTATAAAGCAGCCGCCACCGGAAAAAAAATAGCTTTGAAATAAGCCATAGGAAATGGCATGCCCAAAGGCAGTTTGGCTGAAGCATTGCCAGTCCGAAATAAACTGGCGCGGCCTTCATAATTTTAGGTAATAATCTCTCAAAAGAAACCTGAACCTTTCAGAATAATTTTCATTTTCCCTGATGATCAGCCGTTCAGTCGAACCAGCTTTTTCTTCTTTTGACGCGCGAAGCATGAGCCGAAAAGGCCGGCTATGGCGGTCTGTTTGATACATCAGCGCAAGCCGGTTGATGTGCAGGCCATGCGTGCGTAATATATTTGCTACTGCTTCCTGCCTTTTAGCTGGTAATAGCAGATAACATTCGCCTTGAGGATTAAGCTGCGTGTTGATAATCTTTACCAATTGCTCCAATGTCAACCCCTCATCATGATGGGCAATATTTCTTCCGGAGCTTTCGCCTTTCAGCTCGTTTTCATAAAACGGAGGATTGCTAATGATGAGGTCGTATGTGTGAGGGTAATTAAAACTAACCGCGTCTCCCAGCAAAGGATTGATTCGCGTTCCGAATTTACTGTTTTCGATGTTCGCCTTGCCCTGTTCATAATCGTCGGGTTGCAATTCAATACAGTCTATCAGTGCATCGTTCTTTTGCGCAAGCATTAAGCTCAGTAAACCGCTGCCACTGCCGATGTCGAGCATATTTGCAATTGCGGGGTTATCAGCAATTTGGTCAGCCACCCAGGCGCCAAACAGGCAGCTATCGGTTGTTACCTTCATGCTGCACCGCTCCTGATGAATGGTAAACTGTTTAAACTGAAAATAGGAGTTGGGCATTGCTGGTCCGTAATATCAATGTTGCTGCATCAAAACTATTCAAAACCACGCGCCATGGGCTGAATCGTTAAAGACGAGAAATCTTTTTCTAAAAATTTGTAATGCGCCGTTATCGCGATCATGCCGGCGTTATCCGTGCAGTATTGAAATTCTGGTATAAAAGTCTGCCATCCTTTTTGTTCGCCCATCGCCGTAAAAGCTGTTCTTAAACCACTATTGGCCGACACGCCACCCGCGATACAGAGGTCTTTGATGTTAAGATCTGTAGCGGCTTTGCTGAACTTATTGAGTAGAATCGTAATAATTCTTTTTTGAACAGAGGCGCAGATATCGGCCAGGTTATCTTTGATAAATTGTTGTTGCGCTGCTTCGGTAGCTGCAAAGTTTTCTTTGTAAACCAGGCTTTTGCCGGCATTCATCAGGAAATAGAGGATGGCAGTTTTTAATCCGCTAAAACTAAAGTTATACCCGGGTATCCGGGGTTCCGGAAATTCGAAGCGGTCGCCATTGCCTTCTTTAGCATATTTGTCGATCAGCGGCCCGCCGGGGTAGGGAAGGCCTAATAGTTTCGCGCATTTATCAAATGCCTCACCGGCCGCATCGTCAATTGTTTCTCCGATAATTTCCATTTTTGAAGGGGATTTGCAGAGAATGATCTGCGTATGACCGCCGCTTACTGTCAAACATAAAAATGGGAAACCTGGCTTTTTGTCGGGAATGAGATTAGCGAGCACATGTGCCTGCATGTGATTCACGGCAATCAGCGGTTTGTTGAGCGAGAGCGACAACGATTTAGCAAATTCGGCGCCAACCAACAGCGATCCGATCAAGCCAGGCGCCTGCGTAAACGCAACCGCATCGATATCCTGTAGGATTTTGCCGCTTTTTTGAAGGGCTGTGTCCACCACCGGAACGATATTTTGTAAATGAGCGCGCGAGGCCAGCTCGGGCACTACGCCTCCGTATTGGGCATGCACTGCTTGTGTGGCAATATTGTTGGATAAAATTTTCCCGTCAACGCTAACCGCTGCTGAAGTTTCATCACAGCTGGATTCAATGGCTAAAATTGTAGGCATTCAGCGAAGATAAAATGCAAAAACTGGAATGTAAAATTTTATCAGATGATGTTTCAACATTGAGGAAAAGCGTGGCTGAGGAAAGGCTTTCTTTAACTTCTTATTGCTACCACCGGATCCATTTTAGCGGCTTGCGTAGCCGGGATAATGCCCGCGATGATGCCCACTAAAATACAAATGATAAATGTCCAGATCATATTGGAAACCGAAACATACACCGGGAATTCGAGCGCTTTGGTAAGGATAAAAGCCAGCGCAGCTACCAGCAATAAACCGATGAGGCCGCCGATAATGCAGAGAAAAGCGGCTTCCAAAAGAAATTCTGTGAGGATAATATGCCTTTTCGCGCCAATTGCTTTTTTTAAGCCGATTTGCGGCGTCCTTTCTTTAACCGTTACAAACATGATGTTGGCAATGCCAAACAGGCCAACAATAAGGCTGATGCCGCCAATAATAGCGCCGCCGATATTTAATCCGACAAATGCAGCTTCTACTTCTTTACTGATATCATTGAGATCATTTAGCGCAAAATCCGACTCTTTGGTCGGGCTAAGCCTGTGAATGCTTCGCATAACGCCTTCGAGTTCGTCCTTAAGCGCAGTGCTGTTGATATGATCATATCCTTTGACCATAATTTTGGGATCGGAGTAACGTTCGAGATAGATCGTTTTTGCAAATTGATAGGGGATGATGATGCTTTTGTCAAATTCCCACCCGCCGGTTAATTGCTTTCCCTGTTTTTTAATGACGCCAATCACTTTCACCAGCCGGCCTTTAAGTTTGAGCTGCTTATTGAGCGCTGCTTCAGGAACGATAAAAAGCTTGGTCGCTACTTCATCGCCAATCACCGCTACGTTGGTGCCATAATTGAATTCAGCGTCGGAAATATACCGCCCATGGGCAAAGCTCAGCTTTTGAATATTGTTGTATGCTTCGCTGGCGCCGTAAACTTTTACGCCGCTCAATATAGACCCGGCAAATTCAATGTTATCAGAAATGTCGTAAAAAAAAGCAGCATATTGCGTACTGGGCGACCGCTCTTTAATTTGTTTCAGTTCGTAATATTTGGGGTAGGGGCGGTTGACAAATTTCCACCAGGGGTAATCGGGGCCGCCGCTCCAAACCCATTTGTCGATGAAAATAATATTATTTCCCATCGATTTTATTTCGTTCTGGATATTGCGTTGCAAACTGTTGACTGTTGCCAGCACACCGATGATGCAGAAAA